>VYCM01000097.1 GCA_009843915.1 Acidimicrobiaceae bacterium | reverse complement strand
TGGACGGCGCGGTGGACGGCGTGGGCCGCTCGGTGCGGGCCGGCGGCGCCGTGCTACGGCGGGTGCAATCGGGCTTCGTTCGGTCGTACGCGCTACTGACCGCGGCCGGCGCGGTCGCGCTGCTGGTCTGGTTCCTCGTCAGGACGAGCTTCTAGATGAGCGCGCTCGCTTCAACGTCCTTCCCGGCCGCTCTGACCGTGCTGGTGCTGGTCCCGGCGGCAGGGGCCCTGGTGCTGCTGGCGATGCCCCGAACCCGGCCCGACCTGTTCAAGCCGGTCGCGCTGGTGGCCTCGACGGTGTCCGCGGCCCTGGCGGTGTGGGTGCTCGCCGAGTTCGACGCCGGCTCCGCGGCGGTCTTCCAGTTCTGGCAGCAGTACGAGTGGATCTCGGGCTGGGGCGTCTCGTGGCAGGTCGGGGTGGACGGGCTGTCGCTTTTCCTGGTGGTGATGACCGCGCTGATCTTCCCGCTGGCCATCGTCGGCGTGGACGCCGAGCATTCGCCCAAGCCCTACTACGCCTGGATGCTCGTGCTGGAGGCCGGCTGCCTGGGCACGTTCTTGGCCCTCGACCTGGTCATGTTCTTCGTCTTCTTCGAGATCGTGCTGGTGCCCATGTACTTCCTGATCGGCGGTTGGGGCCACGGCCGGAGGGCCTACGCGGCCATCAAGTTCTTCCTGTTCACCATGTTCGGCTCGGCCCTGATGCTGGTGGCCATCGTGGCCTTGGCGTTCCTGCACTCGTCGGCCTCGGGCGGCGCGGTGACCTTCGACCTGACCGCCATCGCCGAGTCGCAGGTGCTGGCCACCAACACGGCCCGCTGGCTGTTCCTGGCCTTCGCCCTGGCCTTCGCGGTCAAGGTGCCGCTGTTCCCCGTGCACACCTGGCTCCCCGACGCCCATACCAACGCGCCCACTGCGGGCTCGGTGATCCTGGCCGCCGTCATGTTGAAGCTCGGCACCTACGGACTGGTGCGCTTCGGCCTGTACCTGTTCCCCGAGGCGTCGGTGTACTTCGCGCCGCTGATGATCACGCTGGGCGTGATCGGCATCATCTACGGCGCCATCGCCGCGGCCATGCAGCGAGACCTCAAGCGGCTGGTGGCCTACTCCTCGGTTGCCCATCTCGGCTTCATCGTGATCGGCACCTTCGCGCTCAACACCGAGGGCCTCACCGGCGGCGTGCTGCAGATGGTCAACCACGGCGTGTCCACCGGGGCGCTGTTCCTGCTGGTGGGCATGATCTACGAGCGCCGCCACTCCCGCGAGATCTCCGAGCTCGGCGGGTTGCAGAAGCCGGCGCCGCTGCTGGCCGCGGTGTTCATGGTGGTGATGCTGTCGTCGGTCGGGCTGCCGGGTCTCAACGGGTTCGTGGGGGAGCTGCTGGTGCTCCTCGGCGCCTTCAACGCCCACCGCTGGTGGGCGGTGGTCGCGGCCGCGGGTGTGATCCTGGCCGCGGTGTACCTGCTGTGGGCGTACCAGCGGGTGTTCCACGGCCCGGCCTCCGGCGCCAACGCGGAGATTCCCGACCTGCGCTGGCGTGAGGGCCTGGTGATGGTGCCGTTCATCGCGGCCATCGTGTTCATGGGCGTCTATCCCAAGCCGGTGATCGAGCGGGTCGAGCCGGCGGTGGACGCCATCATCGCCCATGTGGAGGACAACGTGCCGGGCTTCAGCGAGCCCGTAGCCGACGTGCATCCCTCCGTGAGCCTCGAAGACCTGGCCCGCTCAACGGACAAGGCCGACCACAACGGCGGCGGTGCCGAACACGGCGAGGAAGGCGGCTGATGGGCACGGTGCTGGCGCAGCTTCCGGTGCGGACGCCTTCCGTCGACTGGACGGGCCTGCTGCCGGTGCTCCTACCTGCCGCGGGCGCGCTAGTACTGCTGATGGTCCGCTCGCTGGTGCCGAGCCGGCTGATGCCGGAGATGGTGGACGCGGTCTGGACGTTCGCGGTGGCGGTGGCCGGGCTCGTCTCGGTGGTAGTCCTGTGGCAGCGGGACGCGGACATCGAAGCCTTCGGCGGTCAACTGGTGATGGACCGGATCGCCCTGTTCGTGGCCGCGGTGGTGCTGGGTTCGGTGGCGCTGGCCGCCCCGACCCTTCCCCGGTACTGCCGGCGCGTCGAGGTGGCCAGCGCGGAGCTTTGCGTGCTTGCCCTGCTGGCTGCAGCCGGAGCAGTGGTAATGGCCGGGGCAGCCGATCTAATCGTGTTGTTCCTGGGGCTGGAGACCATGTCCATTGCGGCCTATGTGATGGCCGCGCTCAACCTGCGTCGCCTCGAGTCGCTGGAGGCCGGTCTCAAGTACTTCGTCCTGGGCGCCTTCTCCACCGCGTTCCTGCTGTTCGGCATCGCCCTGGTCTACGGCGCGACCGGCACCACCAACCTGGACGGGATCGCCGGCTATCTCGACACCTACATCGTGCTGCGCGACGGGATGCTGCTGGCCGGCCTGGCCATGCTGCTGGTGGGCCTGGGCTTCAAGGTGGCCGCCGCCCCGTTCCATGCCTGGGCGCCCGACACCTACGTGGGCGCGCCGACGCCGGTGACAGCGCTCATGGCGTCGGCGGTGAAGGCGGCCGGATTCGCTGCACTGATCCGGGTCTTCGTGGAGGCGCTGGGCACCCGGGCCGACGACTGGCGGCCGGCCGTGTTCGCGCTGGCGTGCGCCACCCTGGCGGTCGGATCGGTCCTGGCCGCCGTCCAGAGCGATGCCAAGCGGATCCTCGCCTACTCGTCGATCTCGCACGCGGGCTTCATCCTCGTCGGCGTGCAGGCCGCCTCCGATGAGGGCGTGGCCGCGGTCCTGTTCTACCTGGCTGCCTACGCAGTGATCGCGGTGGGCAGCTTCACGGTGGTGGCCGTGCTGTCGGGCCAACGCGACGATCGCACCGGCCTGGACACCCTGGCCGGCCTAGGTGCCGGCCGGCCCGCCCTGGCGCTGGGGCTGACCATCCTGCTGCTGGCCCAGGCCGGCGTGCCGTTCACGTCGGGCTTCGTGGCCAAGTTCTCGGTCATCGCCGCGGCCGTCGAGGCCCGCTCATACTGGCTGGCGGTGGTGGCCATGGTGAGCGCAGTGGTCGCAGCCTTCGCCTACCTGCGGATGGTGGTGGCCATGTACTTCCGCGACCCCGGTGACGAAGCCGACACAGCCGAGCAAGCGTCCAAGCCCGCAATCGGCATCGGCGCAGGAGCGGTCATCGTGGTCGCGGTGCTGTTGACGGTGGCCATGGGCGTGGTCCCCGGCGTGCTGGAGTCCCTGTCCAGCACGGCCGCCGGTCTGTGACGCGATCCGATGAGCCTGTACTACGTCCAGAAGTTCCTCTACGAACTGAACCGCGACCCCAAGCTGCAGGAGGCCTACCTCGCCGACCGACGAGAGGTGCTCGAGCCTTACGACCTCGACGAGGAGGAAGTCGAGGCGCTCATCGAGCCCGATATCGGGCTGCTCTATGTCCTAGGCGTCAACGGGCAGATCCTGATGCACTTCGCTGCTCTGCATCAGATCGAGTGGGCCGACTACCTCCAGCGAATGCGCGACGGGGTCACTGAGCACGGACCAGTGCGGGCCGGCGTGTACGCCCTGAGCGGGTACGAGGGTGTCGACGCACACGCGGCTGCACTCGGCCAGCGAACTTCAAGCGGCTAATCACCTCACCTCCGGCGTGGCTAGTTGCTTGAAGGTTCAGGCAGCAGCCGAGAGGTCGTAGGTGGCGATGGTGCAGCCCACCGCGAAGATCGGGACCGGCTGGTAGCAGTGCACTGTGCCGGGCGCCCCTGAAGCCGCCGCGCTGATGGCGATGAAGGTGCGGATCTCGAAGGCGCCCTGGCCCGCCTCTGTGTAGACGGACCGGTCGTCGTAGTCGAGAAGCGCATCGCGGTCGTTGCGGCACCAGCGATCGAGGAAGTCCCGGTCCCAGGCCTCGTTGATCTTCCCCGAGTCGGGGGTAGCCGGCCAGTGGGAGATCCCGCCGGTCCCGATGACCGCCACACGCTCGGGCACGAGATCGGCGGCCCTCCGGATGGACTCACCGAACGCCCACCCCCGCTCATAGGGGGCGAGCGGAGGGCCCTGGCAGTTGATGTTGACCGGAACCACGGGCAGGTCGTAGTCGGGGGTCAGGAAGTGGAGCGGAACCGCGATCCCGTGATCGAGCTTCCACTCCTCGGCGTAGGAGACATCCGACGTGCCCATGATCTCGGTGATCAGACGCTGGGACAGGTCTCGATCGCCCGGCACCACGAACCTCTCGATCCCCAGCCACCCCGGATCCTCGATAGGCCCTTCGTAGTAGTCGGCCATCCCGATGGCGAAGCTCGGCATGTTGTTCATGAAGAAGTTGCCGAAGTGCTCCGCGGCCACGACCATCAAGGCGTCGGGCCGAGTCTCGGCCAGGGCCGCGGCCATCTTTCCGTAGGCGGAGTAGACCTTGTCCCTCACATCCGGATCGGCCTGGTCGGCTCGTCCGACGATGCCCGGAGCGTGGCTGCAGACTCCGGCGAACACGAGGGCCATGACCGCAGCGTAGACCGCCGGTCTAGATTGTCGGCGGTGATCTCCGCTGAAGTGAGGGCTGCTTTCGAGAGCGACGGCGTGGTCAAGATCCCGGGCGCAGTGGACGGCGAGTGGGTGGCGCGGATCCTGGAGGACGCCCAGACGCAACTCGATGATCCAGGGCCGTGGGTCACCGACACAAACCCGGGCGCCGCCCAGAACCGCCTGTTCACCACCAGGTACCGCTGGCGGCACGCGCCGGTGATCCGCGACTTCGTGTTCTCGTCGCCCGTCGCGGCGATGGCCGCGTCGCTCACCGGCTCGGAGCGGATGCGCTTCTACTTCGATCACCTGCTGGTGAAGGAGCCCCTCACCTCGGCGCCTACGCCGTGGCACCAGGACATTCCCTACTGGCCCTTCCTCGGCAAGCAGATCGTGTCGGCGTGGGTGGCGGCCACCAGCAGCCGGGTGAGCCACAGTTCGCTCGAGTTCGTGAGAGGCTCACACCGTTGGGACGCGTACTACGCCCCTACATCCTTCGACGGCCAGGGTGGCTGGACCGAGGACTTCAAGGGCGATCCCATGCCGGACGTCGAGGCGGCCCGCGGCCGCTCCGACTGCCCCTACGAGATCGTCGGGTTCGACGTCGAGCCCGGGGACGCCATCTTCTTCTCGGCCTGGATCATCCATGGCTCGCCCGCCAACGAGAGCCGCGAACGCCGGGTCGCGCTGTCCACCCGGTGGCTGGGCGACGACGCCACCTGGTACCCGCATCCGGGCTGCGATCCCACCGTCACCCAGGAGGACACCAGCGCAGTGCCGGGCGCATACCCCGCCGACGACGAGAGGTTCCCGCTGGTGTATGGAGCCGCTGCCCGCTAGGGCTCTTCGGTCTCCATTTGCTCGAGTTCGGCCTCGATCTCGTTCATCAGCACGACCAGATCGATCACGTCGTGGCTCGTGACCGAACCCAGGAATTGGCCGGACTCGCGGTCCAGCACCGGGATCACGGACTGCGAGGCGTTGGTCATCCTCTCCAGTGCGTCCTGGATCGGTTCATCGGGCCATGCGACCAGGGTGTTCGGCCGCAGAACGTCCCGCAGCGAGGCGGCTGCCCGCGAGCGCCGGCGTAACGAGCGGTGTCCGGTCGTCGTGACGATTCCGGTGACCTCGCCGCCGTCGACGACCAGGTAGTCGTGCTGGTGGGGCGCGGTCCAGGACTCCATGAACTCGGCCACGGAGGTGTCCGGCCCCGGGTACTCGCGTGTGCTGTCCAGGACGCTTGAGACCTGAACGTCCTGTAGGGCGTACCGGGCGAACGCCGGCGTCACTGAGGCGGGCAGCGGGGAGCGCTCGGACAGCACCGTCCGCCGGACCGCGAAGTTGATGACGGCCGGCATGAACAGGATGTAGCCGAACATGATCACCACCAGCAACGAGAACACGTCCTCGTCGATCACGCCGCCCTCAAGAAGGACGAGCAGGAAGGCGATTTCTGCAACGCCCTTGGACATCAGACCGGTCGCCAGCGCGAAGGGTGCGTCGATCCGGGTGACGTACGTGCCGATGAAAGCCCCGGCGAACTTCCCGACCAGAGGCACCAGAACGAGCCCGGCCACTGTGGAGGCGGGTAGATCAATGAAGGACAGGTCGAAGTACAACCCGGCCGAGGCGAAGAACAGGGGAACGAAGAGGCCCTCGGAGGCGCTGCGCATGCCGGGCATGATGTCGTTGCGCACCCCTTGGGACAGTCCTGACAGGGCCGCACCGAACAGCAGTGCCCCGATGGTGCCGTGCAGGCCCATCTTCTCGGCTCCCACGACCATCAGGAAGAGCCCTCCGATGAGAAGGCCGAATGAGAGCTGGGGAACGTTGACGAGACGCTGCAGACCGACGATGGCCACCGGCAGCACCTTCGCCGACAGCAGCCAGGCCAGTATCACGAAGCCAGCCATCTTGCCGAGGAGGGCCAGAACCGAGAGCGCGGTGACGCTGGGGAGGGTCTCGCCGACGGTGAAGCCCACCACGAGCAGCGAGGCGATCTCTGCGATGATCACGATGGTGAAGATCTTCAGCCCAATGGGCTGCTTGAGCGTCCCGGAGTCAGACAGGACCTTGGCCGCCAGGCCGAGGCTCGAGAGCGACAGCACCCCGGCCAGCGCCAGCGCTTCGTTGAACTCCAGACCCAGCCCCAAGTCGAGCCCGAAGAGGTCGGAAGTGACCGCCAGGGCCGCCAGCAGCGATATGACGACGGAGATGATGGCTGCCGCGAAGTACCGGCCCCGGATGGTCACCACGAAGCCCGGAACGTCGATCTCGTCCAGCCCGACGATGAAGAACAGCACGAATATCCCAATCTCCAGGAAGAGCTGGAGGTCGTGAGTGGGCTCGACCAGCCCGGTAGCGGGACCGAGCAACACTCCGGTCAGCGTGAAGGCGATGATCGAGCTCAGGCCGAAGCGGCCAAGAGCGCCCTCTAGGAGTTTGGCTACGACGATAAGGAGCCCGATCGGCAGCAGTACGTCCAGTAACACGCGACCCCTCCCGGGTAATGGTGTCGAGAGAGTGAGACGAGAGTACTTCGCTGACTCTGGTCGGGCCGGGTCGGGGACCTGGCGAGCAGATCGTCGGAAGTGCCTCACATGGCTTTGTGGCGGCACGGTAGGCGCGCGGCGCGCGCGGGGGTTACTATGTCGCCCAGTCAACGGCCATAGCTAGCCGACGGTTAGATCGCGATACCGAGGAGATGCGGTTCATTGAATATCAGCACTGACAGGCAGGGGGGAGCGTTGATAGCGATGGCTGAGGGTCGCGTCGACGGTGCCAACGCCCTCGAGTTCCATGAAGCACTGGAAGCCGCCATCAGCCCGGACGACACCGGGATGGTGCTGGACTTCGAAGGCATCTCCTATATCAGCAGCGCTGGTTTGCGTGTGGTCCTGCTAGTTGCCAAGACGCTCCAGAAGCAGAACGCCAAGATGGCCGTCTGCTCGCTGTCCGATTCGATCCGGGAGATCTTCGAGATCAGCGGGTTCGACAAGATCATCCCGGTCCACGGCTCGCGCGCCGATGCGCTCGCCGGGGTCGGAGGCTGATCACTTCCTGACCTCTCGCTAGGCGACAGGGTTCTCAAGTCCCGTCCAGTTCTCTTCACGCGCGCCCGCGCGGCCTCTGAGCGGGTACGTTCTCGCTATGGCTGGCGAGAGCGACAGGCGGCCACTGGCTGTGGCCTGGGACGAGGCGCGGGAAGTGCTGGTCGTGGTGCTGCTGGCCACCGCGCTGCTGCACGTGGTCGCGCCCATGATCCGGTACGCCGGGATCGATCGTCGCTATCCGTGGTGGGACGACCTTCACAGCGCTCTCACCAACGTCAACACCCTTACCGGCCTCCTGCTGGTGGGCGCGGCCGTCGCGGTATGCACCACTCCAGCCGACGACATGGTCCCCCGGCTGCGGCAGTCGGTCTACTGGGCGTCGGTTGTAGTGGCCCTTCTCGGTGTGCTCGCGATCATCAATGTCCTGTCGGTGCCGTCTGCCGGCGACGCAACCGCGATGCGGCTGGCGGTCGTGGCCTGGCGCCCGGGACCGGCCGTGCTGCTGTCGGGTTGCGCGGCCTGGATGGCTCGGCGAGTAGTGCTTCTCGGCTGACGCGTCGAAGGCTGGCTCGACGGTAAGCTTCCGGCCCGTGTCGGAGTTCCTGCGCACCTATCTGACCGTCGGCATATTCGGGGCTCTCGGCGCCGTCATCGTGGCCGCGCTTCTGGGTGCTGGACGCATCCTGCGACCGTCCCGCCCCACCCCGGCAAAGGTCGAGAACTACGAGTCCGGCGTCGATCCCATCGGGGACATGTGGTCGCAGGCCAACATCCGCTACTACGTCTTCGCCCTGCTGTTCGTGCTGTTCGACGTGGAGGCCGTGTTCATCTTCCCGTGGGCCGCCCGCCTGGAGGCCTACGCGCTGTTCGGCCTGGTCGAGATGGCCATCTTCATCTTCATCCTGCTCCTCGGCCTGCTCTATGCCTGGCGCAAGAGGATGCTCAGATGGGTATGAGCGCGGCGAGGCCCACGGGGGGGCCCGGATGGGTCTAGTCGAGTCGGGCAAGGTCCCCAAGCCCCTGTCGACGCTGCTCAACATGAGCCGCAAGTACTCGCTGTGGGTGTACCAGTGGGGCCTGGCCTGCTGCGCCATCGAGATGGGGGCGGCCTTCGGCTCGCCCCGCTACGACGTGATGCGCCTCGGCGTGATCCCCCTGCCGGCCAGCCCGCGGCAGGCCGACCTGGTGGTGATCTCCGGCACCGTCACCGACAAGATGGCGCCGTCGGTGCGCCGCCTGTACGAGCAGATGCCCGACCCCAAGTACGTGATCTCCATGGGGTCGTGCGCCAACTGCGGGGGTCCCTACTGGGACAGCTATTCGGTCACCAAGGGCGTCGATCAGATCATCCCGGTCGACGTGTACGTGCCCGGCTGCCCGCCCCGCCCGGAGGCCCTGCTCGAGGGGATCGTCATGCTCCAGGAGCGCATCCAGAACGAGGACATGGGGGAGCGCTGGAGGGGTGAGCCGATTGTCATCGACTGACACCGCGGGCCCCTCCACCGAAGCGCCCGACGCCCCGGACTCCCCCGGCATGGCTGCCGACGCGGAGGCTGGCGCCCTTCTGGAGCGCGCTCGCGATGCGCTGGGCGACGCGCTGGTCGGGTCGCACATCTCCGCCGGAGAGCTGTGGCTGCGGGTCGAGAGCGAGTCATGGGCGGATCTCGCGGCCTGGTTGCGCGACGAGGAGGGCTTCGGCTTCTTCAGCTTCCTGTCGGCCATCGACTGGATGCCGTCGCCGTTCGGACGCGACATGGACAGCGCCGTCGACAACACGCTCGACCAGCCTGAGCCGAAGGAGGCTCCACCGACCGAGACCGGCGTCTCCGGCGGCGACACCCGCTTCCAGCTGCTGGCCCGGGTTGGCGACGTGGCCACGGGCCGCTCGGTGATCGCCAAGGCGGACCTGCCCACCGACGATCTGCGGGCCCCCAGTTGGGTGGCGGTCTACCCGGGCGCCGACTGGCACGAGCGCGAGGCCTGGGAGATGTTCGGGATCGACTTCGACGGTCACCCCGGGCTGCGCCACATCTATCTCCCCGGCGAGTTCGAGGGTCACCCTCTGCGCAAGGACTACCCGCTGCTGGCCCGCCGGGTGAAGCCCTGGCCCGGCCTCGTCGACGTCGAGTTGATGCCCGAGACGGACGACGGCGGCGACGACGGGGAGGGCGCGGCGCCATGACCGTCACCGAGCGCCAGCAGCTCAGCTACATCGCCGCGCAGGCCGCCGACGCCCGCGTCAACCTGGAGATCGAGACCGAGGGCATGACCCTCAACATCGGCCCCCAGCATCCGGCCACCCACGGCACGCTGCGCATCGTGGCCAAGCTCGACGGCGAGCAGGTGGTGGCGGCCGAGCCGGTCATGGGCTACATGCACCGGGGCTACGAGAAGCTGGCCGAGGTCCGCACCTACCCGCAGGTCACCACGTTGATCAACCGCATCGACTGGCTGGGCAGCTTCGCCAACGAGGTGCCGTTCATCCTGGCCGCCGAGCGGCTCATGGAGGTGGAGGCCCCGCCCCGGGCCCAGTGGATCCGCACCATCCTCTTCGAGCTGAGCCGCATCGCCAACATCACGCTGTTCCTGGGCGACATGGCCGTGCAGGTGGGGGCCATCACCCCGGTGTTCTTCGCCTTCCGGGACCGGGAGCACGTCCTCAATCAGATCGAGGCCGCCACCGGCGGGCGCTTCCATCCCAACTTCGACCGCATCGGCGGCCTCAAGGACGACCTCCCGGCCGGCTGGGTGGCCGAGACCCGCGGGGCCATGCGCAAGATCCGCGCCTTCTGCGACGAGATCGAGGAGTTGGTCGAGGGCAACGAGATCTTCCAGGCCCGTACCCGCGGCATCGGCGTGATCCCGCCCGGCGTCGGCCTGTCCTACGGCCTTACCGGGGCCAACATCCGGGCTTCCGGGGTGGATTGGGACGTGCGCCGGGACAGCCCGTGCGGGCTGGTCCACGATCAGGTCGACTGGAAGGTGTGGACCCACCCCGACGGCGACTCGTTCGCCCGGTTCTGGGTGCGCCTGCAGGAGACCCGGGAGGCCACCAAGATCGTCGACCAGCTGCTCGACGGGATCCCGTCGGGGCCGATCATGGCCAAGGTGCCCGTCATCATCAAGGTGCCGGCCGGTGAGGCCTACGTCGAGACCGAGAACCCTCTGGGCGTTATGGGCTACTACGTCGTGTCCAAGGGGGACCTGAACCCGTTCCGGGTGAAGATCCGCTCGGCGTCGTTCTCCAACGTCTCGATCACGCCGTGGCTGCTCAGAGGCGTCTACGTGCCCGACATCATCACCATCCTGGGAAGCCTCTACTTCATCCTCGGAGACATCGACCGATGATTGGCGTGCTGTCGGAGCTGTCGTACTGGCAGGTCACCTCGATCCGGGTGGTGGCCGGACTGGTGGCCGTGCTGCTGGTGGCGGGCACGCTGGTCTACGCCCACCTGTTCAAGATGGTGAGCTTCATGCAGAGCCGGCTGGGCCCCATGGAGGCCGGCCCCTACGGCTCCCTCCAGCTCATGGCGGAGATCGGCAAGTTCCTCCAGAAGGAGGACATCGTCCCCCGCCGGGCCGACCGCTTCGTGTTCAAGGCCGCCCCGTTCGTGGTCCTGACCTCCACATTCCTGCTGCTCGTGGTGCTGCCGGGCGGCCCCGACGCATGGTTCATCTCCAACGACCTGGGGATCTACCTGGCCATGGCCGTCAGCTCGGTTTCGGTGATCGGCATCCTCATGGCCGGCTGGGGCTCGGCCTCCAAGTACTCGCTGCTCGGCGGACTCAGAGCCACCGGCCAGCTCATCGCCTATGAACTGCCCCTGCTGCTGGCGGTGGTCGGGGTGGTCATCCAGGCCGAGACCATGAACCTGCAGGAGATCGTGCTGGCCCAGGCCAACGGCGAGATCTTCGGCTCCGGCGTGATCGGCAACCCGTTCATCATCACCCAGTTCGTCGGCTTCCTCATCTTCATGATCGCCATGCAGGCCGAGCTCACCCAGACCCCCTTCGACATGCCGGTGGCCGAGTCGGAACTCGTGACCGGATACATGACCGAGTACTCGGGCCTGCGGTTCCTGCTGTTCTTCATCGGCGAGTTCGCCACCGCGGGCGTGTTCTCGGCCATCGCCGCAGTGCTGTTCCTGGGCGGCTGGTACGTGCCCGGCCTCGACCCGGCCGACAACCTCCTCAACGTGCTCGGGCCGCTGGTGCTGTTCGGCAAGGTGGTGCTACTGACGTTCCTGGTCTTCTGGGTCCGGTTCACCTTCCCTCGCTTCCGCGAGGACCAGCTCCAGCGCCTGGCCTGGAAGTTCCTGGTGCCGCTGGCCCTGGCCAACATCGTGGTCACCGGCGTGCTCAAGGTGGTGGTGTGATGGGCCTCGTACCCGGACTGGTCAAGGGGCTGGTGGTGACCGGCTCGACGGTGGTGCGCACGGTGTTCCCCAAGCGGGGAGTGCGCACGCTGGTGCCCGCTCCGACCAAGGGCGCGGCCACCGTGCAGTACCCGCATGTCAAGGAGGCGCCGCCCACCCGGGCCCGGGGCGTGATCGCCCTGCACGAGGGCAACTGCACGGCCTGCATGCTGTGCGCCCGCGAGTGCCCGGACTGGTGCATCTACATCGAGGGCCACAAGGAGAAGGCGCCGCCCCGCCGTGCCGGCGGCAAGCCCCGCCAGGTCAACATCCTCGACCGCTTCGACATCGACTACGCGCTGTGCATGTTCTGCGGCATCTGCGTCGACGTGTGCCCCTTCGAGGCGCTGTTCTGGAGCCCCGAATACGAGTTCTCCGAACCCCGCATCGCTGATCTGCTCCATGACATGTCGCGCCTGTCGGAGTGGATGGAGACCGTGCCCGAGTTCGAGGACTACGAGTCGGGGTCGGTGGCCAAGCAATTGAAGGTGCCGCCGACATGACGCCGGCGGGCGTGCTGGCTGCGG
This sequence comes from Acidimicrobiaceae bacterium, assembly GCA_009843915.1. Lineage (GTDB taxonomy): Bacteria > Actinomycetota > Acidimicrobiia > Acidimicrobiales > Aldehydirespiratoraceae > Aldehydirespirator. Next base: position 6,419 of record VYCM01000097.1, on the reverse strand, counting down.
GCGCTGCGAGCGGCGACCTATTCGTCGCGCAGAACGTCTTCTTCGGCGTGATCGCGCTGGTGATGATCGTGTCCGCGATCCGGTGCGTGACCACCCGCAACGTCGTGCACGCCGCCCTGTGGCTGGTGCTGGTGCTGGCCGGCGCGGCGGCCCAGTTCATCCTGCTGGGCTCGGAGTTCGTGGCCGTCACCCAGGTGCTCGTCTACATCGGCGCCATCATCGTGCTGTTCCTGTTCGGGATCATGCTCACCAAGGCCTCCATGGGCGACGACGACTCGGTGGCGGGCGAGAAGCGGCTCATGGCCGGCCTGGTGGCCGTGCTGCTGGCCGTGGTGATGGGCATCGCCCTCGTCGACAGCTACTCCGACACCCGGGTGGTGATCGACGAGCCCCAGCGCTTCGCCGCGGTGTCCGACGCCATCTTCAGCCAGTACATAGTTGCCTTCGAGGCGGTGTCGGTGCTGCTGCTGGCCGCCCTGATCGGCGCCATCGTCGTGGCTCGCAAGGAGTAGGGGCGGCCGTGATCCTCAACCAGTTCCTGCTGCTCGCCGCGGTGCTGTTCTGCATAGGCGTGTACGGCGTGCTGGCCCGCCGCAACGGGATCATGGTCCTGATGTCGGTCGAGATCATCCTCAACTCGGTGAACATCAACCTGGTGGCGTTCGGAGCTTTCCGCGACCATGTGGCCGGCGAGGTGTTCGCCCTGTTCGTGATCGCAGTGGCCGCGGCCGAGGTGGGCATCGGCCTGGCCATCGTCCTGCTCATCTACCGCAACCGACGAAGCATCGACCTCACCGAGGCCGATCTGCTCAAGGGCTAGAGGCCGAGGGACCGTGAACATGCTCGCCGCCGCGCTCGCCGCCGCCGAGGAGGCTGTCGCCTACGGGCCCAGCTCCGTCGACAGCGCCGGCTTCTTCCTCGACTTCGCCTGGCTGGTGCCGCTGCTGCCCGCCCTGTCGTTCGCGGGGATCCTGCTGTTCGGCAAGCGGCTGCCCCGCAAGGGATCCGAGCTCGGGGTCGCCGCGGTGGCCGGCTCCTTCGTGCTGTCCCTCGGGGCGGCGATCACCTGGATCGGCCATCGCGACGAGGCCCACGAGGGTGTCCAGGCCGTGCACCGCACGGTGGGCTGGCTCGACTGGGGCGGCATCACCTATGACGCGGGCATCCTGCTCGACGGCCTGTCGGTGATGATGCTGTTCGTGGTGACCGCGGTGTCGCTGCTGGTGCACATCTACAGCACCGACTACGTGGCCGGCGACGCCCGCTACACCCACTTCTTCGCCTTCCTGAGCCTGTTCACCGCGGCCATGCTGTTCTTCGTCCTCAGCGACAACCTGCTGCAGATGATCGTCGGCTGGGAGCTGGTCGGCGTGTGCTCGTTCGTGCTGATCGGGCACTGGTGGGAGGACAAGGCCAACTCCGACGCCGCCCTCAAGGCCTTCTTCACCAACCGGGTCGGCGACATCGGCCTGCTGGTGGGCGTGTCGATCCTGTTCTTCGCCGCGGGCCGCACCTTCGACACCCTGACGCTGTCGGAGCGCATCAACGCCGGGGAGGTGAGCCACACCGCGCTGGTGGTTGCGTCGCTGTGCCTGCTGGCCGCGGTGATGTCCAAGTCCGGCCAGTTCATCCTGCACACCTGGCTGCCCGACGCCATGGCCGGACCCACGCCGGTGTCCGCGCTCATCCACGCCGCCACCATGGTGGTGGCCGGCATCTACATGGTTGCCCGCCTGTATCCCGTGTTCTGGGAGGGGATGTCGATCGCCGGCTCGAGCATCAACGTGCTGGCGCTGGTCGGGGCGGTCACCCTGCTGTTCGGGGGGATGCTGGCATTCACCCAGAACGACATCAAGAAGGTGCTGGCCTACTCCACCGTCAGCCAGCTCGGCTACATGGTGATGGCCCTCGGGGTGGGCGCCTGGACCGCGGCCATGTTCCACCTGTTCACCCACGCCTTCTTCAAGGCGTGCCTGTTCCTGGGGTCCGGCTCGGTGAGCCACGCGGTGCACAGCTTCGACATGAAGACCGACATGGGCGGGCTCCGCAAGGTGATGCCCCACACCTACCGCACGTTCCTGGTGGCGACGGTGGCGCTGATGGGTCTGCCCCCGCTGGCCGGGTTCTGGTCCAAGGACGAGATCCTGGCCGGCACCGGCGGCTGGGGCCTGTTCGGCGGCACCCACGGCAACGGCAACTACACCCTGATGCTGGTGATGGGCATGGTGGGCGCGGCGGTGACCGCGGCCTACATGACCAGGGTCGTCTACCTCACATTCTTCGGCGCCTACCGGGGCCACGGCCATCCCCACGAGTCGGGCCCGCGCATCCTGGTGCCGCTGTATGTGCTGGCGTTCTTCGCGGTGGTGGCCGGGCTGTTCAACATGCCCAAGGGCTTCCAGCTGTGGCCCGAGGCGTGGCAGGAGCGCTTCGGCCACTACGTCGAGCCGGTGGCGGCCTACTTCCCGGCCATCGGCCACGCCAAGCCGAGCTGGTCGCTGGCCGTGGTCTCGGTGCTGGTGGCCCTGATCGGTGCGGGCCTGGCCTGGCGCTACTACTTCAAGGGCGTGCATCAGCGCTCGGAGGCCGCGGGGAAGCAGCTGACCGAGATCGACGACGGGCCGGTCTCGCGGGGCGGGCTGCCCCGGGCGGTTCACACCGCGCTGGTCAACAAGTACTACTTCGACCACCTCTACACCGACCTGATCGTCAAGGCGGTCAAGGGTCCGCTGGCCAAGGCCACCTACTGGTCCAACCAGCGCGTCATCGACGGCGTCGTCAACGAGGCCGGCCGCCAGTCGGTGGCCGCGGGCCGGGCCGTGTACGACCACATCGACCAGACCCTCATCGACAGAGTCATCGTGGACGGCTCGGGCCGGGCCTCCGACAGCGCCGGCGAGAACCTGAGAGGCATGCAGACCGGCAAGGTCCAGCAGTACGCCGCCATCCTGTTCGCAGCCGCGACCATCCTCGCCGGCGTGTTCATGCTCATCCTGTCGCTGTGACCACCAAGGCCGTGACCCTCCAGAACGCAATCCCCCAGTACCCAGGAGCTTCGAGGACCCAGTTATGACCGACTTTCTCAACGATTGGGGCCTCACCCTGGTCACCTTCGTCCCGCTGGCCGGGGCGCTGGTGATGATGGCGGTCCCCGCTGCCGAGGAGAAGGCTCTCAAGCAGTTGGCCCTGCTGTCGTCGCTGCTGGCGATGGTGATCGGCGGCCTTCTGCTGATCGACTTCGACTACGGCAACGCCGGTGCCCTGCAGTACCTGGTCGACGCCCGCTGGATCGAGGTGATCAACAGCCGCTACATCCTCGGCCTCGACGGCATCTCGCTGCCGCTGATGGCCCTGACGCTGGTGGTGGTGCCGTTGTGCGTCGTCTACTCGTGGGACCACATACCCGAGCCCGGCAACCCCAAGGCGTTCTTCATCCTGATGCTCATCCTCGAGACGGGCATGGTGGGCACCTTCGTGGCCCAGGACCTGATCCTGTTCTTCGTGTTCTTCGAGGTCGTGCTGCTGCCCATGTTCTTCATGATCGCGGTGTGGGGCGGCGAGAACCGGCGCTACGCGTCGATCAAGTTCTTCCTGTTCACGCTGTTCGGCTCGGCCCTGATGCTGCTGTCGTTCCTGGCGCTGTTCTTCCTGTCGACCGACCCGGCCACCGGCGAGTCGCTGCGCACCTTCGATATGCGGGTCCTGTCCGACGTGGCCGGCGCGGGCATCCTCGGCGCGACCCAGATCTGGATCTTCGCCGGCATGTTCATCGGCTTCGGGGTGAAGGTGCCGATGTTCCCGTTCCACACCTGGCTGCCCGACGCCCACACCGAGGCGCCCACGGTGGGCTCGGTCATCCTGGCCGCCATCCTGTTGAAGCTCGGCACCTACGGGTTCGTGCGCATCGCGGTGCCCATGCTCCCCGAGGGCGCTGAGGCCTGGGCCCCGTGGATCGGGCTGCTGGCTGTGATCGGCATCATCTACGGCGCGCTGGGATGTCTGGCCCAGACCGACATGAAGCGCCTGATCGCCTTCTCGTCCGTGGCCCACATGGGCTTCGTGATGCTGGGCATCGCCACCCTCACCGACTTCGGGATCAACGCCGCCATCTTCGGGATGGTCGCCCACGGGATCATCACCGGGATGCTGTTCTTCCTGGCCGGCTCGGTGAAGGAGCGCTACCACACCCTCGAGATCCGCCGGCTGGGCGGGATGCTGGTCCAGGCGCCCCGGATGGGCTGGATCCTGGGGTTCTGCTCGATGGCGTCGCTGGGCCTGCCGGGTCTGGCCGGCTTCTGGGGCGAGTTCCCGGCCATCCTGTCGGCCTACTCGCCCGCCGAGGGCCTGCCGGTCGAGACGTTCCGGACCTACATGGTGGTGGCCGCGGTGGGAACGGTGCTGGCCGCGGGCTACCTGCTGTGGCTGCTGCAGCGCACCGCCATGGGCGCGCCCCGAGAGGAGTTCGCCGACAGCGACGAGATTGTCGACGTGACCCGCACCGAGTGGATCAGTTGGGCACCCCTGCTGGTGGGCATCCTGCTGTTCGGCCTGGTGCCGGGACTGATCTTCGACGTGACCGACCCGGCTGTGGTCGGCCTGCTGGCGAACGGAGGCTGACGCCCCGATGCTGGGTTCGGTCTCGACGCTGGTCGTCGCCTTCGAGCGGCCTGCGATCGACTGGCACGCGATCGCGCCCGAGCTGACCCTGCTGGGCTTCGGGGCCCTGCTGACGCTGGTCGACATCCTCTGGCTGGAGCGGGGCCGGGCGGTAGTGTCCGCGCTGGCGTCGTTCGGCCTGCTGGCCTCGATGGTGCCGGTGCTGACCCTGGCATGGGACGGCGCCGACCGCTCCACCTTCTGGGGGGCGTACGTCGTCGACGACTACTCGCTGGTGATGAAGGCCGTGTTCCTGCTGGCCGGCTATGTGGTGGTGCTGCTGTCCACCAACTACATCGCCGAGGGCGACTACTGGGAGAACGAGTACTACCAGATGCTGCTGTCGGCGGTGCTGGGAATGGTGGTGATGGCCTCGGCCCGCGATCTGGTGACCATCTTCGTGGCCCTGGAGCTGCTGTCGATTCCGGCCTACCTGATGGCCACCTGGCGCAAGCGGGACCTGCGCAGCAACGAGGCCGGCCTCAAGTACTACCTGATGGGGGTGTTCGCCTCGGCGGTGCTGCTCTACGGCATGTCGCTGCTGTACGGGGCGGCCGGCTCCACCATGCTGGTCGACATCGACGCGGCCATCTCGGGAGACGGCGCGCCGCTGGCGGTGGTGACGCTGGGCGTGATCTTCGTGGTGGTCGGCTTCGGGTTCAAGGTCTCGGCGTTCCCGTTCCACACCTGGGCGCCCGACACTTACGAGGGCGCCCCCACGCCGGTGACCGCGTTCCTGTCGGTGGCGTCGAAGGCGGCCGGGTTCGTGGCCCTGCTGAGCCTGGTGTTCGTGGGCTTCTGGGGCCGGGCCGACGTGTACCAGCCGCTGATGTGGGTCCTGGCCGCGGCGTCGATGTTCGGCGGCAACCTGATGGCGCTGCGCCAGACCAACGTGGTGCGCCTGCTGGCCTACTCGGGGGTGGCCCAGGCCGGCTACATGCTGGCCCCGCTGGCGGTGGCGGGGGAGTCGCTGGCGGTGGCCGACGACGCCCTGTCGTCGGTGGTGACCTACCTGGCCATCTACGCGGCCATGAACCTGGGGGCCTTCGCGGTGGTCATCGCGGTGGCCCGCCGCACCGCCTCGGCCGGGATCGACACCTACAAGGGCCTGTTCCGCTACTCGCCGGGCCTGGCCGTCGCCATGACGATCTTCCTGATGGCCCTGGCCGGCATCCCGCCGCTGGGCGGCTGGTTCGCCAAGTTCGAGATAGTCCTGGCCCTGATCTCCCCGGCGACGGCCTGGGGAGTGGTCCTCGGCGTGATAGTGGCGGTCAACTCGGTGATCGCCCTCTACTACTACGCCCGCATCGCCAGCCACATGTGGGTAGAAGCCCCGCCCGAGTCGGCCGATTTCGACACAACCACCCCCATCAAGACCCCCACCTCCGTAACGGCCGCCCTAGTCCTCACCGGCGCGGCGACCCTAGCCTTCGGCATCCTCCCCCAATGGGTAGGCCACTTCACCGACGTAACCCTGGTAGCCACCCTCGCTGGCTGACATGCGTTCGGCTGGCGGCCGGCACGGCGTGACGCTCGCCGAGCGGATTGCTCGGCGGATCGAGAAGCGGGGGCCGATGCCGGTTGCGGAGTATGTGGAGGCCTGCCTGTACGACCACGACGGTGGCTTCTACATGCGATCCGGTGGGGGGCGAGCTGGGGGGCGCTCGGGACACTTTCTGACGGCGCCGGAGGTGGGGCCGCTGTTCGGGGCGGTGCTGGCCCGGGCGCTGGACGCATGGTGGGCTGAGCTGGGTGAGCCTGAT
>VYCM01000095.1 GCA_009843915.1 Acidimicrobiaceae bacterium | reverse complement strand
GTGCTTTCGAGTGGGCTGCAGCCCGCTACGGCCTGGACGCGGGCGAGATGTGCGTGACCCGGCGCATTGAGGATGATGCCGGGATATCGATGCGCCTCGAAGGCGATTGGGCACCACACTGGGAGAAGTGATGCAGCCCATGGAGCCGATCGGACTTGGGGACCTTGTCGATCTGGACGTCTTTCCTGTGCACGAGCCGACCTCAGCGGGCTACGTAGCCGCGGTGGACACGGCGCGAGTTGGCCTGCGTTCGGACGGCTGCGCGGTGCTGGGCGGCTTCGTACGGACCGAGGCGGTGGCGAAGGTCAATGCCGAGATCTACGAGCGGAAGCACGCCACCCACTATTCGACTCAGGTGATGAACCCCTACTTCCACACGGACTTCAATCCGGACTACCCGGCCGGCCATCCGGTGAACACATTCATCGAGCGCTCCAGCGGCTTCATTCCCGGCGATGCCTGGGATCCCGGCTGCGCCACCGACGTGCTGTTCCGGGCACCGGAGGTCGCCCGGTTCATCGCCGACTGCCTGGAGATCGGTGCCCTGCACTGCTACGACGATCCGCTGGCCGGGCTCACCTCCAACATCTGCGACCCGGGCCAGCAGTTCACCTGGCACTTCGACACCAACGACTTCGCGGTGACGGTGCTGGTGCAGCCGGCTGCGGACGGCGGGCTGTTCGAGTACGTGCCCCAGATCCGTTCGGCCGACGATGAGGGCTTCGACGCCATCGCTGAGGTGCTAGCCGGTGGTCGGGATGGAGTCCGCACCCTGGAGCTGCGACCGGGCGACCTGCAGATTTTCCGGGGGCGCCACTCGCTGCACCGGGTCACCAGGGTGGGTGCCGGATCCCGGCCCCGCCATGCCGCCATCTTCGCCTACACCCTGGAGCCGGGCGTGATCGGCCGGGTCGAGCGCACCCGCCAACTGTTCGGCCGGGTTCTGTCCCAACACGAGGAGGCGGAGCGTGAGAGGGTCCGCTCCGACGCCCTGCTCGACTGAGCGAGACGACCAGACTCGCAGCGTGAGCCCGCCGTGACGGTGATCTTCGGCCTGCTGGCCGCGGTGTCGGTGGGAACGTCGGACTTCCTGGGCGGCCTGAGCAGCCGGCGGGCCGACCCGGTCGCGGTAACTGCGTCATCGAATTTCGTCGGGTTCGGCCTGGCGTTCGTCGCGGCGTGGGTCGCGGCTGGCGAGGCGACCGTCGTCGACATGGCTTGGGGGGTGCTGGGCGGGGCCGGGCTGGTAGGCGGGCTGGTGGCTCTCTACGCGGGGTACGCCCGCACCCGTGTCAGCGTGGCCGCGCCGGTGGCCGGAGTGGGTGCGGCCGCTCTGCCCGTGATCGCAGCGTCGCTTCTCGGTGAGGAGAGCTTGTCCACCAGGGCGACCGCAGGGATCCTCCTCGGGCTGGTCGCCATCGGGCTGGTCAGCGTCTCCCGCTCCGATCAACAGGGCAGCATCGGATCCAGCCTGCTCTACGGCTTGGGTGGGGCGGTTGGGATCGGGCTGCTGCTGCTGTGCCTTTCCCGGACTTCGGAAGACGGTGGCTTGTGGCCGATCGTGGCCGCGCGCGGCTCCGGGTCCATAGTTCTCGGGCTGTTCATCGCCGTGACGCGGGTCCCGAGACCGTTGCCCCGTGCGGTGTGGCCTCACGTGGTCGGCATCGCGGCACTGGTCACCGCCGGCAATGCGCTGTTCCTGGCGGCGACCCGGGTGGGGTCGACGTCGGTGGCCGCCGTGCTCACGTCGCTGTTCACCGCGGTGACCGTGTTCTGGGCCTGGCTGGTGTTCCGTGAGAGGCTGCGCAGAGTCCAGGCGGCGGGACTCGGTCTGGCGCTGGTGGCCGTCGCCCTCATCGCCGCCGGCTGAGGGGTCAGCTCAGCTCGAAGCGTTGGACGTTCGTGTAGGCCCCGGACGGCTCGGTCCGGACGAGCGCAATCTCGTTGACCGCGAACGACGCTTCCAGCGTTGGCCGGTAGCCGGGCGGGGGCTTGCGCTTGTAGCGGGCCACGGTCAGGTGGCCCGTGAAGGGATGATCGGCCGGCGGCAGGCCCAGCCGAGCGATGGCTGCCTCAACCGCTGCGGCCAGATCGTCGAGGCCCTCGACTGGGACCACCAGAACGCTGCGCCCGAGTCGCTTGACCCGCGGGCCGAGCGTGACCTGAGCCTCCGGGAGATCGGCCGCAGCCAGCGCGGTCTGGACCCCGGCCTCGTCGCACTGGCCAAGGAATCTCAGCGTGACGTGCAGCCGCTCAGGCCCGGTCCAGCGCAGGCCGTCGATAGCCGGCCGGGGCATCTCGGCCAACTCGCCAACCACGTCGTCGGGCGGCCACACCGCGATGAACAGCCGGGGCATATCCCGACAGTACGCGCTGGCGGTGCCGGTCCAGAGCCGGGAGGAAGGCCGATAGGCCCGCTTGGGCGCCACATCCCCACAGCCCTGGTGGCGGAGCGGCCAGAATGGCCGACATGGACGGAGAGCCCGCTCGTGTGGAGCCCGACCGAACGGGGCCGAGACTCGAGGCTGGGCTGGGAGACATCACTGCCGAGCAGGTGGATGCCATAGTCAATGCAGCGAACTCGTCGCTGCTGGGCGGCGGGGGAGTGGACGGGGCCATCCACCGGGCAGCCGGACCCGAACTGCTCGAGTTCTGCCGGGGACTGGGCGGCTGCGCTACGGGCGACGCCAAGATCACGCCCGGCTTCCGGCTGGCTGCTCGCTGGGTGATCCACACCGTCGGTCCCGTCTGGCATGGCGGCAACCAGGGTGAGCCCGATCTGCTGGCGTCGTGCTACCGGGAGTCGCTGGCCCGGGCCGACGAGGTCGGAGCCGAGTCGGTGGCATTCCCGGCCATCTCAACCGGCGTCTACGGCTACCCCACCGAGCCGGCGGCAGCCATCGCCGTGAACACGGTCCGGACGACGCCGACGAAGGTACGCGTGGTGCGTTTCCTCTGCTTCAACCGGCAGACCCTCGACGCCTACCAGGCGCTCCTCGGGTGAGCGCCAGACCTAGCCGACTTCGCCGGGCATGAGTTGTGGGGTCTAGGCGCGGCCTAGCGGCCTTCGGTAGGTGACTGCAAGCGCGTCAGACCGCGATTCTGCGGTAGAGCAGGCGAGGTTGGCGGTCGAAATCGTTGACGGGATAGTGGAGTGTGAAGCGGTTGTCCCAGAGCACTAGCTGGCCTGGGACCCACCGGACGCGGCACGAGAACTCAGGTTGGGTGATGTGCGCCTCGAGGAACTCGAGTAACGTCCTGCTCTCCTCGCTGGTCATGCCGTCGAACCGAGTTACGAACATGTTGTTGACGTACAACCCCTGGCGTCCGGATATCGGATGGCGTCGGACCGCGGGGTGCACGGCGGTGAGGTCTCGGTGGTCCGGTCGGCCCGGCCCGTCGTAGGAGTGGACCGCGTTCAGGCCGGCGAGCATCTGCTGCATCACGGGGCTGAGAGCTTCGAACGCGGCGATCGAACTCGCGAACAACGTGTCGCCGCCGACTGCCGGAACGGTTGCGGCATACAGACCGGTGATCTTCCCGCAGGGGTCCTCGAACGTGGCGTCCGCGTGCCATCCGGAACCGCCAAAGAGCGCGCCGTCAGGATCCTTGCGAAGTTCGAGAACGGCCGGCAGGCCCGCAACGTGGACGACACCCTGATCTTCGTGGTGGATATGTGCCGGTCCGAACGCGTCCATGAACGCATCGAGCGAGCGGGGGTCCATCGCTTGTCCTGGCAAGACGACGACGAGGTGGTCCGCAAGTGCGCTTCGTATGAGCTCGATCTCGCTGAGAGGCACGGGGTCGACTGCACTGCCGACGACCGCGCCGATGTGAGCGGTGAGGGTGGTGACTTCAACCATCGCGCCATAGTGTGCCCGAGCTAATCGGGCAAGGTCACGTCGACTACGGCGGGGCGGATCCCTAGGACTTGCTCGATGTGGCTGGCCAGCGAGAAGAGTTCAAGCTCCGCGTGAGGCCGCCCGATCAGCTGGATTCCGACCGGGAGGCCGGTCTCGGTCCGGCCGCAGGGGATCGTGATGACCGGCAGGGTGGTGACGCTCACGGCAGCGGCGATCGACAACCAGCGGTAGTACTCGCTCGGCGGGAGCCCGTCGCGGTAGCCGACGTAGCGCTCCTCTACCGGGAACGGCGGCACGCTGGCAGCCGGGCAGATCAGCAGGTCGTAGTCGCTCATAAAATCCGCGGCGAGCTGGAAGATGCGTCCTTGCGCCGCGATTGAGTCGCGGACAGCGTCACCGTCGAGAGCCAGCCCTCGTTCGATGTTCCACACGAGTTCGGGCTTGAGGACATCCCGAGCCTGGGGGAGTTCGGCTCCCAGAAGGGTGGCGAACATGAGGGCCCGGGGGACGTCGAAAGCCACTTCGGCATCGGAGAGATCAGGATGATCGGCCACAACGGCAGTGCCGTCGCTCTCGAGGGCATGCATCGCCCGGTCGCACACCTCGACAACCTCCAGGGCGGTCTCGGTCACGCCTAGATCGACGCTGTAGGCCACCCGGGCCGGAGGCAACGGAGATGCCGCGGCTCTGCGGAACGACTCTTGCGGCGGCGGCTTGCCGAGCCCGGCGCGTGGACTCTCGCCCACCATCGCGTCGGCCAGCAGGGCGAGGTCGCCGACGTCGCGTGCCATCGGCCCCTGTTGAGAATGCACCTGGAACGGCACGACGCTCGGTCCGTTTGCGATGCGTCCCGGCGAAGGGCGCAGGCTGGTGATGCCGCAGAAACTGGCCGGAGTGCGCAACGAGCCGGCCAGATCCGAGCCGTGGGCCAGCCAAGCCATGCCGATGGCCACCGCCGCGGCCGCGCCGCCCGAAGACCCGCCGGCGGTGAGGCGCAGGTCGTGGGGGTTGCGGGTGGCCCCGACCACGTCGTTGAAGGTGTTCCCGCCCGCCCCGAACTCGGGGGTGTTCGATTTTGCGTACACCACGGCGCCGTGAGCTTCGAGCGTCTCGACGATGACGTCGGACTGTTCCGGCACGAAGTCCTCCCTCAGCCGTGACCCGTGAGTCGTCCTGACGCCGGCGACAGCCGTGAGGTCCTTGATGGGAACAGGCAGGCCGGCCAGCACGCCGCGTTCGTCGGGTGGGACTGCCATGAGACGGTCGGCGTGATCTCGGGCCCGGTCGAAGCAGCGGGTCGGCAGTGCGTTGATGAGGTGATCGACGGACTCAACCCGGCCTTGCACCGCGTCGAGAGCGTCGTGGGGCCGGAGGTCGCCCGCGGCTAGAGCGTCCACGACCTCGCAGGCGCTCTGCCTAATCAGATCGTCGGTCACGGGCGGGCTTGCCTGTCAGCCGTGGGCTGGCATCAGCCGTGCACTGACATGGACGAGTTGGGGTTGATCTCCCGGTTGCGGCTGAAGGTGCCCATGTCGATGGGCAGGCCGGTGTAGCGGCCCTCGACCACGAGCGGATCGGCGTCGTGGTCGTGGCCGGCCTCCACCGCCTCGATGAGCTCGGCCATGCAGTGCCCCGCCACGCCGGCGTTCTTGAACTGGTTGCCGCTGGTGCCGATGGCCACGTAGAAGCCGTCGAGATCGGTGCGGTCGTAGATCGGGATCCAGTCGTCGCTCACGTCGTACAGATCCACCACGCCCTTGCGTTCGTGAGGCACGCCCACCGGCGGCAGGCGCCGGCTCAGCCGCAGGACCTGCGCCTCCCACTGCTCGGCGCTGAGCCGCTGGTCGTAGTCGTCGGGGTCCACCCAGTCCTGGGGGTCGCAGCGGGGGTCGGTGCTGCCCACCAGGATGTGGTTGCCGGCCTCCGGGCGGAAGTAGATGCCGTTGTCGTCGTCGGCGATGTTGAAGCCGTCGCGCTCGTAGTCGTAGGTGGACGGCCCCGGCGCGTGGTGCACTTCGTGACGAAGCGCCCTGGTCTTGATGTGCATCGAGTCGTAGACGCCGGCCATCTGGTTGATCAGGTACGAGTGAGGCCCGGCCACGTTCGCCACGACCGGCGCAGCCACGGTCGTGCCGTCGCCGAGGGTCACGCTCGTGACCCGCCCATTGCTCCGTGCGATTCCGGTCACGGCGGTGGCGAAGCGGAACTCGGCGCCGGCCGCCTCCGCGGCCCGCTGCAGGTTGTGGGTGGTCAGCTGAGGGTCGCTCACGTAGCCTGCCTCGGGCGTGAAGATCGCGCCAGGTAGGTCCTCGGTTGCGTCGGCCCAGAAGTCGGGGTCGTCGGGCCGCTTCGGCGGTCCGAAGATGCCGGGGTCGAGGATGGGAATGCGACGCAGCAGTTCGGCTGTCGACCAGTCCTCGTAGGCGACCCCGATCGCGTCGAAGTGGGGAAGCACCTTCAGGTAGTGGCCACCGGGGTCCTTCAGCGCCGCCATCCCGCACTGCTTGTAGGCGATGAGGCCGAGCTCGTCACCGGCTTCGAGGTAGTCGGGCCACTCCAGCCAGTACTGCAGGCCCTCGTACGACATGGCCACGCCGGTGAAGGTGGAGTATGTGAAGCGCACGATGGCGCACGAGTTGACGGTGGAGCCGAATCCCGCGGCCGGCAGCTTGTCTACGCACAAGGCGCGCCGTCCCCGCCGACCGAGCTCGAAAGCGATGGCCGCGCCGATCACACCCGCGCCGACCACCACCGCGTCGAAGCCGCCGACCTTGCGGTCAGATTCCACGGTGTCGCTCGTTGCGCATGTCGAAGGCGATCTTGACCGCACCGCGCCGGCCTGCCTCGCCGGCATGGCTCAGCGCGTCGACGTAACGGTCGAGCGGGTAGAGGGCCGACACGAGCCGGTCGAAGGCGACCTTGCCGGCCAGTTCCATGGCCAGGTCGAAGCTCGTGGCGAGCCGGCCGTCGGCGCGGACCTCGGTGCCGTAGGCGTAGCAGCCGGCCAGCTCGATCTCGCGGTGCCACAGACCGGTCAGCTCGACGGTCACGGTGGCGGGCATTCCCAGCATCAGCACCCGGCCCCGCGGCCGGCACAGCGACAGGGCCTCAGCCAGCGAGGCCGACGAGCCCACTGCGTCGATGACCACATCGGCACCTCCCGAGAGGTGGTCGCCGACCATGAACGAGCCGGTGGCCCGCCGCGCGGCCCGCTTCAGCTCGCCGGGCTCGACGGCTGAGTCCGCGCCGAGTTCGAGCGCGAGCGCCCGCTGGGTGGAGTACCGGGCGCCGACCAGGATCGAGGCTGGTTCGGTCAGGCCCCGCAGGGCGGCCACCGCCAGCAGGCCCATAGTCCCGGCCCCGACCACGGCCACCGAGTCGCCGGGCTGCGCGCCGGATCGAAGAGCGGCGTGCACGCCCCCCGCCAACGGCTCGATCATCACGGCCAGCTCGTCGCTCATCCAGTCCGGCACGTCGTGCAGCTGCGAGTCGTGGGCCACCAACTCGGTGGACCATCCGCCGCCGGTGGAGCGGCAGAAACCGGTCTGGAGACCCGGCTTGAGATGGCCGCACATGAGATGCCGGTAGTCGTCGCCGTCGCCGGGCGCCGCGCCCGGGTAGGGCAGGTCGAAGCCCCGGGCGGCGTGGCCCAGCACCGGCTCGACGATCACCCGGCGCCCCTCGGCGGTGTCGGCCACGATCTCGTGGCCGGGAACGAACGGGAACGAGACGTAGTCCTCGAAGTAGCGAGACGACCGGCCGTCGATCGTGGCCAGATCCGATCCGCAGATTCCGGTGAGCCGCGGGTAGATGCGCTGCCAGCCTTCGCCGGGCAGGTCGGGCGGGTCGTCGTTGACCAGCTTGAGCGGCCCCCAGGTCGCTCCCGCGCCGGGCCGCAGCCGCGACGCCAGGGCCGCGGCCGCGTAGCGGGCCTCCTTGCGTGAGAAGCGCAGCGCCTTCACGAGCAGGGATCGTAGCGAGATTAGGGTTGGCGATGATGAGGAGCCGTCGCGGCGCATGCTGAAGCTGGGGCTCGGACTCGAGCTGTACCGGGGCGCCGCGCTGGAGGTGCCGGTGGCGGCGGTTCAGCTCGCAGAGCGGCTCGGCTACCACAGCGTGTGGACGGCCGAGGCCTACGGCGCCGACGCGCTGTCCCCGCTCGCCTTCCTGGCCGCCCACACCAGCCGCATCAAGCTCGCCACCGGTGTGGTGCAGATCGATGCCCGCACGCCCGCGGCCACCGCCATGCACGCCATGACCATCGACGCCCTCGCCGGCGGCGGGCGCACCATCATCGGCCTGGGCGTGTCCGGGCCCCAGGTGGTGGAGGGCTGGCACGGCGCGGCGTGGGGCTCGCCGGTGGCCAAGCTGCGCGACTACACGGCCATCATGCGCAAGGTCCTGGCCCGCGACGGGCCCGTCAGCCACGACGGCACCGCCATCCGGTTGCCCTACGACGGTCCCGGCGCGCTGGGCCAGGGCAAGCCGCTCAAGTCGATCCTGCACCCTGCGCCCGGCGTCGAGATCTGGATCGCGGCCGGAGGACCCCGCAACGTCGCTCTGGCTGCGGAGGTGGCCGACGGCTGGCTGCCCATGGGCTACGGGTCCGAGGGGATCGCAACCTACGCCGAGCCGCTGGCCCGGGGCCGGGCCCGCCGCTCCGCAGCGTTGCGGGCCGGCCTCGAGGTGTTCGGCTCGCTGTCGGTTCAGATCACCGACGACGTGCGGGCCGCGGTGGATGCCCGTAAGCCGCTGGTCGCCATGTACGTGGGCGGCATGGGCAGCGAGACCCACAACTTCCACGCCGAGGCCATGTCCCGCCGGGGCTGGCCCGAGGCCTCGGCCCGGATCGTGGAACTGTGGCGGGCCGGGCACCGGGACGAGGCGGTCGCGGCGGTTCCCGACGACTACATCGAGTCGCAGTCCCTGCTCGGCTCGCCCAAGCGCATCCGGGCCCGATGGTCCGAGGCGGTCCCTGCGGGGCTGACCGGTGTGATAGTCCGGTGCGACCGCGACGAGGGACTCACCCTGGCGGCCGAACTGGCCGGCACGCGTGACACGGCGGTGGAGACATGACCGACTCGTTCGCCGGCGCCCGCCGCATCGAAGAGACAGGTCCACGAGAGACAGGCAAATGACCGACGAGCAACTGATCCTCATCGACGAGCCGGCCGAACACGTGCGCCGGATCACGCTCAACCGCCCCGGCAAGCGCAATGCCATCTCCACGCCCCTGCGTGCTGCGCTGTTCGATGCTCTGCACGGGTTCGACGGAGACCCCGACGCCCGGGTCACCATCGTGCGGGGCGCGGGCCCCTGCTTCTCGTCGGGCTACGACCTCTCCGGCGGGCTCATGGACGACCCGCCCTACCCGTCGGCCCCCGGCGACGGCCAGTGGACCCGCCAGGCCAGCGACGGCTGGTTCTCCATCTGGGATCTGGCCAAGCCGGTCATCGCACAGGTTCACGGGTACGCATACGCCGGCGGCACCGAGCTGGCCGCGGCCTGCGACCTCGTGTACGTGGCCGCCGACGCCCGCATCGGCTATCCCGTCGTGAGGGTGGCGTCTCCGCCGGACTGGCAGTACCACACGCCGTTGATGGGACTGCGCCACGCCATGGAGGCCATGCTCACCGGCGACTCCGTGAGCGGCACCGAGGCGGCCCGGATGGGATGGGCCAACCGGGCCTACCCGCCCGAGGAGTTGGAGGAGGCCGTGCTGGGGGTGGCGGTGCGGATCGCCGGTGTGGCGCCCGACCTGGCCCAGATCAACAAGCGCATGGCCCATCGGGCCTTCGACGTGCTCGGGGGTCGAGCCGCCATCCGTTCGGGGCAGGAGTTCCAGGCTCTGGCTGCCCACCAGGAGTCGGTGAAGGCCGCCATGGCCGACCTGCTCGGCTCGGTCAAGAGGGCCATCGGTGACGACACGCCCACTGATACGCCCGCCTGAGTCAGCGGCTTGAGCGCCCCTCCGCCCGTCTCGAACGCTACATCAGCACGCAGCCTCTAACTAGATTTTCAAGATGTTTCAAGCTATTCCCTTTTCTTTAGGTTGTTGTTGGCGTATCAGCCTGCTATGATGGTGTGACAATCACATGAAACAGCACAAGAAGGCTTGTGCTATCAATCAAGGGAGGGTGTCAATGGCTGGCGACATGCTGGTGATGTCCAAGTCGCAGATGGAGCAGCTGGCGGTGATCTTCGCCCGGCAGAAGGAGACGGCGGAGGGGGTGATAAGCGCCATCGGCGCCGGCATCGACGGCACCACCTGGCAGGGGGCCAGAGCCGACCGCTTCCGGCAACTCTGGGAGACCGAGTTCCGACCCAACCTGCGGGCACTGTGCGACGCCCTCGGCGAGCACTCGACGTTCATCTCGGCCGAACTCCAGGCGGGCGTCAGCGCGCTCGACACGGTCTAGCCGCCGCGAAGGCGGCCGCGGCCGCCCAACAGACCCGACCGCAATAAGGGGAAGCCGGTGAGGGTCCGGCACCGACTCGACGGCGTCGAGACGACCGTGGAGATCGACTCCCGTCTAGACGGCTACACGGTGGCCGACCTCGCCGCGGCGCTCCACGGCGAAGCCGACCAAGCCGGCAACCGCGCCGGGGACGGCTTGTGCATCGACGGGTGCTGGCACGGTCCCGACACACCGCTGCCGTCGGTCCCGATCTGGGAGGGGACGCTGCTCGAGATCGCTCCCGGATGTGAGCAGCTCCCCTCCCAACCGCCACAGATGCATGGCAACCGGTCCGGCGGCAGGGCCACGCTGGTCGTGACCGGTGGCCTGCGGTCCGGCACGCGTCTGCCGTCCCCTTCGAGCGACACCTGGGTCATAGGGCGTTCGGAGGACTGCGACCTAGTGCTCGACGACCCGACGATCTCCCGCCGCCACGCCCGTATGACGGTGAGCAGGGCCGGCAAGAGGCTCGTGATCGGCGACCTCGGCTCCCGCAACGGAACAGTGGTGGCCGGCCGGCCCGTGGCTGCCCCGACCCGGGCGCCGATCCGGGCCGCCATCCGCCTGGGGGCCACCTGCCTGCAGTGGAGGACGCCGGTGAAGGACCGGCCCGCGGCTATGAGTGCCGGGTTGGGCGCGGCCGCGGGACGGATCCCGTTCAACCGGCCGCCCCGCCGCCGGCCGCCGACATCGCCGGCCCCGTTGCGAGTGCCGGCCGAGCCTCCGGCCCGGCCGGAGCCCGAGACTCTGTCGTGGGCGGGCATCGTCCTTCCCGCCGCGGCCGGGCTCGTGCTGGCCTTCGTGTGGAGCCCGTTCATGGCGGTGTTCGCGGCTCTCGGGCCCCTCATCACGGTGTGCACCTGGCTGGAGCGGCGCCGGCGGGTCGCTCGCTCTCATGAGCAAGCCTGCGCCGCCGTAGTCCAGAGGGTCGAGAACTTTGTTGCTGCGTTGCCGGCGGCGCACGCCGCCGAGCGGCGCAGGCGCATCGCCCTCGTCCCGGATCTGGCCGAGCTGGTCCGCCGGGCCGAGACGCCGTCACCGCGCTGCTGGGAGCGCCGCCGTGACGATCCCGACGCCATGCGGCTCGGTGTCGGCACCGCGGAGGTGCTCTACACGCCACCGCTAGAGGTAGAGGGGGGCGGACTGGCCGCGCCAGAGGCGCTCAAGGCTCTGCACGAGATCGAGCCCCTGGCCGATGTGCCGGTGGCAGTGTCCTTGCTGCCCGGCGAGGTCGTGGGTGTGGTCGGGCCGCCACCGGCGGCCCGGGCCGTGGCCCGCGGCCTCATCCTGCAGGCCGCGGTGCTTCACGGCCCGGCCGACCTGGCCATAGCCGGCCTGGTGCCCGGGCTCGCCACCGAATGGTCGTGGATGGGCTGGCTTCCCCACACCATCGACATCGGGGGCGAACCCGGAGCGCTGGTAGCCACCGAGTCCGGCACCACCGCGGCGGCCGCGGAGGCGGCCGCCGCAAGCACCGGCCACCGGGCATTGCTGGCCGTCATCGACGGCGTCGAGACGCTCACGGGCCGCACGGCGCCGGGCCGGATGGTGCTCGGCCACCAGCAGTGCGCCGGGATCGTGATCACGAGCGACGTCTGCGACCTGCCCTCCAGTTGCACCACCATCGTGGACATCGACCACGACGCCGGCCGGCTGAGACTGGTGGATCCTCGATCCTCGGCGGTGATGGATCCGCTGGTGGCGTGGGGTGTCACGGTCGCGACCGCCACCGGTGCCGCGGCCCGCCTGGCTCGGCTGGACGACCCCGAACTGCGGGCGGCGACAGCCAACCTCCCCGACTCGATGTCCCTGCTGGACCTACTCGGCGGCGAGCCGACCCCCGAGACGGTGGAGAGTCGATGGGCCGCCACCCGCGGCACCGACGACCTGCGGGCGCCCATCGGAGTGACCGCCGACGGACCCCTGGTGCTCGACCTGGTGGCCGACGGTCCTCACCTGCTCGTCGCGGGCACCACCGGTTCCGGCAAGTCCGAACTGCTGCGGTCCATGGTGGCCGGTCTGGCCCTGTCCGCGGACCCCGACCATCTGGCCTTCGTCCTCATCGACTACAAGGGCGGAGCCGCCTTCGACCGCTGCGCGGAGATGCCCCATGTGGCCGGCATGGTCACCGACCTCGATGACCGCCTGGCCGAGCGAGCGCTGGTGTGCTTGGAGGCCGAACTGCGCCATCGCGAGGAGCGCCTGCGAGCCGCGGGTGCGGAGGACCTGGCCGCATTCCGGGCCCGAACCGGCCACGCGGGCGGCGACCCCTTGGCCCGGCTGGTGGTCGTGGTGGACGAGTTCGCCACGCTGGCCGCCGAGTTGCCCGGATTCCTCCGCTCGCTGGTCGGGATCGCGCAGCGGGGCCGCAGCCTCGGCGTCCACATGGTGCTGGCCACCCAGCGGCCGGCCGGGGTGGTGACCGACGACATCAGAGCCAACACCTCGTGCCGGATCGCCCTGCGGGTGACCGACCGCCACGACTCCAACGACGTGATCGGTTCGCCCGACGCGGCCCGTATCCCCCGTCAACGGCCCGGCCGGGCGATGGCCCGCTTCGGGCCGGGAGAGCTCGTCGCGTTCCAGTCGGCGCTGGTGACCGGCAGCACACCCCGATGCTCGACCGGCCTGCGGGTCGGACCGGTCGGGTCGCGCCCCATCCCAGCCTCCGGCGACCAGCACAGCGACCTCGACTCGGTGGTGGAAGCCGTTCGAGCAGCCCATCACAACCTCGGGGGTGCCGAGCCCCGCTCGCCGTGGCCTGCGCCCCTCCCCAGCGAGGTCGCCGCGACGCGCCTCGCCGAGGCGGCCGGCCCCGGTCGGCCGGCGGCCTGGCTGGTGGACGACCCCGCCCGCCAGCGGCAGTTCCCCGGCGGATGGCAGCCGGCCGACGGCCACTTGGCGGTCATCGGCGGCCCCGGGTCGGGCACGACCACCACCCTGGCCGCGGTCGCCCTCGACCTCTGCCGCACCCACAGTCCCGACGAACTGCACGTCTACGGGATCGACCTCGATGCCGGCACGTTGCCGGCGCTCGGCAGCCTTCCTCACGTCGGCGCGGTCGTCGCCCCGACAGAAGGGGATCGGCGAACCCGCCTGCTGCGCCTCCTCGACGACGAGGTCGCCGCCCGGCGAGCCGGCAGCCGGTCCGAGCGTCCCGCCGAGGTGGTGCTGCTGGTGGACGATCTCGCCGGGCTGGTCCGCGCCCACGATCCCGTCCGCGAGCCGGAACCCCACGACCGTTTCGCTCGCATTTGGGGCGACGGCCCGGCGGTGGGGGTGCGGGTGGCGGTGAGCATCGGCCGGGCTGCAGACCTTCCGCCCGATCTTGCCGCTTCCGCCGGCGTGGTTCTCGTTCACGCCACCTCTGACACCAGCGACGGCCTGCGCTTCGGGCTCAAGCAGCCCACCGCCCACCTCGTGGCGGGCCGGGCTGTCAAGGTCGGCGACGGGCTGGAGGTTCATGTCGCCCGCCCCGCCCACGGCGACCTGGCTGCAGCCGCCACGGCACTGGCGGCCGAGTCCCCGCCGGCCAGGCGTGAGCCTGTCCGGGTCGGATCCCTGCCCCAGCGCATCGGCCTGGAGGACCTGCCCGCCGGAGCGCACCTCGAGGATCGATGCATCCACATCCGCTTCGCCGTCAGCGACCTCGATCTCGAACCGGCCGGACTCACACTCCATGACGGCGATCACGCCCTGGTGCTGGGACCTCCCCGCACCGGACGCACCAACGCCCTGGCCGCCATAGGCGCAGCCGCCCGCACGGCCGGAGTGCACGTGGTAGTCGTGGCCGACCGGCCCGGCAAGTTGTCCACCCTGCTGGGACTGGAGGCGGTGCCGGCCGGTTCGCTCGACGAAGCCGCCGGCCAGGAGGGTCGCCGCCTGCTGCTGGTGGACGACGCCGACCGGATCGGCGATGCCGCCGGACTGCTGGCCGGACTGGCCGCGTCCACCACCGGCCACAGCCATCTGGTGGCCTCGACAACCGCTGACCGGCTCCGCTCGTCCTATGGCAGCTGGCTCCACGAGATGCGGTCCTGCCGCACCGGTGTGCTGTTCAGGCCCGGCCCCCTCGACGCCGACCTGCTCGGCGCGACCCTGCCCGCCCGCCTGGCGCTGGCACCGGTGCCGGGACGGTGCCTCGTCATCGCCGACGGGGCTGCCGAGGTGATGCACGTGGCGCTCGCACCTGCGCGCGCTCGTCGATAGCGTCGCGGCACCGCCAACCGAGCATCCCGGGAGCCCCGTTGCCGCATCCGAACATCCACATCGAGTCCGCCGGCGCCATTACCACCGTCACCATCGACCGGCCCCGACGCAAGAACGCCTGCACTCCGGCCATGTGGGCCGGGCTGAGGCACGGCTTTCGCGACATCGCGGAGTCCTCGGCCCGGGCGGTGGTCCTCGCTGGAGCGGGCGGCGACTTCTGTGCCGGCGCCGACGTCGGGCCTGCCGACGACGAGGAAGCGAGCGCGGACCAGCCGCCCCGGCACCGCATCGACCATATGCGCGACATCGCCGACACGGTGATGGCCATACACGACTGCCCCCGCCCGGTGATCGCCAAGGTCGACGGGGTGGCCGTGGGCGCCGGCTTCGGCATGGCCCTGGCCGCCGACATGGTCTGGTGCTCGGAGCGGGCAAGGTTCTCGCTGATCTTCGCCAGGCGGGGCCTGAGCCTCGACTTCGGGACCTCGTGGCTGCTGCCCAAGCGGATCGGGCTGCACGAGGCCAAGCGGCTGGCCTTCACCGGAGACATCATCGGGGCGTCCCGGGCGGCGGAGCTCGGCATCGTCAACGAGGTCGTCGCCGCCGAAGACCTCGACGCCGCGGTGGACCAGATGGCGGCCACGCTCGCGGCCGGCCCGCCCATCGCGCTGGCCAACTCCAAGCGCTTCCTGAACAACGCCTCCAACATCTCGCTGTTCCAGGCGCTGGAGGCCGAGGCTCTGGGCCAGGGCGTGAACTTCGCCACCCACGACACCAAGGAGGCCATGCGAGCCTTCGTGGAGAAGCGCGACCCCGCCTTCGAAGGCTGGTGAAATCTGGGCCTGAGCACGACCGGCGATCCGTGCGACGAAGAGCAGCCTCACCAAATATTGTTAGGCGTGCTTGACAAAACTTGCAATACAGCCTATATTACCTGCCATGCGTTTCCGAACAGTCATCTCCGCGTTCGCGCTCACCCTCGTTGCCGTTGCCTGCTCCGGCGACGAGACCCGCTCCCTCGAAGGGGCGGCTGCGCAAGTCTTCGCCGGTGAGTGCGCCGCCGGCAGCGGCAGCACCGTCACCGTCTACTCCGGTCGATCCGAGAACCTGATCGGCCCGATCCTGGAGGCGTTCGCCTGCGAGACCGGCACCGAGGTGGCGGTTCGATGGGGGAGTTCCACCGACCTGGCCCTGCTGCTGGCCGAGGAGGGCGACCGCACCGCGGCCGACGTCTTCCTGTCGCGTTCGCCCGGGCCGGTCGGATTCCTCGAGAGCCGGGGCCTGCTCGGCACCATTGAGGCCGATGTGCTTGCGCTGTCCGCCGCGGAGAACCGTTCCGCGTCGGGCACCTGGGTCGGGTTCTCGGGCCGCAAGCGGGTGCTGGTCCACAACCTCGACGAGGTGCTCCCCGGCGATCTGCCCAGGTCGGTGTTCGACCTCACCGACGAGCGCTACCGGGACCGGGTGGCCATTCCCGCCACCAACGGCTCCTTCCTCGACTGGTTCACCGTGTTCCGCGACCTGCACGGCACCGACGTCGCCACCCGGTGGCTCGATGACATGGTGGCCAACGGCGCCC
This sequence comes from Acidimicrobiaceae bacterium, assembly GCA_009843915.1. GTDB lineage: Bacteria > Actinomycetota > Acidimicrobiia > Acidimicrobiales > Aldehydirespiratoraceae > Aldehydirespirator. The sequence goes on along the minus strand of VYCM01000095.1, from coordinate 2,901 downwards.
GTTACTACCCGAACAACCGCTCGATCGTGGAGGCCGCCGGGCGGGGCGAGATCGACATGGGCCTGGTCAATCACTACTACCAGTACCAGGAGGCCGCGGCCGCGGGCGACGGGCACCGGGCCGCCAACCACGACTTCGACGACAACGACATCGGGTCGCTGCTCATCATCACCGCAGCCACCGTCACCTCGGGCAGCGAGAACCTCCAGGCGGCCAACGAGCTGATCGCCTACCTGCTGTCAGAGCCCGTGCAGCGCTACCTCACCACCGAGACCCTCGAGTATCCGCTGGCCGCAGGAGTTGCCCCGGACCAGGTGCTGCCTCCGCTGAAGGCTCTGGAGATCGGCACCGTCGACTTCGACGCCCTCGGTGGCGGCTTCGAAGAGAGCATCGCCATCGTCGAGGCAAGCGGCATCCTTAACGAGTGACAGTCGTGCTCCAGGCGAAGCGGCATCCTTAACCGGTGACAGTCGCCCATCCGGTCGAGGCAGGCCGCCAGGGGGTCTTCCGCCCATCCGGCGCCCCGCCGCTGTTGCGGGTCGCGGGCCTGGCCTTGGCCCTGGGGTTCGCGTTCCCCGGTGTGTACCTGGTGTACCGGAACTTCGCGGAGGGCGCCGACCCGGCTGGGCTGCTCATCAGCGACCGCACCCTCGGGCCGCTGTGGCGCTCGGTTCGGCTCGCGGTGTCGGTGTCGGGCGCCGCACTGGTGCTGGGCACCGCGCTGGCGTGGCTCACCACCCGCACCGACCTTGCGTGGCGCCGGCTGTGGCGGGTGCTGCTGCCGCTGCCTCTCGTCTTCCCCACCTTCGTCGGAGCGGCCGCGTTCATACACACCCTCAACCCCGGCGGCCTGGCCAACGATCTTCTTGCCGGGATCGGCCTGGATCGAACGCCGGAGCTTCGGGGCTTCTACGGCGCGTGGCTCGTCCTGACCCTGATGACCTACCCGTACGTGTACCTGCCGGTGGCGGCCCGGCTGCGGCAGCTGCCGGGCTCGCTGGAGGAGAGTGCCCGGGTGCTGGGCGAGGCCGCGCTCAAGGTCTTCGGACGGATCTGCCTCCCTCAGATCGCCACCGCCATGGGTGCGGGGACGCTTCTGGTGTTCCTGTACACGCTCAGCGACTTCGGCGCGGTGCAGCTCATGCGCTACGACACCCTCACGAGGGCCATCGCCACCAACCAGCTCGCCAACCCGCCGGTGGCTCTGGCCCTCAGCCTGTTGCTGCTCGTGCTGGCCGCGCTGGTGGTGCTGGCCGAGCGTCGATTCTCGCGCAGCCTTCCCGATGCCGCGGGAGTCCAGCCGAGTCGCCCGATGGTCTACAGCCTCGGCCGCTGGCGGGTTCCCGCGCTGGGCTTCGTGGCCCTGTCGGCCGGTGCCGGCGTGGGAGCGCCGCTGGTGGCGCTGGTGGACTGGGCGGCCCGCGGCCTGGTGCGCTCGGCGACGGGCGGGAGATCCCTGACGATCGACGGGGCCAAGGTGCTGGAGGCGACCACCAACACGCTGGGAGCGAGCCTGGCGGCGGCGGTTCTGTCGACTGCCGCGGTGCTGCCCATCGCGCTGCTGGTCGGCCGGTACCGGTCGCGCCTGGGGTCGTTCGCGCACGCCATCGTGGTGAGCACCTTCGCCCTCCCCGGAATTCTCATCGCGCTGTCGATGCGCTTCTGGACGTTGCGATCGGATCTGGCGTTCGATCTGCTCAACGACACCATGGCCCTGCTGATCTTCGCCTACATGGTCCGGTTCGGATCGCTGGCGATGGGGGTGACGCTCGTCGCGGTCCGCAGCGTCCCGGAGAGGCTGCACGACTCGGCCCGCATCCTGGGCGCAAGCCGGCTGCGCCGGTTCCTCTCGGTGGACCTTCCAATGATGGGTCCGGGACTGCTGGCCGGGACCGGCCTGGTGCTCCTGTCGGTGATGAAGGAGCTGCCGATCAGCCTGTTCGTCTCGCCGCTGGGCTTCTTCACGCTGACGACGCAGATCTTCGGCTCCTTCGAGGAGGCCTTCATCGCCGAGGCCGGGATCATGGCAGTGGTGCTGGTGGGTCTGTCGTTCGTGCTGACGTGGTTCCTGGTGATCCGCCGCGATCACCTCATGTGAGGCTTCAGGCGGGCCGGTTAGGGTGGGGCCATGCAAGGCTCACCGGAGATCATCGAGTTCCTGAACGAGGCGCTGGGCGCCGAGGTCACCGCCATCAACCAGTACTTCGTCAACTCCAAGGTGTGCGAGGACTGGGGCTGGACCCGCCTGGCCGCCAAGATGCGCGAGGAGTCCATCGAGGAGATGCACGACGCCGAGAAGCTGATGGACCGCATCCTGTACCTGGACGGGTTGCCCCGGCTTGAGAGCCTCAGCAGCGTGCGGGCCGGCAAGACGGTCGAGGAGCAGATGGAGAACGACCGGCAGCTCGAGGTGTCCGCCATCGACCGCTACCGCCGGGGAGTGGCCCTCGCCGAGGAGCACGGCGACGTGGGCACCCGCGAGCTGCTCGAACATCTGCTGGTGGGCGAGGAGGAGCATCTCGACTGGATCGAGACCCAGCAGACCATGATCGCCGACATCGGCATCCAGAGGTACCTCCAGTCGCAGATCGGCGACTGAGCGGCCGATCCCGCTGGCACACCCGGCGCTGAGCCCAGCGGGCACGCGTGGACGGGACTGAGTCGTTTCCTAGACGCCAGGCTCTCACCCGGCGTTTCACGCTGGGGGAGCCCCGCGACATCAGAGTGTCCGAAGACGGCGCCCGGGTGGTGTTCCTGCGCTCATCGGGACCGGTCGACCCAGTCAACTCGCTGTGGGTCCTCGATGTGGCCACCGGTTTGGAGCGCGTGGTGGCCGACCCGCGCCGCCTCACCGAGTCCGGCGACAGGAACCTCCCGCCGGCGGAGCAAGCCCGGCGCGAG
>VYCM01000110.1 GCA_009843915.1 Acidimicrobiaceae bacterium | reverse complement strand
AGAACCCACAACCACAACCACCGCCGAAGAACCAGAACCCACAACCACAACCACCGCCGAAGAACCAGAACCCACAACCACAACCACCACACAGCCGCGGGGCGAGTCGTCGCGATACCCGCAGGTGGCCCACCTCGACACGCTCGACGACGAGGTGCCGGACATCTCGCCCTACGTGACCCCGATCTCCCCCACCAACAGGTTCTACCGGATCGACACTGCGCTGACGGTCCCGCAGGTCGACCCGGAGTCGTGGCGCCTGCGCATCACCGGCCTGGTCGACAACCCCTACGAGCTCACGTACCAGGACATCCGCTCCATGCGCCTCGCCGACTACGTGATCACCCTCTCCTGCGTGTCCAATCAAGTGGGGGGCGGGCTCGTCGGGAACGCCATCTGGACCGGCATCCCGCTCTACGAGCTGCTGCAGCGGGCCGGTGTCCAGCGCGGCGCCCAGCAGATCGTGGGACGCTCGGTGGACGACTTCACCGCCGGGTTCCCCACCACCCTGGCCTACGACGGCCGCAACGCCATCCTCGCCATCGGCATGAACAACGAGCCCCTGCCGACCCGCCACGGGTTCCCGGCCCGCATCGTGGTGGCGGGACTGTACGGCTATGTCTCGGCGGTGAAGTGGCTCAAGGAGATCGAGCTCACCACCTGGGACGGATTCGACGGCTACTGGGTACCGCGGGGCTGGTCCAAGCAGGGTCCGATGAAGACCCAGAGCCGCATCGACCTCCCCAAGGACGGAAGCAGGGTCACTAGCGGCGAGACCATACCGATAGCCGGAATCGCCTGGGCACCGACCCGGGGCATCGAGCGCGTCGAGGTGAAGATCGGCAACGAGGACTGGACGCCGTGCCGGCTGGGCGAGGCCGCGGGCAACGAGAGCTGGGTGCAATGGCACCGGGACTGGACTCCCTCCGGCGGAGGCCGGCAGCAGATCCAGGTGCGGGCAACCGACGGCAGCGGCTACACCCAGAGCGGGAAGACTGTGAGACCGCGCCCCAACGGCGCCGAAGGATGGCACACCATCACCGTCAGCGTCCGGTAATCAACAGGTGCTGACCGAAGCCATCCGGCGGGCCGCGAGCGAGTTCGGCGACCGCGCCGCCTTCGTGACGCCAGCGGGCCGGGCCATGAGCTTCTCTCGACTCGAACAGGCTGCGCAGCGGGTCGCGGCCGGGCTGCACGAGCGTGGCCTCGGGTCGGGCTCGGTTGTAGCACTGGTGCTGCCGTCCGATGTCGACTACGTCGCCATCTATCTCGGAGCGGCCCGCATCGGCGCAGTCACGGCCGGGATCAACCCGCTGCTGACTCCCGTCGAGGCAGCCGGATGCCTCGACCGGCTGGGAGCCGACCTCGTCGTTGTGGACCCTCGTCTCGCCCACCTCGTCGGCTCAACGGCGGTCCCCGAGATCGTGCGGCTGGAAGGAGAGGGCGACCCGGCCTCCGCAGGTGGATCTCTGCGCTCCGGCTCACCCATGTCGGATCGTGCCCTCGCGGATCTCGCGGCCGAGCCGGACGACGAGCGCCCGGTGTGCATCTGCTTCACGTCGGGCTCGACGGGCGCGCCGAAGGCGGCCTGGTTCGCCAACCGTCAGCTGAGGGCAGTGGCCGAGATCGACACCGGGGGCGCGTGGGGTGCCGGCCACGGAATCTCGTCCACCCAGTTCGCCCACGTCGCCTTCATGACGAAGCTCCCGTGGATGCTGGCCTGCGGCCGGACCACGCACCTGCTCGAACGCTGGTCGGCCGGAGCAGCCCTGGAGCTCACCTCCCGCCACCGGATGGCCGCGGTGATCGGCGTGGCCCCCCAGATCGCCCTGATGGTCCGGCACCCGTCATCGGAGGAGCTGGACTTCTCGGCCGTCCAGGCGGTGGTGGCCGGCGGCGGTCCGTCGCCCCCGGAGTTGGTGCGATCGGCCCGCGAGCGCTTCGGGGCGCCGTACTCGATCCGGTACTCGTCCACGGAGTCGGGCGGAGTCGGCCTGGCCACCGCGCTCGACGCCGGCGACGACGAGGCGTGCCATTCGGTGGGCCGGCCCCGCCCTGGCGTACAGGCTCAGATCACGGACTCCGCCGGGGATCGTCTCGATCCGGGCGAGACCGGCGAGCTCTGGCTGAGATCGCCCGCGGTGATGTCGGGGTATTGGCGCGACCCGGAGTCCAGCTCCGAGGCCCTCAGCAATGGCTGGCTGCGCACCGGGGACCTGGCCACGGTGGACAAGAACGGCCTCTACCGCCTTGCGGGGCGGTTGAGCGACATGTTCATCCGGGGCGGCTACAACGTGCACCCGGCGGAGGTCGAGGGCGTGCTGTCCGGGCATCCCAGTGTGCAGGAGGTGGTAGTGCTCCCGCGTCCGGATCCGGTGATGGGCGAGATCGGCGTGGCCGTGGTGGTGCCCCGAGACGCCGCCGAACCGCCCACGCTGGAGGATCTGCGAGCCTTCGGGGCCGGCGCGCTGGCCCGCCACAAGCTTCCCGAGGACCTGAGGATCGTCGATGAGATGCCCCGCAACCCGACCGGAAAGATAGACCGCCGCCGCCTCGGCTAGTGAGGCCTTCGCCTCAGCGGCGGCCTCGAGCCGCAGCTCGAGCCCGCTGCTCCTCACGGACCCTCTGCTGCTCGACTTCGTCGCGCAGGGCGAGGAAGCGCTGCAACCGACGGGGATCCATCTCACCTCGCTCCACGGCCGCGGTTACCGCACAGTCGGGCTCAGCGCCGTGGGCGCAGTCCGAGAACCGGCAGCTGAGACCGTGCTCCTCGATGTCGCTGAACACGCGGCTCAACGCCTCCTGCGCGTCGATCAGGCCGAGGGCGCGCACGCCCGGCGTGTCGAGCACCATGCCGCCGCCGTCGGGCAGGAGCACGAGCCGGCGTGCCACGGTGGTGTGCCGGCCCCGCCGGTCGGACGACCGGACCTTCGCGGTGACGGCAACCTCAGCACGGGCCAGGGCGTTCACCAGGGTCGACTTTCCCGATCCGCTAGCACCCACGAGGGCCATGGTTCGACCGGGTCCGAGCCGGGACCGCAGGTGATCCAGGCCCAGGTCGCGGCGCGCGCTCAGAGTCAGGACATCGACATCGCCGGCCACAGCCCGGACCGTCTCAGCCGCCGCGGCGGCATCCGGGGCCCGATCAGCCTTGGTGAGCAAGATCGCTATGGCGGCCCCGCTGTCACGAGCCATCACCAGCATGCGCTCGAATCGTCCCGGCGGCAGGGGCCGATCGAGGCCGGCGACGATGCCCACGACGTCGAAGTTGGCCGCCAGCACCTGCTCGGCGTCGCGTTCGGCGGGATCCCGGCGGGTCAGGGCCGTGAGCCGGGGCAGCACCCGGCCGATAAGCACCACCTCGTGTCGGCTTGTCACCTGCACCCAGTCGCCGGTGACGGGAGCTGTCTCAGCCTGGGCCCGCACGGAGTCGGAGCCGGCCCGCACCATGCCCGCGGCCGTCACCACGTCGCATTCGCCTCGATCCACCTGCACGACCCGCCCGACCCGGGCTCCGTCCTCTGCGGAACCGGCCACCCGGTCGTCGTAGCCCCAGAGACGCAGGTCGCCGGAGCCGCCTGTCATCGGTGCTTCACCGGCGCCGGATCCCTGTCTCCATCTGTTCACTATGGCCCATTGCGCTCGGTGACGAAAGGCGTACGATCTCGACGAGCGAAACAATCGAACCGAAGCGGCCAAGGAGCCAGTCGTGAGAGACCAAGAATCCACCGGGGAGCATCCGGGATCCTCGCCCGACGCCGTTCCCTCACTCATGGGCGCACTGGCGGGTACTGCGGGCGCGGCCGTCGGCCTGGGGTTCGGCGAACTCGTGGAAGGGGCTTCGGAGTCCATCCCGTCGCTGGTGGTGGCGGTGAGCGAGCTGCTCAGCGACTACACCCCCGGCGACGTCGTGAGGTTCAGCATCGCCAACTTCGGCGCCAGCCAGAAGACCCTGCTCACGGCAGGCATCATCGTGGGCTCGTTGGTTCTCGGCGGGGTGCTGGGGCGCTTCGCAGCACGCGGGCGTCCGCGGGCGATGCTGGCCGGGTTCGCGCTGTTCGGTCTGCTGGGCGGTTGGGCCGCGGCCCGCAACCCGATAAGCCCGGCAGCCGGATCATGGGTGGTGGGGCTGGCGGCCGCCGCGCTCGCCGCGGGGACAACGCTGCTGCTGGTAGGCCGCCTGGCCAAGCGAGCTGTCCGGTCGCCGGCGACCCTGCCGGTGGACCAGGGGCAGCCGGAGCCCGCTGCCGAGGTGGCAGCACCTGGAGAGGTGCAGACCCGGCGGGCCTTCTTCGCGTATGCGGTCGGCGCCGGTGCCGCCGCGCTGGCCATGGTCGGCCTGGGCCGGGCATTGCGGGGCCAGTCGGCCGCGGAGCAGTTCCTGGAGACGAACACGCTGCGGTCGGCGGCCACCACCACGGCCCCCCGGCCGTCCACCACTGACGCGGCCGCAGCACCGGCGTCCACCACCAGCACGACCGCGCCGGCGCCGGCTGGGCCATCCATTCAGGAGCAGGTGGCCGCGCTCGACACGCTGGACGACGACGTGGCCGGCATCTCGTCCTACGTGACGCCCAACGACAGCTTCTACCGGATCGACACAGCCTTCGGCCAGGTGCCTCAGATCGACCCGACCAGCTGGCGGCTGCGGTTCACCGGCATGGTCGACAATCCCTACGAACTCACCTTCGACGAGATCCAGGCCATGGACCTCTCCGACTACGTCATCACCCTGTCGTGCGTGTCGAACCGGGTGGGAGGCAACCTGGTCGGCAACGCGGTCTGGACCGGGGTGCCGCTCTCGGTGCTGCTGGACCGGGCCGGGGTTCAGGCCGGCGCGGACCAGGTGGTGGGCCGCTCGGTGGACGACTGGACGGCCGGCTTCCCGACCCCGCTGGTGTACGACGGACGCAACGCCATCCTCGCCATCGGCATGAACGACGAGTTCCTGCCGACCAACCACGGCTTCCCGGCCCGGCTGGTGGTGGCCGGCCTGTACGGCTACGTGTCGGCCGTGAAGTGGATCGATGAGATCCACCTCACCACTTGGGACGGCTTCGACGGCTACTGGGTGCCGAGGGGCTGGTCCAAGGAGGGGCCGATGAAGACCCAGAGCCGCATCGACGTTCCGGACGCCGGCCGCGGCATCGTCGCCGGCCAGACCACTCCGATCGCCGGCATCGCCTGGGCGCCGACCCGCGGCATCGAGCGGGTCGAGGTCAACATCGACAACGAGGGATGGCTGCCCTGCCAGCTGGGCGAGGCCCTGGGTGACGAGAGCTGGGTTCAGTGGCACCGCGAGTGGACGCCCACCGAGGGCCGGCACCGGATCCAGGTGCGGGCCACCGACGGCGACGGCATCACCCAGAGCGGCGAGCCGGTCGATCCCGCCCCCAACGGCGCCGAGGGATGGCACACCGTCACGGTCACGGTGGGAACCTGACCCATTGCCGTTCATGGCCGGCCGGCGCTCGGTGGCTGGCCTGGTGGGACTTTTTTTCTAGATCGGGGGTCGAACTTGTGTATTGTGCGAATGTGGGGCGACGTACGCGGCCATGACCGACCTTCAGGAACGCACTGAACCTGCCGCGCCGACGGTGACGGAGTTCGTCTGCAACGGCTCGACCGTGCGCGTCGGCGACCATCCCCACCTGCTCGCCGCCCTGCGGGAGGAGCTCGGGCTGATCGCGGCCAAGGACGGCTGCTCCCCGTCGGGCCAGTGCGGCTGCTGCACCGTGCTGCTCAACGGCAAGGCCCGTGTCGCTTGCCAGATCCCTCTCGAGAAGGCTCAAGGTGCCGAGATCGTCACCCCCGAGGGCCTGAGCGACGAGGAGCGCCACCGCTACGCGGCCGCCTTCGGCGCAGCCGGAGCCGTGCAGTGTGGCTTCTGCACGCCGGGCATCGTGATGCGGGTCAAGGCGCTGATCGACAACAAGGGCGCCGGCCTCACCCGCGAGCAGGCCTCCCGCCATCTCGGCGCCCACCTCTGCCGCTGCACCGGCTATCTGAAGATCCTCGACGCGGTCGACATGCTGGCCACCGGGGCCGACGGGATGGCCGGCGCCGACGGGACTGCCGTCGAGGTCGTTCGGGGCGTGGGATCCAGGGCCGCCCGCTACGAGTCCACCGACCTGGCGATGGGCGACAAGCTCTACATCGACGACATGACCGCGCCGGGAATGCTCCACGGCGCGGTGCATCTGGCCGAGCACGCCCGGGCCGACGTGATCTCCATCGATACCAGCCGGGCGGAGGCCCAGCCCGGCGTAGTGGCCGTGTTCACCGGGGACGACGTGCCCGGCGACCTGCGCATCGGGCTGATCCACAAGGACTGGCCGGTGTTCATCCCCGAGGGCGGCCGCACGTCCTACCTCGGCGACATCATGGCCCTGGTAGTGGCCGACAGCCGCGAGACGGCCCGCCGGGCGGCGGAGCTGGTCGACGTCGTCTACGAGCCGCTGCCCCCGATCACCGACCCGGCCGCGGCCGTGGCCGACGGCGCCGAGGACGCTGTCTGGGGACTGGACGGCAACATCCTGTCGGTGTCGACCTACGCTCGGGGCGGCGACGTGGAAGATGCGCTGGCGGCGTCGGTCCACGTCGTGCGTGAGACGTTCCAGACCCAGCGGGTGGAGCAGGCCTTCCTGGAGCCCGAGTCGACGCTGGCCGTGCCCAAGGTCGTCGACGGCGAGCGCGGCCTGGACCTGTACTCAGGCGGCCAGGGCGTGTGGGACGACCGCGACCAGACCGCGGCCGTGCTGGGGATCGACAGCAGCCGCATCTGGGCCGAGCAGGTCGCCAACGGCGGGGCCTTCGGCGGCAAGGAGGACTGCTCCAACCAGACCCAGACCGCGCTGGCGGCCTGGCTGCTGGACCGTCCTGTGAAGACGACGTTCTCGCGCGAGGAGTCGCTGCTGGTCCATCCCAAGCGTCACCCGGTGCGCATCGAACTGGCCGTCGGCTGCGACGCCGAGGGGCGGCTCACCGCCCTGCGGGCCCGGATGCTGGGCGACTCCGGCCCCTACGCCTCGGTGGGGATGAAGGTGCTGGAGCGCGCCGCCGGCCATGCCTGCGGCCCCTACGTTGTGCCGGTCGTGGACGTCGAGGCGGTGGCGGCCCGCACCAACAACAGCGTCTGCGGCGCCTTCCGGGGCTTCGGCGCCAACCAGGCCCAGTTCGCCATGGAGGGCGCTCTGGACCGCCTGGCCGACGCGGTGGGCATCAGCGGCTGGGAGATCCGCCGGCGCAACGCGGTCTACCCGGGCGCCGTCTGGGGTCCGGGCCAGATCATGGACGGCGGCAGCCTCGGGGCCATGGACTGCCTGGAGGCGATCAAGCCGGCCTACGACGAGGCTGTCGCAGCCGGCAAGGCCGTCGGACTCGGGCTGGGTCTCAAGAACTCAGGGCTCGGCAACGGTTTCAAGGAGATCAGCAAGGCGGTGGTGCATTTCGTGGCCGACGCGGCCCACCCGGCCGGAACCCCGGCCGGTCCCGACACCGTCGTGGAGGTGCGCCACTGCTGGACGGAGATGGGCCAGGGCGTGCATACCGTCGCCCTCCAGGTGGCGGTGGAGGAACTCGGCGTGCGCCCCGACCAGGTAAGGGTCCACGTCGACACCAGCCGGGAGTTGGGCGCCGGCCAGACCACCGGCTCGCGGGGAACGCTGATGGGGGCCGGATCGGTCGCCGACGCGTGCCAGGCGGCCAAGGACGGTGGCTGCCTCACCGGGGTCGACTACGAGGGCGAGTACCGGGTGGACTGGACCAACAAGCTCAGCGACGGCCTGGAGAACCCGGTCATCCACTCAACTTTCGGCTACGCGGCCCAGATGGTGATCGCCGACCCGAAGACCGGCAAGGTGGAGAAGGTGGTGGCCGCCCACGACGTGGGGCGGGCAGTCAACCCGCTGCTGTGCGAGGGCCAGATCGAGGGCAGCGTCCACATGGGCCTGGGCTACGCACTGAGCGAGGACTTTCCCTGCGACACCGACGGCCGGCCCCGCTTCGACACGCTGAGAGGGCTCGACATCATCCGGGCCAAGGACATGCCGCCGGTCGACGTGATCCTCGTCGAGGCACCCCAGCCCGACTCGCCCTACGGCATCAAGGGTGTGGGCGAGATCGGACTGGTGCCCACCGCAGGAGCGGTGGCCGAAGCCATGCGCCAGGTGGACGGCCAGTGGCGCAACCGCCTGCCTATCAACACTCATCAGCCGGTAGTACCCCAACCGTGACCGGCACGGCCCCAGATCCCGGGAACGTCGCCGCGCCCTCGCAAGTGGACGGAGGCGACAGCCACACCACGCCGGGGATGGTGTGCGCCCACCACCACCTGTACTCCGCCCTGGCCCGGGGCATGCCCGCGCCGCCCCGCACCCCCACGGGATTCCTGGAGATCCTGGAGCTGATCTGGTGGCGCCTGGACCGGGCCCTCGACCTAGACATCATCGAGTGGTCGGCGAAGCTCGGCGCGCTGGAAGCCCTTGAGTCGGGCACCACCGCCATCATCGACCATCACGAATCCCCCAACGCCATCGAAGGGTCGCTGGACGTGATCGCCCGAGCCTGCGCCGAAGTCGGAGTGAGGGTCGACTGCGCCTACGGGGTGACCGACAGGCACGGATCGGCGGGCGCCCGAGCAGGCCTCGTCGAGAATGACCGGTTCCTTCGAGCCGGGGGGCGGGGCCATGTCGGTGTCCACGCCGCGTTCACCTGCTCCGACGACACGCTGGAAGCCGCCGCGGGATTGGCAGCCGACCACAGCACCGGAGTCCACATCCACGTATCGGAGGGCACCGCCGACCTGGAGGCCGGGTACCGCCTGGAGCAGCTGGCCCGCGACGACTGGCTGGTGGTCCACGCCGTGCACCTCGACCGAGACCTCCCGGGCACGATCGTGCACAATCCCCGCTCGAACATGAACAACCGGGTCGGCTACGCCCGGCCCGCCGGCCGGCGGAACCTGGTGGCCCTGGGCACCGACGGGATCGGCGCGGCCATGCTCGACGAGTTCCGGGTGGCCTACGTGCGTCACCGTGAAGACGACGTGACCGCCACCCCCGAGACGGCATGGAGCTGGCTGGAAGCCGGCTGGAGACTGTTCCCCGAGGCCCTAGACGACACGGTGGTCTGGTCGTATGACCGCATGGACCCCTGGTCGCTGGCCTTCACCACAGGCGTCCGGGCCCTGGAAGTGACGGTCGACGGCGAGACCGTGCTGCGCGACGGCCGGCCGACCCGGGTGGACGCCACCGAGATCAGAGCCAAAGCCGCCGAAGCAGCCGCCAGACTGTTCACCAAGCTCGAACAGATGCCGTAGGCGGAAGAGCCGCATTAGGAGACGCCATGACTCAGCCCGTAGCCCTCTACATCCAGGACGCCCACACCCTCGCAGAGTCGATGGATCTGTCTCGTTACGCGGAGTCCAAGGGCTTCGACGCCGTGTGGCAGGCCGACTCCCGGCTGGTGCGCGACGCGGTGGTGCCCATGGCCGCCATCGCCGCGGTCACCGACACGATCAAGGTGGGCAGCGGCGTGGTGGACTGCTGGACCCGCAATCCGGCCCGGCTGGCCTCCACCTTCTCCACCCTCGACGACCTGGCCCCGGGCCGCATCCTGCTCGGCATAGGAGCCTGGTGGGAGCCGCTGGCGTCGAAGGTGGGCGTGAACCGGGTGCGCCCGTTGAAGGCGATGCGGGAGATCGTCGAGGCGTGCCGCGGCCTTCTCAACGATCAGACCGTCACCTTCCAGGGCGAGTTCGTGCAGTTCGACGGGGTGGAACTCGACTATGTGCAGCAGGAGCGCCGCCCCAAGGACGTGCCCATCTACGTAGGCGCGACCGGCGCCAAGATGATGGCTCTCACCGGCGAGATCGCCGACGGCGTGGTGTTCAACTACCTGGTGTCGCCCCAGTACAACGCGCAGGCCATGGAGCACCTGGCGGAGGGAGCGGCCCGCGTGGGCCGCACCGTCGACGACCTGGACCGGCCCCAGTTGATCGTGTGCTCGATGGCATCGGGCGACTCCGAGGCCGAGCGGACCGAGGCGCTCGACGGTGGACGCATGCTGATCACCCAGTACCTGGGCCAGCAGCCCCACATCATGAAGGCTTCGGGCGTATCGCAGTCGCTGCTCGACGAGGTCGGCTCGGTGCTGACCTGGCCGGCCACCCTCGAACAGGTCGAGGAAGCCTCGAAGCTGGTACCCGACGACGTGGTGCAGCTGCTCTGCGCGGCCGGCACCGCCGACGAGTGCCGGGCCAAGGTGCGCCACTACATCGACAACGGCTGCACCACACCGATCCTCTACCCGTTGGGGCCGGACGCGGAGATGATGATCGACGCCTTCGCCGACTGGGAGATCTGACGCCCGCGCCCCACACCTCGCCGTGACCGATCTACTCGTCCGCAACGCCCGGCTCGTGGCGACGGTGGACGCGGCGCGTTCCGAGATCGCCGGGGGCTGGGTGGCGGTCACCGACGGGCTCGTGTCGGGAGTGGGTCCGGCCGGATCCGAGCCCGCCGGCGCGAGACGCACCGTCGACGCGGCCGACTGCCTGGTCACGCCGGGGCTGGTCAACACCCACCACCACCTCTACCAGAACCTGACCCGAGCCTTCCGCCCCGCCCTGGACGGCAGCCTGTTCGACTGGCTGCGCACGCTCTACCCGCTGTGGGCCCGGCTGGACGAGGAGGCGGCCCACGTGTCGGCCTGGGTGGGCTTGGCCGAGTTGGCCCTGAGCGGGTGCACCACCAGCACCGACCACCTCTATGTCCACCCGGCCGGCGGCGGCGACCTGATCTCGGCCGAGATCGCGGCCGCGGCCGACCTGGGCGTGCGCTTCCACCCCACCCGGGGCTCGATGTCGCTCAGCGTCAAGGACGGCGGGCTGCCCCCCGACTCGGTGGTGCAGACCGACGACGTGATCCTGGCCGAGTCCGAGCGCCTGGTCGCCGCTCACCACGACCCGTCGCCAGACGCCATGGTGCGCATCGCGCTGGCCCCGTGCTCGCCGTTCTCGGTGTCGACGGAATTGATGACGGCCACCGCGGAACTGGCCGAGCGCCTCGACGTGCGGCTGCACACCCACCTGGCCGAGGACATCGGCGAGGACGGCTTCTGCCTGGAGGCTTTCGGGATGCGCCCGGTGGACTACTTCGAGCACTGCGGCTGGGGCACGGACCGGTCCTGGATCGCCCACTGCGTGCAGCCCAACGCCGCCGAGATATCCCGGCTGGGCCGCTGGGGAACCGGTGTGGCCCACTGTCCGAGCTCCAACATGATCCTGGGCGCGGGGATGGCGCCGGTGCGGGAACTGCGGGCCGCGGGGGTGCCGGTGGGCCTCGGGGTGGACGGCTCGGCGTCGGCCGACTCGGGCTCGATGTGGACCGAGGCCCGCAACGCCATGCTCATGGCCCGCCTGCGCGACGGCCAGGCCGGACGAGGGAGCCTGTTCACCGCACGCGAGGCGCTGGAGATGGCCACCCGCGGAGGCGCCTCATGCTTGGGGCGCGCCGGCGAGATCGGAGAGCTGACGGTGGGCACCTGCGGTGACATCGCGGTCTGGCGCCTTGACGGCGTCGCCTTCGCAGGGGCCTGGTCCGACCCGGTGGAGGCATGGCTGCGCTGCGGCCCGCTGTCGGCGCACCACACCATCGTCGCTGGCCGCCTGGTGGTGGAGGACGGCGAACTTCGAGCCTCAGGCACCGAGCAGATGCTCCGCGACCACCGCCGCATCGCCGAAGCCATACAGGCGTAGCGGACATCCCACCGCGAGCCGGCGGGAGCTAGTAGGAACTAGCGAACCCGCCAGGAACCACAGGAGGACGGCTGAGCATGGGTGACGATTCGGCACGGGAGGAGATGGACTGGGCGCTTTACGGGCGCGGCGTCCGCGAACTGGCACAGATGGTCGCCGACGACGGGTACCGGCCCGACATGATCCTGGCCATCGCCCGCGGCGGGCTGTTCTGCGCCGGGTCGCTGGGCTACGCGCTGTCGGTCAAGAACGTCTATGTGATGAACTGCGAGTACTACACCGGGGTGGGCGAGCGTCTTGAGGTCCCGGTCGTGCTGCCCCCCCAGCTCGACCTGGTCGACCACCGCCAGTCCAGGATCCTGATCGCCGACGATGTGGCCGACACCGGCCACACCCTCAAGCTGGTGCGCGACTACTGCCTCGACGAGGTGGCCGAGGTCCGCTCCGCGGTGCTGTACGAGAAGTCGCACTCGCTGGTGAAGTGCGACTACGTGTGGAGGCGCACCGACCTGTGGATCAACTTCCCGTGGTCCACCCTGCCGCCGGTAGTCGACCTGGCCGAGGTGGGCTTCCAAGTGCTCGACGCCTGAGAGCAAGGGCTGACAGCCGTGGCGAGCGGCGTGGACCCGGCTCTGGTCGACAGGACGGCCACACACCTGGCCGGGATCCAGGACGCTTCGCTGCCGACCAGACCGATGACCATCCCAGGGATCGACGGCGCCCTCGGGGCCCGGATCCTGTCGACCGACCTGAGGGGCTCGAGCACCCGGCTTGTGCGCCTGCGGGCGGGCTGGGGAACGGAGGCACGAGGCGCGTTCACCGCCGAGGTGGAGCTCTTCGTGATCCAGGGCGCGCTCGAGGTCGGACCGCACGCCCTGGAGGCCGGGGACTACGTCCACCTCCCGAAGGGGCGGACCGTCCCCCGGCTGCGGATCACAGCCGACGGCGCTGCCCTGCTGATGACGGCCGCTCCGGTGCGATACGACCCGACCTTCATGGGTCCGCCTGCCGAGCTGGTGCCTGGCCGGGCTTCCGAGCAGGACTGGGTGCCGGTTCCAGAGATGCCCGGTCGACACGTCAAGTCTCTGGGCCAGGGTCCGGTCGGCGACGTCTGGCTGGCGGGCGCTCGTGAATGGGACCATGGCGATAGCGGTTGGCACCACCATCCTCACCATGAAGAGTGTTTCGTGATCGACGGCGAGACTGTCCTGCGGGAGCAGTCCACCGATACCGACGAGATGATCACGGCCGGGGCAGGCACCTACTTCTTCCGCCCTGCGGGCGTGCTGCACTGCGGCCCCGGATCGCGCTGCGACGACACCATGCTCGCCTTCCACCGCGCCTTCGGCAATCTGAGCACCGAGTGGCTCCACTCCCCCACCGACGGGGGTGAAGAGGGGATCTGAGGCCGCTAACCCAGCACGGTCCGCACCGCCGCCTCCACGGCGTCGGCGCCCGGGACCACGGCCGCTTCCAGCGGCGGGCTGAACGGGATCGGCGCCGGGGCCGCGCCGACCCGCGCCACCGGCGCCTCCAGCTCCCCGAATAGCTCGGAGTGCAGTTGGGCGGCCAACTCGGCGCCGAAGCCGCCGAAGCACCACGCCTCGTGGGCCACCACCGCCCGGCGAGTGCGGGCCACCGACTGCACGACGGTGTCGAAGTCGAGCGGCACGAGCGACCGCAGGTCGATCACCTCGACGTCTATGCCGTCGGCGGCCAGCCGCTCCGCCGCCGCCAGCGCGTTCAGGGCCATCGCCGAGTAGGCCACCACGGTCACGTCAGCGCCGGCGCGGACCACCGCAGCCGATCCCAACGGCACCCGGTAATCGCCGGTGGGAACCGGGCCCCGCTGGGCGGTGATCTTCTTGTGCTCCAGGTAGATGACCGGATCGGGATCGTCGATGGCCGTTCGCAGCAGGCCCTTGGCGTCGGCCGGGTTCGACGGCGCCACCACCTTCAGGCCGGGCAGGTGGGTGAACAGTCCCTCCAGGCTGGAGGAGTGCTGGGACGCAGACGAGCGCAGCACACCGTCGGAGGCCCGCAGCACCAGCGGGACCGACACCTGGCCGCCGAACATGTACCGGAACTTCGAGGCCTGGTTGACGATCTCGTCCATGGCCCCCAGCGTGAACTCCACGAAGCTCATCGACGCCACCGGACGCAACCCCGCCGTGGCCGCCCCCACGGCAACGGCCACGATGATCGCCTCCGAGATGGGCATGTCGATGACCCGGCGGGATGCGAACTCGTCGACCAGGCCGCGGAACTGCCCGAAGTTGCCGCCCCAGGAGATGTCCTCTCCCAGCACGACCACGCTGTCGTCGGCCCGCATGGCCCGGCCCATGGCATCGACGGTGGCCTGACCGAAGGTCATTCGTCGGGTCTCGGGCGTCTCACCGTCGGGATCGCCGGCCGGGGGAGCCTGGACGGCTCCCCTCCGGAAGCCCTCGGTCGCGGCCGGCACGGGAGTGAACACGTCGTCCAGCGCGCTCTCGGGATCTGGGAGGGATCCCGCCTCGGCCCGCTCCTCGGCGTCGCCCACCGCTGCGGCCGCTTCGTCCCACACCGTCGCCCGGCTCTCGGAGTCGAGCCAGCCCCGCTCGGCCAGCGTCTCCTCCCAGCGCTGGATCGGATCGCGGCCGCGATACTCCTCCACCTCGGAAGCGTCCCGGTACACCTCGGCGTCGCCCACGTAGTGGCCCCCGAGACGGTAGGTGACCATGTTCAGCAGGGTCGGGCCCTCCCCGTCCCGGGCTCGCTGAACCGCCTCGGCCGCCGCGGCGGACACCGCGGCCACGTCGTTGCCGTCGACAGTGGCCCCTGCCATGCCATAGGCGGTGGCCCGCACGGCCAGGTCCTCGACCGATGTGGTCCGGCTGCGGGCGGTGAACTGGGCGTACTGGTTGTTCTCGCACACGTACACCACGCCCAGCCGGTGCACCGAAGCGAAGTTGAGGGCCTCGTGGAACGTTCCCTTGTTGATCCCGCCGTCGCCGAAGAAGCACACCGCCACGTGATCGGTTCCGCGGTGACGGGCCGCCAGCGCGGCACCCGCGGCTATCCCGAACCCACCGCCGACGATGCCGTTGGCGCCCAGCATCCCCAGCGAGAAGTCGGCCACGTGCATCGAGCCTCCCCGGCCCCGGCAGGCGCCCTCAACCCGCCCGTAGAGCTCGGCCATCAGCGCGGCGGGCGACATGCCCTTGGCCAACGCGTGCCCGTGACCCCGGTGGGTGGAGGTGATGTAGTCGTCGGGGCTCAGCTGGGCGCAGACCCCGGTGGCGATCGCCTCCTCGCCCAGGTAGGTGTGGACGAACCCCGGCAGCTTGCCCGCCTTGAACAGCTCCTCGACGCGGCTCTCGAACACCCTGATCAGCACCATGGTCCGGTGCAGGGCCAAGGCCTCGGACCGCTCCAGAGCAGGCATCGTGCCCGTCACTGCGCGGTGTAGCCGCCATCGACGGCAAGGATCTGGCCGGTGACCATGGCCGACGCAGGCCCGGCCAGGAACACCGCGGCACCCACCATGTCGACCGGCTCAGCCAGCCGGCCCAGCGGCGTGCGGCTCTCGAAGTAGTCCTTCAGCTCCGGCTCGAGCTCCCACTGGCGGCGCACCAGCGGGGTGGCCACGTGGCCCGGCGAGATGGCGTTGACCCTGACGTTGTACGGGGCCCACTCCACCGCCAGCGTGCGGGTCATCTGGATCACCCCGCCCTTCGAGGCCTGGTAGCCGACACTGCCCGCGAAGCCGACCTCGCCGACCACCGAGGCGATGTTGACGATGGAGCCGCCGTGCGGCTGAGCGATCATGCGGCGGCCCACGGCGCGGCAAGTGCGGAACGCTCCGGTGAGGTTCACGTCGATCACGTTGGCCCAGGTCCCGTCGTCGTAGTCCGCGGCCGGTCCGCGACCGCCGATCCCGGCGCAGGTCACCAGCGCGTCGATGCTCCCGGTCACAGCCGCGGCCCGGGCCGCGAGGTCCTGCACCGACACCTCGTCGCGCACATCGACGGTGATGGCCTCGGACCGGTCCGGTCCCAGGTGCTCGACCAGCGCCCGGTTGGGCTCGCCGGCCGCATCGGCACACACAACGAAGGCACCGGCGTCGGCCAGCCCTTCAACGATGGGCGCGCCCAGACCACCGGCCGCGCCGGTGACCACCGCCACCCGGCCCTCCAACGAGAAAGTCCCGCTCATCCTGTCGAAACGGTCGCCAGGACTGTTCCCACCGCCACCTCTTCGTCGCCGGCCGGCACAAGGACATGGAGGCGGCCCGAAGCCGGGGCCTCCAACTCGGTCTCGGCCTTGTCGGTGTCGATGACCACCACGGACTCGCCCGCGGTCACCAGAGAGCCGTCCTCGACCAGCCATTCCACGACCAGCACCTGCTCCACCACCCCCATCTGGGGAATCGTCAACTCGGCGCCGGCGGGCCCGGCGGGCGCGGCCCCTTCCTCAGATGTGGCCATGGCGCTCAAGACCCTCCCACGGGGTGGCACCGGCCCGCATGTCGGCCCGCACCAGCTCCTCGGACCCCACAATCGATTCGGACTGCAGCAGCACGCGCTCCGCCTCGGACCCGGCCACCACCAGGACGCCGTCGCGGTCGCCGACGACCAGATCGCCGGGCTCCACGGTCACGTCGCCGATGGTCACCGGCACCTGGGAGGCCACCATCTCCCAGCGCCCGATGGCGTTCAGCGGCGACAGGTCCCGGTAGAAGACCTGCAGGCCGATGTCGAGAAGGCCGTCAAGGTCGCGCAAGTTGCCTTCGAGCACCACGCCCGTACAGCCGTACTGCTGGGCCGAGTTGCCGGTCAGCTCCCCGAAGTGGCCCACCTCGCTGTCGGGGTTGCACGACACCAGCACCGAGTCCGGCGTCAGCTCCTTGAACATCTCAAGATACGACTTGATGCGGTCCAGGCCCCGGTCCCAGCCCACGCCGGGGCGGATGGCCCGGCCCTCCAGCGTGTAGGCGATGCCGGCCATGCGCACGTCGGGCAGCAGAGGCTTCAGCCCGCTGGACAGCACCCGCTCGGGCAGGCCCAACTCGTACAGCGCGTCGCACACCACCGACACGCAGATGCGCCGGTAGCGGGCGCAGAGCTCCGACTTAGGAATGGTCATGAACCCTCCCCTAGCTCTCGGCCTCGCCGAGGTAGCGCAACGCGGCCAGGGCGTAGATGCTGGCCGACAGGGCCGCGCCGTCGGCGTCCATGTACTCGTTGGGGCTGTGGGCCCTCGGCAGCATCCCCGGGCCGAAGGCGGCCACGGTGGGGATGCCGGCGGTCAGCTGGAAGTAGGGCGCGTCGGTGGCTCCGGGGAAGGCGTCGAGCTCGGGTGAGATGCCCAAGACCTCGCGACCCGCCTCGACGAGAGCGCCCACCACCGGGTGGTCGGCATCGATCTCGACCGGGGGAACCGTCAAGAACCAGTTCAGCTCCGCTCGCAGATCAGGATCGTCGGCCATGGCGTCAGCCAGGAAGCGTCCGACGTCCGCCTTCAGCGACTCCTCGGTCATTCCCGGCAGAGTCCGCACATCGCAGGCGAACTCGGCGTTGCCGGGATACACGCCGTAGAACACTCCCGCCTCGGCCATCACCCCGACGTTGACGGTGGGACCGACGGGGCACAGGGGATGGTCGTCGTAGGTGAGATAGGACTTGAGCTCGCGGTCCATACGGTCGATCAGGCGGGCCATCTTGACGGTGGCGTTGACGCACGGAAGGCGGTCCGAGATGGACGAGTGCATCTGCGTTCCGGTGATGGCCACCTTGAACAGGGCCGCACCCCTCGACACCAGGTGGACCGACTGCCATTCGGAGGTGATGCCGCTGGGCTCGCCGATGATCGCGGCGTCGGCGCTTAGGTGGCCGTTCTCGGCCAGCCACTTGGATCCGAACTGGGCGCCGGCCTCCTCGTCTGCGGTGAACACCAGTACCACCTCGCCCGCGAATCCCCCGCCGGCTCCGCCGGCCTCCTGAGCGTGGTGCAAGGCGGCCGCGGCGTACATCATCCCGGCCACCGCCGCCTTCATGTCGCCGGAGCCCAGCCCGATCAGGTGGCCGTCGCGCAGCACCGGGTCCCAGGGATCGGTCTCCCAGGCGTCCATGTCACCGGCCGGCTTGGTGTCGAGATGGCCCGACAGGATCAGCGTCGGCCCCGGTGCCGCGCCCTTCACCCGGGCCAGCACGTTGGGCCGGGTCTCCTCGGCTCCCACCCGGGTTATGTCGTCGATGCCGAGTTCCCGAAGCCTCTCGGTGACCAGGTCGGCCACGGCTCGCTCGTCGCCGGGAGGGTTGGGCGACGGGGTCCGGATCAGGTCTCGGGCCAGCTCCAGCACCTCGCCGTCCCGCCCGTCGAGATAGGCGCGGACCCGCTCGGCCACCCCGTTCGCTTCAGTCGAGTTCATTGCGCCGTGTTCCTTCCTGTTGTCCGTGATTCTCTCTACCGGTGCAGCGCCTTGGCCAGCCGACGGACACCCTCGGTTATGGCCGTCTCCTCCGCGGCCAGGGAGATGCGGGCCCAGCCGCGGCCGGCGGGACCGAACACCGAGCCGGGCGCCACGCTCACCGATTCGGATTCCAGCAGCGCCAGAGCGAATTCGAGGTCGTCGACGCCCGCCGCGGAGACGTCCAGCAGCATGTAGAGGGTGCCGTCGGAGGGCACCGCCCGCACGCCGGCCGCGGCCGCGGCATCCAAGGCCGCGCTCCGGCGGCACCGGTAGGCGGCCAGCATCTCGTCATAGGGTGCGCGCGGTCCCGTGAGGGCAGCCTCGGCCGCCTTCTGGGAGATGGTGCTGGGGCACGACACCAGAGGCTCCTGCAGTTTGCGCAGCAGATCGGCCACCGGCCGCGGCGCGGCCGCATATCCCACGCGCCATCCGGTCATGGCGTACACCTTGGAGAAGCTGCAAACGGTGATCACCCGCCCGTCGGCATCCAGGGGCGCGGCCGCCGTGTGGACGCAGCCGGGCGACAGCACCATCTCGTCGTACACCTCGTCGCACAGAAGCCAGATGTCGTGGCGTGCGGCGAACTCCACGAGGTCTTCCATCAGCGGGGCCGGATACACCGCGCCGGTCGGGTTGGCCGGTGTGTTGACGAACAGGATCCTCGTCCGTTCCGTCACCAGCGCCTCGAGAGCTCCCACGTCGGGAAGGAAGTCGGCATCGGCCGACAGGGGGTAGAACACCGGCGCGCCCCCCAACAACCGGATGGTCTCGTCCATGTTGGGGAAGCCCGGCGTAGGCAGCAGCACCTCGTCGCCGGCGGAAAGCAGAGCCAGATACACGGAGTACAGCGCGTTCATGGCCCCGGGTGTCACCACGATCTCGTCAACGGAGGCTTCGATGCCGTTCACCCGGCGCAGCTTGTCGGCCAGCAGTTCACGCAAGCTCAACAGGCCCCCGTTGGGGCCGTAGCCGGTGTGACCGTCGCGGGCAGCCCTGGCCGCCGCCTCGATGACATGGACGGGGGTGGTGAAGCTGGGCTCGCCCACCTCCAACCTGATCACGTCGTCGCCGAGACGAGCGGCGGCGTCGAAGAGGACCCTGATCTCCGACCGGCGCAGAGAATCGGCCCGGTCGGCGGGAGGCCTCGTCACTGGGACCGAGCCGCGGCCTTGACTTCGAGGTCGGGGCGCTGGCCGGGATCGAAATAACGCAGCGCCCAGTCCGCCCCCTGCCAGGTCACCAGGCGGCCGTCACGCGGCACGAGCCGCACCAGGTATCGCTCCCAGCCCCAGGACATCTTGAGCTGCTCCGGCCCGTCCGGACCGGTGTAGCGGACGGCCATCTCCTCAGCCACGGGCACCCACTGCGAGCCCTCGCCAACGGCCGGGCCCTCGACGATCTCGGCCGTGCACTGGGCCAGCACCTTGCGGATCCGGGGGTGGGCCAGCTCCTCTATGCACACCGCGCAGCGGGGATCGCGTCGCAGGTCATCGACCCACTCCGAGCGCTTGCGCCCCACCACCAGAAACGCCTCGCCGTCCCACTGGTACCAGAGCGGTACCACCATGGGCCAGCCGTCGGCCTTGAGGTGGGCCAGCTTGAGCAGCCAGGTGCTGTCGGCGCTGGCCAGGAAGTCCCCGACCTGCGCCGCGGGAATCCCGCCGGCGCCGGAGTCCTCCTCGTAGTACCGCTCCTGCTTGAATTCGCTCATCGACACACTCCCCGGTAGTTCGCGGTCCGCCCGCGGCAGGCCGGGCCGATACTGACACACCGCAGAGGAGCCATGACAATCGAGAACCTTCCCGGATTGCCGGTCACCGTCGAGCGGGACGTGCCCGCCACCATGCGAGACGGCACAGTGCTGCGGGCCGACGTGTACCGACCCGCGGATCAGCCGGCGGACGGCAATCCAGTGCTGCTGGCCCGCAGCCCCTATGACAAGCGGATCAACGTTTCCACGTTCGGCAACGCCCACTCGGCGTGGTACGCGTCCGCTGGCTACATGGTCGTCATCCAGGACACCAGGGGCCGCTACACCTCCGAGGGAGACTTCTACCCGTTCGCGCACGAGATGGACGACGGCTACGACACCGTCGAGTGGGCGGCGACCCTCCCGGGCTCGAACGGCGACGTGGGCATGTTCGGGTTCTCCTATGTGGGCGCCACCCAGCTGCTGGCCGCAGTGACCCGACCCCCATCGCTGCGCTGCATCGCGCCGGGCTTCACCGCCTCGCAGTACTACGAGGGCTGGACCTACAACGGCGGCGCGCTGGCCGCGGCTTTCGTGTGCTACTGGGCCAACCTGCTGGCCCTCGGGTCGGCGGTGCGGGCCGGGGACCGGGCCGCGGTCGACGCCCTCGGCGCGTCGCTCGGCGCAGCCGAAGGGTGGTTCTGGTCGCTGCCGCTGTCGGAGTTCCCGCCGCTGCAGGGCGGCTACGCCCCCTACTTCTACGACTGGGTGGAGCACTGCACCTACGACGACTATTGGAAGCGCTGGAGCATCGACTCCGACTACAGCCGCATCGAGGTCCCGGCCCTGCACTTCGGGGGCTGGTGGGACGTGTTCCTGAGCGGAACGGTGAAGAACTTCACCGGGCTGCGGACCTCAGCCGGAACGGAGGCGGCCCGGCGGACCCAGAAGCTGCTGGTGGGCCCGTGGACCCACATGCCGTGGACACCGGTGAGCCGCTGCGGCGGTGACGGCCCGAGCACCAACGAGATCGACGACTGGCAGCTGCGCTGGTTCGACCACACGCTCAAGGGCATCGACACCGGAGTGCTCGACTCGCCGGTGACGGTGTTCACCCTCGACGGCGGATGGCGAGACCTCGACTGGTGGCCCCCCTCCGACACCGCCGCCGAGGACTGGTTCATCCACTCGAGGGGGCGGGCCAACTCCAAGTTCGGGGACGGCACCCTCGACCGGGTCCCAGCCGCCGCCGAGCCGCCCGACATCTTCGTCTACGACCCCGGCGTGCCCATTCCCAGCATGGGCGGCCATTCCTGCTGCTTCGACACCATCACACCGATGGGTCCGGCCGACCAGCACCAGGCCGAGGTGTCGCGCATGATCCTCGTGTACACGTCCGAGCCCCTAGCGGACGACATCGAGCTGCTCGGCGATGTGTCGGTGACGTTGCACGCAGCCAGCACCGCCGCCGACACCGACTTCACCGCCCGGCTGTGCATCGTCGATCCCGACGGCCGCAGCGTCAACCTCCAGGAGGGCATCCTGCGGGCCCGCTACCGCCACTCGCTCAGCGAGCCCGAGCCTCTCGTTCCCGGCGAGGTCTACGAGCTGCGCATCGACCTCGGCCCCGTCGGCGCCCACGTCCCGGCCGGATCGCGGCTGCGGCTGGACATCTCCAGCTCGGACTTCCCCCAATGGGACCGCAACCTCAACACCGGCGGAACGCCCCTTCAGGACAGCGCCCTGGTAGCCGCCCCGGCCACCCAGACCGT
The DNA here is from genome assembly GCA_009843915.1 of Acidimicrobiaceae bacterium. Lineage (GTDB taxonomy): Bacteria > Actinomycetota > Acidimicrobiia > Acidimicrobiales > Aldehydirespiratoraceae > Aldehydirespirator. The sequence continues at coordinate 62,410 of VYCM01000110.1, read as the reverse complement.
GCTCCACGACGCCGATCACCCGACGCGCATCACCCTGCCCGTTCGCCGGCCGTAGGGGGCGGCCGGGAGCGCCGCGCTCAGGGGATGAGCACCGCCCGGCCTAGGAAGGCGCCGGCAGCGAGGTCGTGTAAGGCTTGGTCGGCGTCGCTCAGCGCGTAGGGCACGACCACGGGGCGGATGTCGCCGCGCAGGGCCAGCCGTGTCAGTTCCACCAACTCCGGGTAGGTGCCGACGTATACGCCCTCGATTCGGGTCTCGTTGGCGACGAGCGGCAGGATCGGGGTCGACAGCGAGCCTCCTACCCCCACTGCGAAGTATGCGCCGCCGAAGCCGAGGCAGGACAGGGCGGAGGAAGCCGACTCGTCGCTTCCGACGAAGTCGATCACGGCGGCGGCCTCCGATCCTGCCGCTGCAGGTAGTTCCCCTGGTGAGCAGGCGTGGTGCGCCCCGCATGACATCGCCAGACCGCGGGCTTCGGCGCGGGTGTCGACGGCCAGGATCCGGGCCGTCGAAGTCGAGCGCAGGATCTGCACCGCGAGGTGTCCGAGCCCACCCACGCCCACCACCACGGCGAGACTTCCCGGCTCGAGAGCGGTGGCCGCCTTGCGGCAGGCGCGGTAGGCGGCTAGGCCGGCGTCGCTGAGGGTGGCTATGGCGGCCAAGTCGGCGTCGATTGGCAGCGGGATCAGTGACCGCTCCGTCACCAGCAAGTACTCGGCGTAGCCGCCGTCGCAGTCGATGCCGGGAGTGCGCCTCCCCGGCGCAGCCGAGTCGACGCCGCGGCGCTCGGGCGCGCTGAGACCGTCGGACACGAACGGATAACAGAGCACCCGGTCCCCGACGCCGACGCTGGACACCATCGATCCCACCGCATGCACCCAACCGCTGTTCTCGTGGCCGAGGACGTGGGGGACGCTCACCGGCAGCTCCCCCATCAGTATGTGCAGGTCGCTGCGGCACACTCCCGCGGCCGCGACCCGCACCACGACGTCGAAGGGTCCCTCCGGCTCCGGCTGGGGCCGGTCCTGCTGGATCAGCGGTTGGCGTGAGAGGCCGTCCGGCTGGTCCGTCATTACCATGGCCCGCATCGGGCCGAGGCTAGAGGGCTACGGGGGCAGGTGAGAAGACACCATGTGCACGACCGGAGTGCTGAGGATCGGTGAGGGCGATTACCTGCTGTTCAAGAATAAGGACTTCGGGCGGACCCACTTCGATGACCGGCTCGTGACCGAACCCGACGTCTTCGGCGTGCAGGGCGTGACCACCTGGGCCGGGACCGATCCGGACCTCGACGAGTTCTCGGGATTCTCGATCGGAGCCAACGAGCACGGACTGCTGTGCTGCGACTCCAACGTGCGCACCCTGGACGGGCACGCCAACTACGACGAACTGACCGAGATCGCCCTGCGCGAGGGACGTGACGTCGACTCGGCCGTCTCGGCCGTGCAGGAGGCAGTCGAGTCGAAGCCCTACCTGTGGGCCAACCTGATCATGATCGACGCAGTCGCGGCTGCGGCGGTGGAGGTGCGGGGCGACCGGACCGAGGTAACCGCGCTCGCCGGTCCGGCGGCTCGCTCCAACCACCACATCGCCCTCAAGCCTCACCCCGATGACGACGACACCGTCACCACCCAGAGGCGCCTGGCCTCGGCCCAGCGCAGGCTGGACGAAGCTGGCGGGATCGACGACATCTTCGCCCTGCAGCGCTCCCACGACGACGGCGACACCGGCATCTGCAACCACCAGGGCTACCGGACCGTGTACTCCTACGTCCTGCGGCACCGAGCGGGATCTACTTCGCTGCGCGTGGCCCAGGGCCAGCCGTGCACCAAGCCCGAAGTCGTCGAATTGACCGTGCCTCTAGGCGCACTCTGGTCCGCGGGCGCGGCGAGCGACTTCAGGAGTTCATACCCGTCGGCTCAGGCCGTCAACGACCTCTGAGAGCGGAATCGAGACGGCGCCGGCCGCGACTAGTCGCCGTCTCACGATTTGGTATACGGTTTCGGCTCCGGCCGTAGCCACACCGTGTCGGCCGCACACTCATCACTCTGGAAAAGGGGGCGTCCCATGGGGACTTCGTGGATTAGAGACGAGTACGGGCCGGAGGTCGCCGAGCTCGCCGATCAGTACCAGGCCAACCAGCTCGACCGCCGGGCGTTCATGAAGCGCCTGGGTATGACAGGCGTAGGAGTTGCGGCCGCGGCCAGCATCCTGGCCGCCTGCGGCGACGACGAGGAGGCCGCACCTACCACCACTGCGGCCCCGGCCGAGCCGGCCGACACCGACGACGCCGCTCCGGCCACCACCGCTGCCCCGGAGGAGCCGGCCGCCACCGGTCCCACCCAGGGCGGCACCCTGCGGGAGGGCTACAACCGGGACGTCTCCAAGCACGACCCGCTCACCACCAACTGGTACGACCCAGCCTTCTTCGCCATCTACGAAGCCATCCTGTCCAACGACCCGTCGGGCGCCGATGTGCCCCAGTTCGCATCGGGCTTCTCCGTCTCAGACGACGGGCTGACCTACACCTTCGATATTCCCGAGGGCAAGATCTCCCACTCAGGCGGGACGGTCGACGCCGAGGCGGTAGCCGAGTTCTACCGCTCGGTTCAGGCCTACAGCTTCATCGCGGGCCTGGCGGCTCCGGTCGACACATACGAGGCCGACGGCAACACCGTGGTCATGAAGATGAAGAACGCCTGGTTGGGCGCGCTCGGGCCGCACAAGACCGGCTACTGGCGCATCCTCAACATCAACACCTGGAAGGAAAGCTCGCTCAATGCCGACGGCACGCTGAATCCCGAGTCCACCTACGGGACCGAGTTCGCCGACGGCACCGGGCCGTTCACCCACGAGGAGTGGGTGCCGGGCAGCCACGTGTCGGTGAGCCGCTGGGCCGACTACCCCGGCTCGAACACCCCGTTCTTCGAGAATAAGGGCCCGGCCTACCTCGACGGCATCCGCTGGACGGTCATCACCGAGGAAGGCCAGCGGGCCACCCAGCTCGAGAACGGCGACATCGACACGCTCATCAACCCGGCCCACATCGACATCTCCAGGCTGGAGAACAACTCCGACCTGACGGTGATCCGCCATCCCGAGTGGTCGGGCTTCCACCTGGCCATGAACCGGGACTACGACGAGCTGTTCGGCGACGTGCTGACCCGCCAGGGGCTGTCGCACTCGCTGGACCGCGAGGGCATGGTCAACGCCATCCTGGCCGGCAACGGAGCGGCCACCTACGGGCCGTTCCCCACCACCGACCGCCAATACGACCCCGCGGTGGAGCAGTTCAACCAGTTCGACGTGGATCTGGCCAACGCGAAGCTCGACGAGGCCGGCTGGGTGATGGGCGACGACGGCGTGCGGGTGCGCGACGGCGTCCGCTTCGAGTTCCGCTACCTGGTCGAGGACGAGTCGGTGCAGAAGAACGTGGCCGCCGCGGTGTCGGCCCAGTTCGCCAAGGTCGGCGTGAGGGCCAACCTCAACGTCGTCGACCGCGGCCTCGCCTTCGCCGAGCAGAGCCGGCCGGGACGCGACTCGGTAGAGATGTCGCTGTTCTTCTGGCTGTGGCCTATTCCCCTCGATGTGCTCATCCTGTTCGGCTGGTCGGCCACCATCCCGGTGCCGAACTTCTCGCACGCGGTCGAGCCCCGCATCGACGACGCCATCGCCGCGTGGCAGCAGTCGGGCACCGAGGCCGAGGCGCAGGCCGCGTCGTCGGAGTTCCAGCTGGCCTGGGCCGAGCAGCTGCCCTACCTGCCGATCATGAACCAGAACGCCACGTTCGTGCACCACAACAAGGTGCACGGCTGGCAGCCGTTCGTGTGGAACCTCTACCCGTACTACAACGACACGTGGATCGAGGGCTAGGGGGCATAGGGGCCACGAGCCTGACGAGCACAGCGGCGGCGCCGTGACCGCCGCCACGGACGGCGCAACGGCAGTAGTCGAGGCGCGCCGTCTCGACTGGGAGCACCGGCTCCTGGAGCTGGAGGAGGCCCAGCACATCGGCAGCATGCGGCGCAGCCTTCGCCGCATGCGCCACAACCGGCTGCTGCTGCTGGGGTCGGCCCTCGGCGTGGTCGTGCTGGCCGCGGGAATCTTGGGGCCGTGGATCACTGGCGGCGACTACGTCTCCCAGGACTACTCGGCCATCCACCTCAAGCCGCTCAGCGACGGCCACATCTTCGGCACCGACGCCCTCGGACGGGATATGGCGGTAAGGGTCTTCGTGGGCATCAGGGTGAGCCTGACCGTGGCCGCCGGGGTGACCCTGCTCGCGCTGATAGCCGGCATCGTGCTAGGCATGCTGGCCGGCTACCTGCGGGGCTGGACCGACCGCTCCATCGGAGGGGCTGTCGACTTCATCTGGGGCTTCCCGCTGATCCTGCTGGCCGTGCTGTTCGTCGGTGGGATGGGCGGCGGCCTGTTCCCGGTGATCCTGGCCGTGGGGCTGGTCAACACCGCGGCCATCGCCCGCGTGGTGCGGGGCGAGGTGCTGACCCTGTCGCAGCGGGAGTTCGTGGAGGCGGCCCGGGCCGGCGGCTACTCGTCCATGCGCATCATGTGGCGCCACATCTTCCCCAACATCCTGGCCCCCGCCTTCGTGCTGGCGTCCTACTACGTGGCGGTGGCCGTGATCGCCGAGGCCGCCCTGTCGTTCATCGGCCTGGGCGCCCAGCCTCCCACCCCGAGCCTGGGGCAGATGGTGGCCGACGGCCGCAACTTCCTGCGGCTCAACCACTGGGAGTCGACCATCCCCGGCATCGCCATCGTGCTGGTGGTGCTGTCGGTGAGCCTCATCGGCGACGGGCTGCGGGACGTGTTCGACCCCCGCCTGCGCCACGAGGCCAAGTCGGTGGACGAGCAATGAGCACCCGGGGCACCCTGGCATGAAGCGCATCGCGGCCCGCTCCATTTACACGCTCATCGTGCTGCTGCTGTCGTCGATCGCGGTCTTCTACGCCATCCGGCTCTCGGGCGGCGACGCGGTGTCGGCCCGGCTTCCCGCCTCGGCCTCCTTCGAGGAGCGCGAGGAGTTCCGGGAGCTGCTGGGCCTCAACGACCCGGTCCACGAGCAGTACTTCCGCTACATGGGCCGCCTGCTCACCTTCGACCTCGGCAAGTCGCTCACCAACAACGCCGACATCTTCGACATGCTCACCCACCACGGCAAGAACAGCCTGATACTGGGCGCGGCCGCCTTCGGGCTGGTTTTCGCCATCGGGGTCCCGTTGGGCATCCTGGCCGCGGTCAGACGAAACAGTTGGGCAGACGGCTCGGTGATGACGTTCTCGGTGGCCGGCATGGCCGTGCCCAACTTCTGGCTGGCCCTGCTGACGGTGTGGTTATTCGCGTCCACGCTGGGATGGCTGCCTTCGGCGGGGTGCTGCAGCTTCAAGCAGTTGATCCTGCCCGCGGTGGTGCTGGCCATGGAGGGGATCGCCCTGACCGTGAGGATGACCCGCTCGGCCATGCTGGAGAACCTCGGCCAGGACTTCGTTAGAACGCTGCGGGCGGGCGGCCTGTCGGAGACGAGCATCATCGGCAAGCACGTGCTGCGCAACGCCATGGTGCCGATCATCTCGCTGGCCGGGCTGCGGATCGGCCAGATCGTCGGCTACGCGCTGGTGGTGGAGACGATCTTCGGCTGGCCCGGCCTGGGCCAGGTGCTGGTCAACGCGGTGCTGAGGCGCGACTACCCGGTGGCCCAGTTCTTCTCGCTGGTGCTGATCGCCATCGTCGTGCTGAGCAACTGGGCAGCCGACGTCGGCTACACCGTGGCCAACCCCAGGCTGCGCAAGGCATGAGCCCGCCGTGAGCATGTCCTCAGTTCAGGCCGCCACCAACGGCTCGACCAAGGCGCCGGTCCTGTCGGTCCGCAACCTCCACACCGCGGTGGCCACGCCGGAGGGATCCTTCGACGTGGTCCGAGACGTGTCCTTCGACATCAACCCCAACGAGGTGCTGTGCCTGGTGGGCGAGAGCGGCTGCGGCAAGACGATCACCGCGCTGTCGATCATGCGGCTGCTGCCCACTCCCCCCGTGCGGATCACGTCCGGTGAGGTCGTTTTCGACGGAACCGACCTCACCGAGTTGCCCGAGCGCCGGGTTCGCGACGTGCGCTCGGAGCGGATCTCGATGATCTTCCAGGATCCGCTGACATCGCTCGATCCGGTGTTCACAGTGGGTCAGGTGATGACCGAGGTGATCCGCACGCACCGGGACGCCACCAAGGCCGAGGCCCGCGAAATGAGCGTCGAGATCCTGCGCGCCGTCGGCCTGCCCGCCCCCACCGAGCGCTTCGACTCCTACCCGCACGAGCTGTCGGGCGGGATGCGCCAGCGGGTGATGATCGCCACCGCCCTGGTGCTGGACCCCGAGATCCTCATCGCCGACGAGCCCACCACCGCGCTCGACGTGACCGTGCAGGCCCAGATCCTCGAGCGGCTGCGCTCCGAGCAGCAGGACCGCCACATGTCGATGCTGCTCATCACTCACGACCTGGCTGTGGTGGCTTCGATCGCCGACCGGGTGGCGGTGATGTACGCGGGCGAGATCGTGGAGGAGGGTCCGGTCGACGAGCTGTTCTCCAACCCGCGCCATCCCTACACGCAGGGCCTGCTGCGGGCCCTCCCCCACGTGAGCCGCAAACGCCGGGAGCTGGTTCCGATTCCGGGGCTGGTCCCGCCCATGCAGATGATGCCCCCGGGATGCCGCTTCGCCCCCCGATGCCCCCACGCTCTGGAGCAGTGCTGGAGCGACCACCCGCCCCACGAGGTGGAGGCCGGAGTGGGCTTCCGCTGCTTCAACCCCCAGCCGTTCTAGCCGGTGGCTGACATGGCGCTGTCGAAGCCATTTCCGATCGAGGTCGCCCTGGCCGACGGGACGGTGCTGCGGGGGATCGAGCATCCTGCCGACGGACCGCCGCTGCTGTTCGTGCACGACCTCGGCGAAGACCTGGACGCATGGGGTTCGGTGGCGCCCGCAGTGAGGTCGGAGGGCTTCCGGGTGATCTGCCTGGAGCTGCGGGGCCACGGCCTGTCCGATGGCGAGCCCGACCCGTCCGCCACCGTCAATGACGTGACCGGCGCGCTGGCCGAGGTACAGGGTGCCTTCGGCCCCTGCGGGCTCGTGGTCCACGGGACCGCGGCCGGCGCCGCCTTCGAACTCGGCGGCGAGCACGGAGCTCCGGTCCATGCGGTGATCAGCCCCGCGCCCGGATCAGGCACCGCTGACGACAGCGACGACGGCATCGGCTCGGTCCCCTCCATGCGGGTGCTGTTCACCGGCGCTCACGACGAGCCCGTCCATGAGCATGTGCGAACGAGCCATTCGAAGATGCGAGGCCAGAACATGTGGATCTCTACGGGCACCGCGCTGCGCGGACCGACCCTGCTACAGGAGCACCCTCACCTGGTGGAGCAGCTGGTGATGTTCATGCGCCGGCACCTCACCTCCCACCACCTCGCCTGGATCGCCGAGCAGACCGCCCACGGGCAAGACTCCGAAGAACAAGGCACAGACGAGTAGCGGACGAACAGAAAGGCGAATCGCCATGGACGTAGTGGATGGCCACCTCCATCTCTTCAAGCCCGTCAGTGACGACTACCCGCGGGCCATCTTCGACATCATGGCGCCGCCCGAGCGGGAGGAGACCGCGGCGCGCCTGCTCGAAGCGATGGACGCCGCCGGGGTGGACCGGGCCGTCTTCTGCGCCCTGTCCCCGCACGACCGCTTCCTGGCCGAGGTGCTCGCCGACCACCCGGGCAAGTTCGCGGGCGTCGCTGTCTACGACTTCGAGGACTCCGATCCGCTGGCCACTCTGCAGCGCAGAATCGACGCCGGAATCGAGGGCGTCAGGTTCTACGGCCTGGAGGGCGAGCCCGGCTCCGACCCCGAATCGCTGGCGGTGTTCCCGGCTCTGGCCGCCATGCGCGACGCCGGCATGAAGGCCTGGTTCTACGGGCCGGCCGACCAGGTGGCCCTGCTCGACGGCTGCCTGGAGCTGCTGCCCGGCTTGAAGGTGGTGCTCAACCATCTGGGGTTCCTGCCCAACATGCACCTGGAGCTGCGGGTGGACGACTACCGGAGGCCCCGGTTCGACATGCCGCTGCCCCCGCCCGGCCTGGAGGTGGTGGAGGCGCTGGCGGCCAAGCACCCCAGCGTTCACGTCCATCTCTCCGGGCACTACGCCTTCAGCGGCGCCCCCTATCCCTACCGGGACCTCCAGGAGACCACCGACCGGATCTACGCCGCCTTCGGCGCGGAGCGAATGGTGATGGCCTCGGACTGGCCCTGGATCCGCGAGGAGCCCGGCTACCCCGAGACCCTCGGCGTGATCGACCAGCTGCTCGGCGGCATCAGCGAGGCCGAGCGCGAAATGATCCGGGGCGGCACCGCCATGTCGCTGTTCAACTTCTGAGCCAGACCGAGCGCAGCGAGGCAGCTGAACGAGCCGTCGCTTTGGCTCCCATAGCCTGAGAGCGCTCTCACACTTACTTCGAATAGTTGTGGACTTGACAAGCTTCAACTGTCTTCATATGGTTGGGAGCGCTCCCAAAAAGGAGATCCATGGAACGACGGCTGAACTTGGAGGATGTCGGGCGCCGCGCCGGCGTCTCGCGCTCCACCGTCTCGCGGGTCGTCAACGGTGGGCACGTGAGTTCCGAGACCAAGCGGCGGGTGGAGGCCGTGATCGCCGAGACCGGCTACCGCCCCCACGCGGCGGCCCGCTCGCTCGCGTCGAACAGCACCGGCGTCATCGGGCTCGTGATACCCAGTGCGGCCGGGACCCTGTTCGACGACCCCTACTTCGGCCGGCTCATCCTGGGCATCAGCAGCGCGACCAACGAAGTCGACATGACGCTGGCCCTGTTCCTGTTCGGCGACGGGCCCGACGAACGCTCGATCATCTCCCGGGTCGTCACGCCCGGCCTCGTCGACGGCGTGATCGTCACCGCCACCACCAGGGGCGACCCCCTGATAGACCACATGCAGGGCACCAACATGCCCTTCGTGGTGGTCGGGCGGCCCGACAACGCCGGCTCCACCTTCTGCGTCGACGTTGACAACCGCGCCGGCGCCCGGACCGCGGCCCTGCACCTCGCCGGGCTCGGGTGCCGCCGTCCCGCTCTCATTGCGGCGCCCTCGAACACGACCGCCGGAGTGGATCGCCGCAGCGGCTTCCTCGAAGGGTTGGCCGAAGCGGGCTTGAGCGTCGAGGACCGCATCGTCGAGGGCGACTGGTCCCAGGAGTCAGGCCGCAGGGCGATGGACCGGCTGCTGGCCGAGCGGCCCGACGCCGTCTTCGTGGCCTCGGACCGCATGGCTGTCGGAGCGTTGAGAGCCATCAGGGAGGCCGGACTCAACTGCCCCGGCGACATCTCGGTGGTGTCGTTCGACGGCATCGTGCCGCCGGACCTCACCGCGCCCCAGCTGACGTCGGTCGTGCAGCCCGTGACCGAGGTCGGCGAGCGGGCTGTGCGCCTGCTCACGACCGTGATCGCTGGCGCCTCCACGCCTGAGCACGTGGTGTTCCCGACCGAACTAGCCGTGCGCGAGTCGTGCGGCGCCACCCCCACTGCGGAGCCGGAGGCGTGATGCCCGCCGCAGTTCCCCGATCTCCCATTGCGTCGCAAGACGTCATCTAACCAACAGGAGGAGACAACAACATGCTTAAATCATCCATCGGCAGGCTGCTCGCCGTGCTGCTGGCCATATGCCTAGTGGCTGTGGCCTGCGGCGACGACGAGCCAGCCCCCGTCGCCGTAGTTGATACCGCGGCAGTGGACCAGGCCCAGGCTGACGCCGCCGCGGCCCAGGCGATGGCCGACGAGGCCGCTGCAGAGGCCGCAGCCGCCGAGGCCGCAGCCGAAGAGGCCGAGGCCGCGCTGGCGGCTGCGCAGGCCGACGCCGACGCTGACGCTGGCGCGGTCGCGGATCTCGAGGCTCAGCTGGCCGAGGCGCAAGCAGCGGCGGACGCCGCCGACGCCGAGGCGACCGCAGCGGCCGAACAAGCAGCCGCCGCCGAGGCCGCAGCCGAAGAGGCTGCAGCGGCCGCAGCCGCGGCTGCCGAGCCCCCCAAGGAGGACGTGGCGCTGCGCGTGCTGGTGCACCAGAACCCGCCGATGGTGGAGTTCATGGAGGCGTTCAACGATTCCTTCGAGGCGGCCAACCCGCACGTCACCGTCGACATGTCGGTGGTGGCGCCGGGCGACCTCAGCATCTCGACGCAGACCCGCCTGACCGCGGGCGACATCGACGTCATCGACATCTTCGGCTTCTCCAACGCGGCCCAGCCGTACATGTCGGGCATTCAGCCCCCGAACTGGCAGACCCTCATAGAGGCGGGCCTGCTGATGGATCTCACCCGCCAGCCGTTCGTCGACCACTACGACAGGGCGACCCTCGACGACGCGGGCTCGTTCGAGGGCAGGCTGTACGCGATCAACCTCGGACGGGTGTCCTACAGCGGCATGTTCCTGAACCTCGACCTGTTCGACTCGGTCGGGGTGGATGTCCCGACGACCTGGGGCGAGCTGGTCGCCGCATGCGACACGTTCAAGGCCTCCGGCAACGAGTGCATGACGCTAGGCGGCGGCGACGGCTGGCCGATCTTCGTCGGCGCCTACGGCCTGCTCGGCGCGATGTACCCCGACCAGGAGGCCCTGGTGGAGGGACTGTGGACCGGCGCCATCCGCTGGGACGACGAGCGCTCCACCGAGATGCTGCGCCGGATGCAGGTGTTCACCACCGAGATGCTCGAGGACGGCGTCTCCGGCCTCTCCCATGACGCCGCTCCGGCCCGGTTCGCGGCCGGCGACGTCGCCATGATGCCCACTGGCGTGTGGCAGGCACCCGCCCTCGACGACGTCGGGTTCGACTGGACCTACATCCCGTTCCCGGGCAGCGACGACCCCGAGGACAACAAGTACCTGTTCGGGAAGTACGACCAGGGCTGGGCCATCGCGGCCGACACCCCGCACCCCGAGGAGTCGCTCGCCTACCTGGCCGCCTTCTCGGAGCCGGACAACTACCAGGCGTTCGCGAACGCGGTCGGCTTCATCCCGACGCAGCCCACGGCCGGCCTGAACACCAAGCTCGGCGCTGAGGTCGCGCCGTACCTGGCCAACTACCGGGTCGGCTTCGAGCAGTACTGGGCGGCGCCCGCAGGCGCAGGCCAGTGGTCCAACGCATCGCAGGCCCCGGCCTGGTTCGCTCCGTTCAACGAGTGGACCGACGCGGCCGCGCTGGCAGCCCAGGCCCAGGCCGACCTCCAGGCCGGGCTCGACGCCGGCTAGACAAACCGCACCGTTCCCCTCCCACCGTGGGGGGCTCCTCCCCGGCACCGCCGGGTGCGGGAGTCCCCCACCGGGGGGAACCCAGGGATCCCGCACACCACGACTGTGATCCACCGAAGCTACCTGTTCGCCAGGGGTTGGCGGAGCGCGACTCCGGTCCTGCTGTTGCTGCCCGGCTTCCTGCTGTACCTGGTGATGGCGGTCGGGCCCTCTCTGGCCACCGCCGTCTACTCGTTCACCGACGCCACCGGCATCCGCGGCATAGCCATCAACTGGATCGGCTTCGAGAACTACGACGAGTTCCTGCTGCGGGGGGCGGCCTCGCGCGACAACATCGCCGCGCTGCGCAGGACCGTCTACTTCTGCCTCTTCGTCACCGTGATCCAGTTCGGCATCGGCCTGCTGTTCGCGGTGCTGCTGAACCAGAAGATCCGGGGCAAGAAGTTCTTCAGGACGCTGTTCTTCATGCCGGTGATCCTCGGTGTCGCCATCCAGGGTCTCATCTGGAAGCTGTTTCTGCTGCCGCGGGGCGGCCCGGCCGCCGAGTTCTTCCAGCTCTTCGGCTGGACGTCGGAGCTCCTGGGCGGCCAGCCCCGGCAAGCGTTCGCCTGGGTGATCGTGGTGCAGATCTGGGCGAACGCCGGCATCACGATGGTGATCTTCCTCGCCGGGATGCAGACCATCCCGAACGAGCTCTACGAGGCCGCCCGCATCGACGGCGCCGGCAAGTGGCAACTGTTCCGTAACGTCACCTGGCCGCTGCTGACGCCAGCCGTCAACACCAACCTGTTGCTCAACATCATCGGGTCGCTGCAGGCCTGGCAGCTGTTCCTGGTGCTCATCGGGTACCGCCCGGGCACCCAAGTGCTCGGCTACCTGGTGTTCGCCGAGGGCTTCGGGCAGACCTCGGGGTCGGTGTCGTCCGCCTTCCGGCAGGGCTACGCCGCGGCCGCGTCCATCGCGCTGTTCATCCTGGTGCTGGTGTTCGCGCTGGTGACCCACGCCTGGCTGTCCCGCCGCGAGAAGAGGTACATCGGATGACCGCCGTCGAGACGCCCCAGGCGCCCCGCAAGACCACGCCGCACGGGCCCGAGCGCGCTGGCCGCGGCGAGCCGCCCGGATGGCTCGTCCGGCTCAAGCGGCAGAAGCTGGCGTCGTACGTGATCCTTCTGGTGTTCGCGGTGCTGTACATCGGGCCGCTGCTGATGCTGGTCACCACGGCGTTCAAGACGCTGCCCGAGTTCTTCCAGAACCCCACCGGCATGCCGGAGTCGCTCCGCTTCGAGAACTTCACCGAGGCCTGGAACGAAGCCCAGTTCGCCCGCTACCTGGTCAACTCCGTCGTCTACACCACGGTGGCCACTGCGGTCTGCGTGGTCACGTCGGTGCTGGTGGCGTTCCCGATCGCCCGCGGCTACCTCAAGGGCGGGCGGTACATCCTGCTGCTCTACGTGATCGCGCTGTTCCTGCCCCCGGCGCTCATCCCGCAATTCCAGTTGATCCTCAACCTGGGCCTGTTCAACACCCGCGCCGGCTACATCCTGCTGTTCCTGGTCAACCCGATCGGGATCATCATCCTCGTCAACTACATCAAGGCGATCCCCCGCGAGCTGGACGAGTCGGCGGCCATCGACGGGTGCGGGTACTACCGCTTCGTGTTCAAGATCATCGTGCCGCTGATCCGCCCGGCCATCGCCACGGTTACTGTCCTGCACGCCATAGGCCTCTGGAACGAACTGGTGCTGGCGATCATCTACCTGACCAACGACGACCTCTACCCGGTGACGCGGGGCCTGATCGCTTTCGAGGGCCTCTACGGCGCTAACTGGCCGCCGATGGCCGCCGCGGTCCTGATCCTGATGACGCCGATGGTGGTGCTGTTCCTGTTCCTGCAGCGCTATATCGTGTCGGGCCTGACCGCAGGGGCGGTGAAGGGCTGAGGCCCACCCGCGATGGCTCGATCGTCCCTTCCCCCGCCCTCCCGCTGTGTTGCTGACGTGACCCACCGCTGATGGTCAAGATCACAGACGTCAGGGCCATCCTCACCCAGCCGGACGCCTGCCGGCTGGTTGTGGTGAGGGTCGACACCTCCGAGCCGGGACTGTTCGGGCTCGGCTGCGCGACGTTCACCCAGCGCGCCTTCGCGGTGCAGGCGGCCATCGAGCGCCACCTGGCCCCCGTTCTGGTGGGACGCGACGTCGACCGCATCGAGGAGATCTGGCAGATGTCGATGAACCACGGCTACTGGCGCAACGGCCCGGTGCTCAACAACGCCGTCTCCGGCGTGGACCAGGCCCTTTGGGACATCAAGGGCAAGCAGGCGGGAATGCCCGTGTACCAGCTGCTCGGCGGGCGAACCCGCGAGGCCGCCGCCACCTACGTGCACGCCGACGGCCGCGACGCCCACGAGGTGGCCGACAACGCCGTGGCGCTGATCGAGCAGGGGTTCGCGCACGTGCGAGTCCAGATGGGCGGCTACGGCGGCCCTGCCGACGGGCTGCGCCTGCCGCCGACCGCGCCCCCGGGGAACTACTTCGACCCCCGCGGCTACGGCCGGGCAATGCTCGGGATGATCGACCATCTCCGCAGCACGGTGGGCGACGACATCGAGCTGCTGCACGACGTCCACGAGCGGCTGCACCCCATCGACGCGGTGCAGTTCGCCAAGGACCTGGAGCAATACCGGCTCTTCTTCCTCGAGGACCCGTTCGCGCCCGAGGACACCGGGTGGTTCTCGACGCTCAGGCAGCAGTGCGCCACGCCGCTGGCGATGGGCGAGTTGTTCAACAACCCCCACGAGTGGCGTCCGCTGATCACCGGCCGGCTCATCGATTTCGTGCGCATGCACGTGAGCCAGATCGGCGGCATCACCCCGGCGCGGGGCGTGGCCTCCTTCGCCGCAATGTTCGGGATCCGCACGGCCTGGCACGGGCCCGACGACACGTCGCCGGTGGGCCACGCGGCCAACCTGCACCTGAACATGTGGGCCCCGAACTTCGGGATCCAGGAATGGCCGCAGCCGTCCGACCTCACCTACGAGATGTTCCCGGGACTGCCCCGCCCGGTCGACGGCTACCTGTACCCCGGCGACAGCCCCGGTCTCGGAATCGACATCGACGAGAGGCTCGCCGCCGAGCATCCCTGCGACGAGACGGTGGAGCAATGGACCCAGACCCGTCTGCCCGACGGCACCCCGGCCCGGCCGTGACCGCCATGCCGAACACTGAAGGCCGCGCCGGCCGGTACCCCGACCTCGCAGGCCGGACCGCAGTCGTCACCGGCGCGGCCAAGGGCATCGGCCAGAGCATCGCCTGCCGCCTGGCCCACGAAGGCATGAACCTGGTCGCGGCCGACAAGGACTGCGCGTCCCTCGACGACACGGTGCGGACCCTCGAGGAGCTGGGAGCGGCTGTCGAGGCGGTTTGCGCGGACCTGACGGTCCAGGACGCGGTGGACGCCGTGTTCGACGTCACCCTGGAGCGCTTCGGCGCCATCGACGTCCTAGTGAACAACGCCGCCGACCTCCAGCGGCGGCACCTTCTCGAGGAGCACCGCGACCTGCTCGACCTCCAGCTCGCCACCAACGTGCGCAGCCCGTACCTGTGCTCGCAGAGGGCCGCTTCGGCCATGAGCGCCAATGGCGGCGGGAGCATCGTGCTGGTGTCGTCGGTAGGAGCCGACCGGGCCCACCAGCACGGCCTCCCCTACGACATGACCAAGGGTGCCGTCAACGCGATGACCCGGGCCATGGCGGTGGAGCTCGGGCCGCTCGGGATCCGGGTGAACGCGGTCGGGCCGGGCGTGACTCGCACTTACCGGTGGCAGCCGGAGGACAGCACCACCGGGCCGCCCGAGATCGTGACGCAGATCCCGCTGAAGCGTCCGGGCACGGTCGACGACATCGCGTCGGCGGTGGCCTTCCTCGCTTCCTGTGAAGCGAGCTACATCACCGGCCAGGTGCTCTATGTGGACGGGGGCATCACCGCGCAGCTCAGCCCGCCCGGGCCGCTGGCCCTGTAGCAGCCGTGAACCCTGTCCGACCCGACCGCATGGGAGCCCCCGCATGAGCCGGCTGTCCGGGCTCGCCCTGGGTGCCGCGCTTGCGGCCGCGTTGGCCGCAGGCTGCGGATCCGACCAGTCGCCGCCTTCGCAGGAGGCTCCGGCCTCGGCCGCGCCGACGGTCGCCACCACCAGCTCCGCGCCCACCACCACAACGACAACGACATCCACAACAACGCCCGCGACCACAACAACCTCCACCACCACAACGACATCCACGACCACGACGACAACCACAACGTCCACAACGACGACAACAACCACGACGACAACCACCACGCTGCCGCCGCCCCCGCCGACGGTCACCGCTCCGGACCCGGTTCCCATCCCCGAAATCGAGGGATGGGAACTCGTCTGGCACGACGAGTTCGACGGCGACGCCATCGACCTCACCAACTGGACCTACGACATCGGAGGCTGGGGCTGGGGCAACGGCGAGGCCCAGTACTACACGTCGCGGCCCAAGAACGCCCGGCTCGAGAACGGGCTGCTGGTCATCGAGGCCCACCAGGAGAAGTACGAGAACTCCTACTACACCTCGGCCCGCATGCTGACGAAGGGACTGAGGGAGTTCAAGTACGGGCGCTTCGAGGCCCGCCTGAAGGTGCCCTCCGGCGCGGGGCTGTGGCCCGCGTTCTGGATGCTCGGCGCCCATTTCGACCGCCATTCCGACGACCCCCAGAACCACTGGCCGTTCGTGGGCGAGATCGACATCATGGAGTACGTCGGGCGCGAGCCGGACTTGATCCTCGGCACCATCCACGGACCCGGCTACGCGGGGGCGGTCGGCCTGACCAGATGGAACCGGCAGGACTACCTCATCGCCGACGACTACCACACATACGCGGTCGAGTGGGACTACGAGGGCATCACCTGGTTCTACGACGGCGAGCCGTACTACACCCTCACCCGGGACGCGACCGGCAACCGGGAATGGGTCTTCGACCACGAGTTCTTCATGATCCTGAACCTGGCCGTGGGCGGCCAGTTCCCCGGTCCAATAGCGCTGGACCTCGAGTTCCCCGTCGCCCTCTACGTCGATCACGTCCGGGTGTGGCAGCCCGTCACCGAGACAGCGGAGGCGGCCAGTTGAACCGCGCACCGACCGCCGGCTCCCAGCCCCAGGGAGGGGTCTGCGTCTCCGAGGGCATCGAGTGGTACCGGGTCGAGAACTACGACCTGCTCGACCCGTTCCTGGTCAACGTGACCAGCCCGGGCGACCTCTGGCTGTTCGTGTCCAGCACGGGCGCGCTGACCGCGGGGCGACGCAGCCCGGGGCACGCCCTGTTCGCCTACGAGACCGACGACCGCCTGCACCGCAGCGGCGGCCGGACCGGCCCATTCACCCTTGTCAGGGTCGGCGGCGCCGCGGACCCATGGGAGCCGTTCGCGCCCCATGCGCCCTGCGGCCGGGTGCGCAGGTCGGTGGCCAAGACGCTCTGCGGGGACCGGCTCACGTTCGAGGAGCACAACCCGGACCTGGGCCTCACCTTCCGCTACACGTGGGCCGCCGCGGCCGACTACGGACTGGTGCGCACTTGCGAGCTGACCGCATCGGCGGACGCCTCCGGATGCGATGTCGAGTTGCTGGACGGGCTAATCGACGTGCTGCCGGCCGGCGTGGATCTCGAGACCCAGCAAACGTCGAGCACGCTCATCGACGCCTACCGGCGCTCGGAGTTCGACCCCGAGTCGGGTCTGGCCCTGTTCACCCTCGAGGCCCTGGTCGGCGACCTCGCCGAGCCGGCCGAGTCACTGCTGGCCTCGGTGGTGTGGTCACGCGGGCTCGACGGCGCGGTCACGGCCATGTCCGACCGCCAGATCCGCAGCTTCCGCTCGGGCAAGGCCCTCGAGACCGAGCACCTGGCTACCGGCGTCAAGGGCGCCTTCCTCACCTCCGCGGCGGCCCGCATCAGCCCGGAGTCGCCCCTGCGGTGGACGATCGTGGCCGACGTCGACCGCGACCACGCCGACGCAGCCCGCCTGCGCCGGTGGCTGCGCACCGCCGACGCCAGCGCGTCCGGGGCGGCCACCAGCGCGGCGCTCGACCGGGCCCACCACGAGGTGATGAGCCTGATCTCCTACGCCGACGCCCGGCAGGAGACCGCCGACCGGGCCGCGGTCGCAAGCCACCTGGCCAACGTGACGTACAACTGCATGCGCGGCGGCGCGCCGGTGGACGACCACCGGGTGGCAGTGGCCGAGGTGGGCCGCTTCGTGGCCTCCCGCAACCGCCCCGCCGCTGTTCGTTTCGAGCAGCTCACCGGCGAGATCGAAGCCGTCGTCGAGCTCGACAGCCTGCGGGATGCCGTGTCACAGGATGCGACGCTGGTCCGGCTGGTCAACGAGTACCTACCGCTGACGTTCAGCCGCCGCCACGGCGACCCGAGCCGCCCCTGGAACACCTTCCAGATCGGCGATGGCACCTCGGCGAGTGATCGGCTCTTCGCGTACGAGGGCAACTGGCGCGACATATTCCAGAACTGGCAGGCGCTCGTGCACAGCTTCCCCGGCTTCGCCGAGTCCTTTCTCGCCAAGTTCCTCAACGCCTCCACGATGGACGGCCACAACCCCTACCGGATCAGCAGCGAGGGAATCGACTGGGAGACGCCCGGGGAAGGGGCCTGGTCGAACTTCGGCTACTGGGGCGATCACCAGATCGTCTACCTGCACAGCATCCTCGACGCGGTGCACCGGTTCCATCCGGACTCGCTGGAGGCGAGGCTCGACCGGCTCGAGTTCTCGTACGCCGACGTGCCCTACCGGATACTGCCCTACGACATCATGGTGAGCGATCCGAAGAACACTCTGGAGTTCGATCACGCCGCCCAGGCGAGCGTCGACGAGCGGGTGGCGGAGATCGGCGCCGACGGGCGGTTGGTCCCAGGCGCTGACGGAGGGGTGCATCACGCTTCTCTGACGGAAAAGCTGCTGGTACCAGCCCTGGCGAAGCTCTCGAGCCTGGTCCCGGGCGGGGGGATCTGGCTCAACACGCAGCGACCCGAGTGGAACGACGCCAACAACGCCCTGGTGGGCATCGGCGTGTCGGTGGTGACCGTGTTCCATCTGCGCGAGTACCTGGCGTTCCTCGATGGTCTCCTGGGACGGTCGCCGGTGGCGGAGGTGCCGGTCTCGCCGGCGGTGCTGGAGTGGCTGGACGGCGTTGAAGCGGCTCTCGAAGCCCACCGCGTCCTGGCCCAGGAGGGCCCGATCACTGCCGAGGCTCGCCGAGGCCTGCTCGACCAGCTCGGTCGCTGTGGCTCCTCGTACCGCTCCCGCGTCTACGGCCGGGCGCCCGAGCCTGCAGCCGGGGCGAGCGTCGACGGGTTGCGGCGATGCATCCAGGCTGCCCTACCGCACCTCGACAGGATCGTGGCCGAAGCCTGGCGGACTGACGGCCTGGCGCACGCCTACCAGCTGCTGCGGCTCCGGCCGGATACCGCTGAACTGGCGCCCCTCTACGCGATGCTCGAGGGCCAGGCAGCGGCCATGAGCTCATCTCTCGCAGGCCCGCGGGAGGTGATCGAACTGGTCGACGCCCTCTTCGGCAGCGAGCTGTACCGCCCCGACCAGCGTTCCTTCCTGCTGCACCCGGACACTCCGCCGCCGGCGTTCATGGAGAAGAACCGGGTGCCTGACGGCCTGGTCGGGCCAGCTCTGAGCAGCCTGATCGGTGACCGCCACGGCATCGCGCACCGCGACGAGGAGGGCAGCGTGCGCTTCGCGGCCCACCTGCGCCGGGAGCAGGACCTCGAGGATGCCCTCGATTCGCTGGACCCGGCACATCGGCTGGACTCCGCCGGCCGCTGCGAGGTACTCGACGCGTACGAGGCGGTCTTCAGGCACCGGGAGTCCGCGGGCCGGTCACAGACGATGTACCGCTACGAGGGGCTTGGCTGCGTCTACTGGCACATGGTGATGAAGCTGATGTTCCGCTTGCAGCAGTGCATCTTCGCGGCGGCCGATGCCGGCGCCGACCGCAGCCTCGTGGCGGAGATGGTCCAGCGCTACCGGCGAGTCAGATCAGGTCTCGGTCCGTCCAAGACGGTCGCAGACCACGGCGCCTTCCCGCTCGACCCCCATTCGCACACACCGGGCCACACCGGTGCTCAACAGCCGGGCATGACCGGTGCCGTCAAGGAGGGCATCCTGCTGCGCTGGGGAGAGCTCGGCCTGCAGGTCGAGGACGGATGCCTGCGCTTCGCCCCCGTGCTGCTGGACCCGGCAGAGTTCCTGGCCGCGGCGCGCCCGTGGCTGCCGCTGGGCCAAGGCGGACGCCTCGAAGAGGGAATGCTCGGCTTCACATACTGCGGCGCGCCGGTGGTGTATCGCCTGGATGACTCCGCGCCGTGGACGCGCGCCGTGCTGACCGACGGTCAGGAGGTCGCCGGTGTCGACGGGCTGGACCGCGACACCAGCCGGGCCCTCTTCGCCCGTACCGGTGCAATAGCTCGGATCGACGTAGCGGTCGACCCAGCGGCCCTTCACCCGAGCTAGCCGCCCCACTCCTCGACGGCATCGGCCAGGCGCTGCACGCCCTCCATCAAGAGATCCGGCGCAGTGGCCAGCGAGATGCGCACGAACCGGCCCGAGCCGGGGCCGAAGGTGTCGCCCGGCACCACCGCCACATGCTTCTCGTTCAGTAGGCGCAGCACGAAGTCCTTGCCCGAACTGCCGCTGCCGCTCACGTCGATCATCAGGTAGAAGGCGCCCCGTGGCCTCACGTGGGGGATGCCCCGGCCGGCGAGGAACTCGGTGACCATGTCTCGCCTCTGCCGGTAGGCGTCGCGCATCTCGGCCACGCACTCCTGCGGGCCGGTGACCGCGGCCAGGGCGCCCATCTGCGCGGGAGCGTTGACGCATGACGTGATCGGCTCCTGGGCCCGCACGATCAGGGGCGACACGCCCGGCGGCACCACCAGGTAGCCCACCCGCCAGCCGGTCATGGCGTAGGTCTTGGAGAAGCTGAAGAACGTGATCACCCGGCCGTCGGTGTCGAGCGGCGCCGCCGGGGTGTACGGCCCGTCGAAGGAGATCTCGTCGTAGACCTCGTCGGAGAAGACCATCAGGTCATGCCGGCGGGCCAGTTCCATCAACTCGGCCATGGCGGCGGCATCGGTGACCGCGCCGGTCGGGTTGCCCGGAGAGTTGAGCAGGATGGCCTGCGTACGCTCCGTGATCAGAGGCTCGACGTCGGCGGCCTGCGGGACCAGATCGGCCTCGGACCGCAGCGGGAAATGGACCGGCGCAATCTTCAGCAGCGTCATCATCTGGGCGTAGTTGGGCCAGCTCGGATCGCCCAGCAGCATCTCCGCGCCGGGGTCCACCAGCGAGACCATGGCGCTGTAGATCCCGGCCACCGCGCCAGAGGTGACCACCACCTGATCAGCGGTGGCATTGATGCCGTTGCGCTCGGTGACCTTGGCCGCCAGCGCCTCGCGCAGCGGTGGGATCCCGGCGTTGGAGGTGTACTTGGTGAAACCGTTGAAGGCGGCTTCGGACGCGGCCTCGCAGACATGGCGGGGGGTGTTGAAGTTGGGCTCGCCCGTCTCCAGGCGGATAGCGCCGTCGATGGAGTTGGCCAGCTCCATAACCTCGCGTATGCCCGAGCGCGGCATCCCCGCGATGGGCTGCGATGGCCTCATTCTCTATACGACCTCTATACGACCTGGCGGGCCTCGGGGAAGTGGCAGGCCACCCAGTGGCCTTCGGTCACCTCTTCCAGGGGCGGCTCCTGGACCCGGCACACCTCCTGGTCACGCCCCACATGGCAACGAGTGTGGAAGCGGCATCCGGACGGGGGGTTCAGCGGGCTGGGGACATCCCCCTCGAGCAGGATGCGCAGCCTTCCCCGCTCCAGGTCCGGGTCGGGCACCGGGACGGCCGAGAGCAGGGCGTGGGTGTAGGGGTGCATCGACTCCGCGAACAGCCGCTCCGCGGAGGTGCGCTCCACGATCTTGCCCAGGTACATCACTGCGATGTCGTCGCACACATGGCGCACCACCGCCAGGTCGTGGGCGATGAACAGGTAAGTGAGGCCCAGCTCCTGCTGGAGTTCGTCGAGGAGGTTCAACACCTGGGCCTGGATCGACACGTCGAGGGCGGACACCGGCTCGTCGAGCACCAGGAAGCCGGGATCGAAGGCCAGAGCCCGGGCCACGCCGATGCGCTGGCGCTGCCCGCCGGAGAACTCGTGGGGGTAGCGGTCGATGATGCGGGGATTGAGGCCGACCAGCCGCAGCAGTTCGCCCACCCTGGTGTCCTGCTCGGTACGGGGCATCGAGGTGTGCACCTTCAGCGGCTCCCGCAGGGCCTGGCCCACCGTCATGCGCGGGTTCAGCGAGGCGAAGGGATCCTGGAACACGATCTGCATGTCGCGGCGCAGCCGGCGAAGGTCGGCCCGGCTGCTGGCGATGATGTCGATCCTCTCGGTCGTGCCGTCGTCGATCGGGCGCCGCAGGACCACTTCACCCGAGGTCGGTTCGATCAGCCGAAGGATGCACCGCGCGGTGGTGGACTTTCCGCAGCCCGACTCCCCCACCAGGCCCAGCGTGCGCCCGAAACCGATATCGAAGGACAGGCCGGCCACCGCGGAGACCTCGCCCTTCTCGCCGCCCAGCCAGCCTCCGCCCACCTCGAAGGTCTTGACGAGGTCGCGCACCGAGAGGGCTGCATCACCGCCGGAGCCGTTGGCCTCGTTGGCCTCCACAACGCCGTCGACCGGCTTGGTCGGGTCCATCGACGCGATGGTACTGTGCGGCCTCGACCAGTGAGAAAAGGAGCGGTCGACTATGAGCAGTTTCCGAGGCGATCTGGGCGGCTTGACGGCCGAGGAGATGGAGCAGTTCCTGGCGGGCAACCCCGTCGCCCGGCTCGCCACCCTCAAGCCCGACGGGTCGCCCTACGTGATGCCGGTGTGGTACCAGTGGGACGGCGAGGCGCTGTACTTCGTCGGCCGCCAGCGGGCCCTGTGGTGCCAGTACATCAAGGCCGACGGCCGGGTCAGCGTGGTCATCGACGCCCCCCACAGCGACCCTGACGAGGCCGGCCAGGCGATGGAGATCCCCAAGGTCTACATGGAGGGCATCGCCACCATCGAGGAGGAGCCCAACATCGGGGGCCGCTGGGTGCAGGTCGCCGAGCAGATGTCGTACCGGTACCTCGGTCCCAACGGGCCCACCTACCTGGTCTCCACTCTCCAGCAGCCGCGTTGGCTGGTGAAGATGGTCCCCACCAAGATCAAGACCTGGAAGGGTGTCGGCTGGGCCCGGCGCTACTGGGTCGAGGACAGCGGGGGCCCGTCCTACGAGGAGGCCCACGCCACCTGACCGCAGAATCTCGGGACGATTCCTCGGATATACCGCACAAAACCAACCCGAGATTTCCTAGGAGGCCCCAAGCGCCCAATCCGCTCGACCTGTTCCGCCTCGACGGACGCGCCGCCCTGATAACCGGAGGCTCCAGGGGGCTCGGCGCGGTGATGGCCGAGGCGTTGAGCTTCGCCGGCGCACGCGTGGCCGTGACCAGCCGCAGCCTCGGTGACGCCAAGGCCAAGGCAGCCGAGATCGCCTCCACCACCGGAGGCCTGACGTCGGGTGTGGAGATGGAGGCAACCGACGGAGACTCGGTCGAGGCCGCGGTGGCCGCGGCGGTCAATCGCCTGGGCGGTCTCGACATCCTGGTCAACAACGCCGGGATCCTCGTGCGAGGCGCCATCGGCGATCTCGAGCCGGACCAGTTCGAGGAGTCTCTGGCCGTCAACGTGACCGGCCCCTGGCTGATCTGCCGGGCGGCGGCCCCGTACCTGTGGGAATCCGGCTGTGGGCGGGTGATCAACGTGTCGTCGACGTTCGGGCTGGTGGCCGCACCCGACCGCACCGCCTACACCTCCTCCAAGGGCGCCGTCGTCCAACTGACGCGAGCCCTGGCCATGGAGTGGGCGCCGCGGGGAGTGAACGTGAACACCATCGCTCCCGGCCCGTTCCTGACCGATATGAACCGGGCCCACCAGCACAGCGAGCACAGCGTCAGGGTGATCGGACAGGAGGTGGCGCTGCAACGCTGGGGTGAGTTGCCCGAGATCGCCGGGGCGGTGATCTACCTGGCCTCCGACGCGTCGTCGTACGTGACCGGCTCGGTGTTGACGGTGGATGGCGGCTGGACCGCCCATTAGCAACGGGAAGCATCAAGTACAGGGGGAATCAGGAATGAGCCGACGATTCGAAGGACGCAACGTCTTCGTGACCGGAGCCGGGAGCGGCTTCGGGCGCCGCACCGCCGAACTCTTCGCGGCCGAGGGCGCCAGGAACCTCTACTTGGTCGACTACCAGCAGGAACGTCTGGACGCGGTCGCGCCGGTGATCGAGGAGTTGGGGGCCACGCCCCACCTGCTCAACTGCGATCTCAGCGTCATGGAGAACTGCGCCGAAGCGGTGGAGCGGGCTCTGGCCATCGACCCCAAGCTCGACGTCATGGTGTCGAACGCCGCCGCCTGGGACCTGTCCGAGTTCGTTGACGTGAGCGACACGACCTGGCGTCGGATCCTGTCTGTGAACCTCGACGCCTACTTCGTGCTGAGCAACCGGGCGGCCCGGGCGATGAAGGAGACCGGCGGCGGCGTGATCCTGTTCACGTCGTCGATCGCCGCTCTCGGGCACGGTCGAGGGTGCACGCCCTACTGCGTGGCCAAGACCGGCGTAGTGGCCCTGGCCAAGGCGATCGCCGTCGAGTGCGCCCCCTACAACATCCGGTGCAACTGCGTCTCGCCGGGTCCGGGCGACACCCAGCAGTCGGTCGACATCGTGGGTGAGGAGTTGATGGACAGGTGGCGCGCCGAGGGCTTCCCGGCCGTGCCCGCCAACCGGCTCACGTCGGTCGACGACATCGCCAACGCCTTTCTGTACCTCGCCTCCGACGAAGCCGCCTACGTGTCCGGAATCAACCTCGTCGTGGACGGCGCCCTCAGCGCCCAGACCTACGACGTACCCGAGAGCTAAGGGGAGAACCTCGTGAGACTCACATCTGATGTTCATCTGGTGGGCGGCGGCACGCTCAGCGGCTTCGGGGTCTCGTCAGACTTCGACGCGCACTGCTACCTGCTGGACGGCGGCGACGAGAAGGTGCTCGTCGAGTGCGGCATGGGAACGGAGACCGGTTACCAGCGAGTCACCGCCAACATCCGGGAGGCCGGCTGCGATCCGGCTGCGATCACGAGGCTGTTCCTGACCCACCACCACACCGACCACGCAGGGGGCGCGTCGGTCTACCGCGAGCGCCTGGGACTGGCTGTCGCGACCGGAGCCGCCACTGGGCGGGCGCTCGAGGAGGGCGACCATGAGGCCACGTCCTTTGCGCTGGCTCAGGCCGCCGGGATCTTCCCCGACGGCTACTCCTACGAGCCCTGTCCTGTCGATGACCTGCTGACCGACGGCGCCCAACGATCGGTGGGCCGGTTGACGCTCACCTATCTCGACACGCCGGGCCACTGCGGCGGGCACGGGTCGTATCTGGTGGAAGGGGGCGAGCAGACGTACCTCTTCGCCGGCGATGCTGTGTTCGCGTGGGGCAAGCTGCACTTGCAGGCGATTCCGGACTGTGACCTTCAGGCCTCGCTCGCGACCGTGCTGGCGCTGGCCGAGTTGGAGTTCGATGCACTCCTCCCGGGCCACGGCGCCATCGCCCTCCATGACGGCAAGGCACACATCGGAATGGCCAAGGACGCGATCGATCAGCTCGCCGTGCCGCCGAGACTGGTCTGAGCCGAAGAGCGTCGAAGCGCAGGACTACGCCTCGATCACGAACCGGCCTGCCGTCAGCTGCTCCAATAGGTCGGGCTTGGGCGCCGGCGCAATGCCGGGCTCATCCCCGGCGACCGCGTACCACCCGCCGTCGCTCGACGTCTCGAAGGACACGGCCGGTTCCGCCAGGTCCTCAGCGTAGAAGCGCGATGCGGGAAAGATGTCGGCCGGATAGGTGAAGTTCTCGAGCGTGGCCAGCGCGAGGCAGATAGCCGCTCCTACACCGCTCTCCAGCATTCCGCCTACCCAGCATCCGATGCCGGCGTCCCGGCACAGATCGTGGATCGATTTCGCCACCGTCAGCCCGCCCACCCGGCCCGGCTTCACGTTGACATACCGGCAGCTTCCCAGTTCGATGGCATGCTCGGCGCTCTTGACCGAGACGATGCTCTCGTCGAGACAGATCGGAGTGTCGATCCGTTCCTGAAGCTTCGCATGGTCCAGAAGGTCGTCGTGCTGCAACGGCTGCTCGATCATGGCGAGTTCGTATCGATCGACCGCACGGAAGAGATCCAGGTCGGACAGCCGGAAGGCCGCGTTGCAGTCGATGTGAGCGGTGAGGTCGGGGAAGGTGGAGCGCACGGCCTCCAGCATGTTGAGGTCCCAGCCCGGCCGGAACTTGAGCTTCACTCGCCGGCAGCCGGTCCTGACGGCATCGTCCACCGCGGCCACGAGATCGTCGAGCGAGTCCATGACGCCGAAGTCGGCTCCGACCTCCACCCGATTGCGCCGGCCACCGAGGAGAGTGTGGAGGGGGTGGCCGACACGGCGTGCTTCGAGCACCCACCAAGCCGCATCGAGGGTTGCCTTGGCGAAGTAGTTGCCCTTGAAGCGGGAGAGCCGCTGCTGGAGCAGCCCGCCGGAATCGATCCCGGTGCCGACGACAGCAGGCGCAAGCCAGTCGCGCAGCATCGCGAAGGCGCCCGCGGCGTACTCGGGGCTGTAGTCGGGCGTCCCGAAGGGACACGATTCGGCCCACGCTTCGAGTTCTCCGCTGGTGACCCTTACCAGGAGGCTGTCGATCGCTGAGATCTCGTGTGACGCCGTTCGCCAGGGGTACAGCAGCGGCATCGTGACGTGCCGGACCTCGATGCGGTCGATCCTCATCACCAGATACCAACTTCGAGCCGGGTGCCTGAACCGAGACTGATCTGGCGTTGGCCGCCGACCGGTTGCCACCGGTACCGGGGGAAGGCCCCGAACGACAACGTCAGGCGTACACGGTGGCCGGCGCCGAACTGGTGGGCGGCTTGACCCAACTCGACGCGAGTGCTCGGCCCGGTGACGGCCGCGCCGCCGTCGGCGACGTTCCACACCGCCGCGTCGGGCCCCATGTCGCTCAGCGTCGCGAACACCATCCCCTCAGGGCGCTCCGCGTCGGTTGCCACCGTGAGCGTCACCGGTCCGGCCGCGGTCACGGCGGTGGGCAACGGCTCGGACGTGAAGGTGAGCACGTCGCCGCGTGCGTCCCGTGCCGACTGGTCGAAGGGGCCGGGCACAAGGTCGGGTGCCCAGGGGAAGACCCGCCCCCCGACCGAGGGCGTCGGATCTCCGGCGTCCAGGCCCACGGCGACTGTTGCCTCCTCGGCAGCTTCGCGGAGCCGTCCGCCCGCGGCGGGGAAGAGGGCCAGCCGGCTGGTCCGACCAGGCCAGGCCGGGAGCGACTCCCAACGGTTGGCGCCGGTCACGAACACCGTCGCCTTGGCTGCCGAGGTGCCGGCGTCGCGCAGGTGCCGATCAAGGAACGTCCGTTGGGCGCCACCGAGGTCGAACGCGGCGGTGGCGCCATGGTCGCGTGCCCCCGCGTCGCGGGCCAAGGGCAGCCCCCCGTGGCCCCAGGGACCGGCAACCAGGACAGACCCGGCCAGCGCCACGGCGAGCTCGAACGTCGAGGGCTGGAATACGTCGAACCAGCCGGCCACCACCAGAGCCGGGATCGTCACACCAGCGATGGAGTCACGGACCGGGACGGACTCAGCGTCGGCGTACGGGTCGGGGCGGTTCCACTCCAGCCAGGCGCCGGCCAGGGGACTGGCGGCGATGAGTCGGTCGACCGCCGAGCCACCAGCCGCGGTCTCGCCGGGCCGCGCCCAGGCGGCGAGCGCCCCGGCCGGGTCGGCCATGCGGGGGTCGGCCGGCAGCAGGACGCCAAGCATCCAGGCGAGGTTGAACCCGTGATTCGCCTCACCGTTCGGTTGGATCCAGCCATCACGCACATCGCAGGGCGTGAGTCCGGGCACGATCGCCTGCAACGGCTCCGGGCGGCGTACGGCCGTCGCCAGCTGGCAGAAGCCGAGGTAGCTGATGCCGGCCATGCCCACCCGCCCGTTGCACCAGGGCTGCACGGCCGCCCACTCGACGGTGTCGACCCCGTCGGCCTCCTCATTGACGAACGGCTCGAAGTCGCCGCCGGAAGCGAAGCGGCCCCGCACGTCCTGGATCACCACGGCGTAGCCCGCCTCGGCCAGACCCAACGCATCGACCTGGAGACCGCGCGACGCCGGAGTGCAGCGGTTGTAGGGGGTGCGCACCACGACGGCGGGAACCGGACCGCCGCCTGCTGGTCGGATCACGTCGGTGGCGAGTCTCGTCCCGTCGCTCATCGGGACGTCGATGCCGAGCTCGACACTCAAAGAGTGCACCAGACGAGCTTACGCACACTCCCGTAGCCGGACCGCTGCAAGCAATCCCTCGAGCGCCTTCCGCTTTGGCACTCCATTCAGCGGCTGTATACCATGCAACTGGATTATTCATTTCGCGTTAGGGGGTATGAAAATGCGCGAAGGATCTAAGTCCCAGCATTCTGATCGGGGTGATGGAGACCGGGCGAGCTTCGGGCGACGCGGCTTTCTCCAGGGGGCGATGGGCCTCGGGCTCTCGCTCCCGGCGGCGGCGGCGCTTCTAGCCGCTTGCAGCGGGGAAGATCCCGAGGCGACCCGGAGGACGCTGAGGTTCGTCGGCTGGGACTTCCTGCCGGACACGATCCAGACGCACTTGGACACGTGGGCGGCCGTGTCGGGCGGCACCGTTGAGCTCGAGGTGCTTCCGGTAACCGGCTATCCGGCCGCGATCCAGACGAGGTTCCGGGGCGGAGACCGACCCGACCTCTTCTACAACTTCACGTACCTGCTGGGCCAGTTCCTCGAGAACGGGTGGAACCGGACGCTGAACGACTTGCCGGGCGTGGAGGAGCGCATCGATGCGCTCTACCCGGGGGCGCGGTCACGGTTCGTCACCGCCGACGGGCAGATCACCAGCCTGCCCTACTTCTCGGCCGTGTTCATGAACCACTACAACGCGGCGATGGTCGAGCAGGCAGGATTCTCCGGTCCGCCCCAGACGCTTCAGGAGTACTACGACCAGTGCGCCAAGATCAAGGCTGACGGGATCTCGGACGCGCCCTACGAGTCGTCGTGGCTCAACGAGCGGATCGAGGAATACCTCATGGCCACTCTCCTGGGAGAGGGCATCACCCCGTTCGATGATGCTGCCCAGCCGGTGTTCGCCGATGATCCCAGGAGTGTCGACGTGCTGGAGTGGTGGCGGGCGATGTACCAGGACGGACTGACGTCGCCGACGATTCTCACCGACGACAACCCGGAGCTCATCGGCGGGATGACGCAGGGAACGTTCGCGTTCTACGCCGGCCACGACTACTGGCTGAAGATCTTCAACGACGTCGGGGGACCGGCGGCCGCCGACCTGCGGATGGCCCCGATGCCCGGAGCGGGCCAGACGCTCCTGGCCGGCGAAGTCGTCCAGATGGGCCCCGACCTCGAAGGAACCGCGCTGAACGACGCCTGGGACCTGCTGAAGTTCTACACGGGGGCCGACAACGACGGGAACTTCACCGTTCCGTTGACCTGGGTCGAGGCTGCCGCGCTGGCCGTCCCGTACCCGTCCTTCTTTGAGGATCCCGCCATCCAGGCCGCCTATCCCGACTACTACGACCTCGGCGTGATCACGTCGGAGTACGACAGGGCGGGGACACCGGCGGCAAGGGCGCTGAGCTGGTATCAGGGCTTCCAGGTCAAGGTGGGTGAGCGCGTCAACGACATGCTGGCCGGGGACGCGACACCGGCGGAGACCGTGGCCAACATGGCCGACGACGCGGTAGAGCTGGCGGCGGGTTAGTAGCACTGACCTCACCTCAGGGAACGCTTCAAGCTTCAAAGACGGCGACGGCGCGCGCCAAGGCGCCACCCCAAGCCGGGTCCCGGTTGAGCGACCGGCAGTTCGGCCTGGTCCTCGCGCTCCCCGCCATCATCTCGCTGGTCCTGGTCGTCGGCATTCCAGGCATACAGACGTTGATCTACAGCTTCCAGCGGGTCCCGCTCTCAGACGATCCCGCCACGTTCGTCGGCACCGACAACTACGGGAAGGTTCTCGGAGACGAGTCCTTCGTCGAATCGCTCGTGGTCACCTTGCAGTACACGGCCGGATACGTCCTCCTGGCCACGGTCCTCGGGCTGCTCTTCGCACTGCTGCTCGACCAGCCGCTGCGAGGGCGGGGCATCGCCCGGGCGCTCCTGATCATCCCCTGGGCCACGCCCGTCATCATCGCGGGGGTGATGTGGAAGTGGCTCATCGACCCGCAGGTGGGCGGACTGAACGCGGTCCTGTTCGAAATCGGCGTGATCGAGGACTACAAGCCGTTTCTGGCCGACCGGGAATGGGCCCTCGTCTTCACGATCCTGGCGGCCGCCTGGCACCAGGCGTCGTTCTCAGCCCTGCTGTTCCTGGCTTCTCTCCAGACCCTCCCCAACGAGATAGTCGAGGCGGCGAAGGTCGACGGGGCCACGGCGTGGCAACGGTTCCGCGGGGTCGTCTTCCCCTGGATCCGTCCCATGCTGCTGGTGGTCGTCGTCATCAACGTGATCTACGGGGTTCTCCAATTCGACACGGTCTGGGTGATGACCCAGGGCGGGCCCGGTGATGCCACCACCCTGCTGCCGATCCTGCTGTACCGGCAGCTGTTCATATTCTCTGACATCGGAGCGGGATCGGCGCTGGCGGTGATGCTGGGAGTCGTCGCGGTGCTCGTGAGTTCGATCGCCCTGATACTGCTCGGACGAGACGACCCGTTGCAGGCGTGAGCGAGAAGCGATGGCGAGCAGGACGCTGAGTCGACCAGTTCTCAGGAAGAGGGCGGTCACCGCACTGCTGTACGCGGCTCTCGTGCTGTTCGCCGTCTGGGTGCTGTTCCCGTTCTGGTTCCTCGTCAACAGCAGCTTCATGACTCCCGCCGAGGCGGTGGCGGTACCGCCGCACTGGATCCCGGAGGAGCCGACCCTGGGGAACTACAGCGCGATCCTCGCCGGCCAAGTCGCTCCCGGCGGCGCCCAGGTAGGCCTCAGAGTGCTGACGGCATTGGGAGAGAGTTTCGCCGTAGGCATCCTCACCGTGGTGGCGAACCTCGCCCTCGGCGGCACGGCCGCCTATTCGATGTCACGGTTCCGGTTCCGAGGCTCCCGGCTGAGCTACTTCTCCGTTCTCTTCGCCCGTCTCGTGCCCCCGATCGCGATCGTGGCCGCCTTCTTCGTCGCCCTCCGCGACCTGGGCCTCATCAACAGCCGCTACGGACTCGTGGTCGTCTACATCTCGTTCACGCTGCCGATCACCATCCTGGTCCTCAAGAACTACTTCGACGGGCTGCCCCGCGAACTGGACGAGGCCGCTCTGGTGGACGGGGCCTCGCGGCTTCAGGCGCTCTGGTATGTGATACGTCCCATCGCTAGGCCCGGCTTCATCGCGGCCGCCTGTCTGGTGTTCCTCGAGAGCTGGGGAGAGTTCTTCTACGCGCTGACGTTGACCAACCAGTTGACGATTCCGCCGGTCCTCGCGGGCTTCCGGGGCTTCTTCCAGTTCAACTGGACAACGCTGGCGGCTGCGACTGTACTCGCGGTCGTGCCGCCGGTGCTGCTAGCGCTCGTATTCCAGCGCTACGTCGTGCGGGGGCTGGCCCAAGGCGTCGCCAAGTAATGAAGGTAGGACTCGCAGGCTTCGGCTTCGCTATCCGGCACGCCCAGGTCATAGCGGCCAATCCGTTCGTCACCGAATTCGCCATCGCCGAGTTGAGTACGGACCGCCGGGAACAGGCGGCGCGGGAGCACCCGCAGGCGAGGATCTTCGACGACGCGGTCGAGATGCTCCAGGGCATGGAGCCGGACTGCGTGATCGTCGCCTCGTCGTCGAACAGTCATGCCACGATCACCCGCGCCGCCCTCGAGGCCGGCATCCACGTGTTCTCCGAGAAGCCGCTAGCCCTGTCCTGGGCCGAGGCCCGGGAACTGAAGAGCCTCGCAGATCAAGCCGGCCTCATATTCCAAGCGGGCTACATCCTGCGGTACGAGGCTCGCCACCAGCTGCTGCACGACCATGTGAACAGCGGGCGCCTCGGCCGCGTGGTGCTGATCCGTTCCAAGCGGAATTGCTCCCGCACCTGGTTCGAGACATGGGGCAAGCACAGCCATCCGGTGCTTGAGAGCATGGTCCACGACCTGGATCTGGCGACGTGGCTCACCAAGCAGCGCTGCGTTCGCGTGTCGGCGTGGGGCCAGAAGTTCCTCGGAGGGCCCCCGCCCGAGGCTGTGGTGGCCGTCCTGGAGTTCGACGGCGGCGCTCTGGCTGTGCTGGAGACGTCGTGGCTCATTCCCGACGGCGCGCCGGCCAACATCGTCGGCCCGCTGGGCCGCGAGGACGAGGGCGCCGGCGTTCTCGACGCGCACTTCGAGGTGCACGGCACATCGGCTGTCGAGACGCTCTCCCTGTACGACCCGTCGCTCATGCTGATGACCGACGAGCGGACCTACGTGCCCGAGTCCACGCTGTTTCCCGCCTCGGCACTCGGGGTGGGCGGAGCGCTGCGCGACGAGCTCTTCGATTTCCTGGCCCATGTCCGGGGCGACCTCCACACTGGCGTCGCCTCGATCGACGACGCGGTGCATGTGCAGGCGGTCGTGGAAGCGATCGGCCGCGCCGCGGAGTCGGGAACACCGGCGGCCGTCGAGGACTGAGACCAGGGACAGGAGCACGGATGCCGGTCGGGTTCTGGGTCTTCCCTTGGGACATAGAGGACGAGGGAATCGACCGATTCGCGGCACGCCTCGAACAGCTGGGCGTCACATCGGCGAGCCCCAGCGTCCTCTATCACTCCGGCCGTGCGCTCCTGCCGCGGGCACGCGAGCACAAGGTCCGTCTCCTGGGCGGGCCCGGGGCGAACTACCCGTTCGAGAGCCTCGAGGCACCCTTTGCCGGGATGGAGTCGGAGTCCGCACCCAGATCGGGCAAGCGGTTCTGGCAGCGACTGGCGGAGGCGCTCTCAGACCGGGGAATCCGGCTCGACGCCTGGGCGATGCCGATGCACGGCTCCGAGCTCGGTCGGAGGCTCCCCCTCGGCGTCGTGCGGAACTGCTTCGGGAACCCGTATTCGTATGCGCTGTGCCCCTCCCATCCCCAGGCTCGGCGATTCGCCGAGTCCCTGGTCGGCGAGTTGGCCCGGTCGCAGATCTTCGGTGCCATCAGGCTCGAGTCGATCGGCTACCTCGGCTATCGCCACTTCCACCACCATGAGGCGGAGTACGTCGGCCACGGACCGCTCGAGGAACTGTTCCTGTCGCTGTGCTTCTGCGATGCGTGCATGGCCGGAGCCCGCCGGGAGGGGATCTCGGTGGTCGAACTGCGGGCGGCGATCAGCCGGGACTTGGAGAGACGATGGCGCGACGACGTCTGGAGCGTCGGCACCGACGACGTGCGAGAAGCACTCGCGGCGAACGACGACCTCCAGGCATTCATCTCGTACAGGCAGGCGACAGTGGCCTCCCTCGTCTCCTCGCTGGCAGAGCTATGCCACAGCGAGAGCACGGAGCTCCACTGCTTCTCGGCCATCTTCCCGCCGACGCTCGAGCACAGCACGTGGATCGAGGGCACCGACTTCGCCGCCTGGTCACGAGTCCTTGACCGGCTGATCGTCTTCGGCTACACGGCCGGCGGTCCCGGCGCGGCCAAAGTCGATGAGGGCTGGACTCGCTCCGAGCTGGAGTATGTAGGCCGCTACTTCGACCCATCGAAGGTCAACGTCGTTCTGAACCTCGCCCCGCAATACCTGGCCACCCTCGACGACGCCAAGCGCCGCTTCGGCACCATCAGCGGGATGGGATTCAACGACTTGAGCATCACCAACTACGGGATGACCGGCGAGACCCGCCTGAATTGGGTTCCCGAACTGAGAAGGGTCCTGGACGCGCCGGCGTCCTCCACGTAGGGGATTTCCCCTAGGCGAGCCAGGCCTGCCTGCTCAAGGTGCCGCCCCGCGGTATCGGGGGCGGAATGTAGACGTGTTCCTTCGTCACCCAGAACGTCCCGGTGGTCTTGGCGTAGTTCGAGACGTCCGCCCAGGCGACCTCCATCTCGGGCGTCTCGCCCGCCTTCTCGAACGCGTCCAGATCGTCCCACCACTGCTCGATGAACGCCTCGGCCTGCAACTCTCCTTGCACTTTCCTGATCACCTCGGAGACCACGTAGCCGCGCATCGGGCCGATCTTCGCCGAGATGGGCGCGTGGACGTCCCGCCAGTAGTCGAAGAACTCCTGGGTCGTGAAGTCGTCGCGCTTGTACGCCGTGCCGATCACCTTGATCATGGTGGCCTCCGAGGTCGTGGGTCGGGCAGCCATATTGACCTAATCGACGAAGGAACCGCCATTCCAGATGACGGCGACCCTCAAGGATTGCGGATTTCTCGTCGCGTTCCTGACCCGCGTATGGTGTCGCTCAGCGGGACTTATCGGTCTCGCGCAGGGGGACGGCTCTGAGGAGGGAGCGATGACTCGACATAATGGTATGGACCGCCGAAGGTTCTTGACGCTCACCGGAGGTGGCTTGGGTGCCGCCGCCATCCTCGGGGCGTGCGGCGACGATGATCCAGCGCCCGCGCCCACCACCACGGCTGCGCCAACAACTACCGCGGCCCCGACCACAACGGAGGCGGCTGCCCCGGAACTGAGCGGCTCGCTGCGCTGGGGTGCCATGAGCCTGCAGGGCCTGCCCTACTTCGACGAGGTGCAGCCGACGATCGACTCGTTCACCGCGCTGCATCCGGGCGTGTCGATCGAGATGGAGGAGATTGCGCCCGACGGCTACACCGAGAAGCTGGTGTCCTACATGGCGGTCGAGAACATGCCCGACCTCTTCTTCAGCCACAACGGCTGGGTCGACCTGTTCGCCCAGCAGGGGGTCACGCTGGACATGCGGCCCTATCTGGAGGCCGACCCCGACCTGAACGTTGACGCGTGGTACCCGTCGATGCTCCAGGTCTGCTCCACGGTGGCCCTGGGCGACCAGGCGGCCGGCGAGATGCACTGCCAGGGCATGAGCGCCGACGTGAACACCTTCTTCTACAACATCCCAATGCTGGAGGCGGCCGGCCTTGAGCTTCCCGGAGAAGGCTTCACCTGGGACGACATGGCCGAGTACGCCCGCGTGCTCACCACCGGCGACGTGATCGGCTACGCGCCGGCGTCGAACAACCCCGACAACGCTCACGGACCCATCGGAGCCTTCGGCGGGGACTTCCTCGACGAAGAGGCCCAGGTCATGCTGATCGACGACAACTTCCGGGCCGGGCTGCGAGCCCTGTGGGACCCGGTCATCGAAGGGGTGTTCGCCACTCCCGAGCAGATCACCGCGGCCGGCGGGCCCCACGACGGCTTCATCGGCGGCCGGTTCGCCATGGTCGAGGGCGCGGTGTGGTCAGTCCCCGCGTTGCGGGCCTCCGAGTTCGAGTGGGACGTGCACACCCTGCCCGATGGCACCCACGGCACCCGCGGGGGCGGCGGCACTGCCGGCTGGGGAATCAGCTCCCAGACCGAGCACCCCGACGTCGTCTGGGAGCTCATCAAGCACATCTACGGTCCCGCCTACGTGCCCTGGATGGAGGGCGGCGCAGTGGTGCCGCCGCTGAAGCGCTATGCCGACGACCCGAGATGGCGCCAACCACCGCCCAACAACCACCAGGCGTTCATCGACGCGGCCCGCTCCATCATCATCAGCCCCATCGGCGGGCCCTTCGACAGCGCGGGCGGCATCCACTACGCGGAGTTCGACGGAGCGTTCCGGCGCTATGTCATCGAGGGCCAGTCCATGGACGACGCCCTGGCTCCCTACGAGGAGAACATGAACGCGGCCCTGGCCGAGAGCCCGGCCGTGCGGCGCGACATCCCCATCGAAGTCCCGGGCTGACACATCCCGCAGCCACAGACCCCGTGACCGCGCCGTGACGGCGCAGCCGGCGGGCAGACAGTAATTTCCGGTCATGGCGCTGACGCGCAAGGCTCGCGCCGGCTTAGCTCCGAGCGACGTCGACGACATGTCCGGGATCGAGGTTGACGCCGCGAGCGAGGCCGCGACGCTGAAGCACCGTGGCCTGAGTTGGCGCGGCCAGGAGCGGCTGGCGGGCTACCTCCTGATCGCCCCGGCGCTGCTGATGTTCGGGATGTTCCTGCTGGGCCCGCTCGTGTACGGCATCTATCTCAGCCTCACCGACAGGAACCTGCTGGCCGACACGAGCTTCATCTGGTTCGAGAACTACGCCAACCTGCACAACGACCCGCTGTTCTTCAAGTCCCTGCGGGTCACCGGCCTGCTGTTCCTCGAGGTGACCCCGCCAGCCATCCTGATCTCCTTCGTGTTCGCCAACCTCCTCAACCAGCGGCTGAAGGGCGTCGGCATACTCCGGCTGGCTTACTTCCTGCCCCTGGTGGCGTCGGGCGTGGCGGTGGCCACCATGTGGCGGTTCGTGTTCACCAGCGACGGCCTCTTCAACACGTTCCTCAGCTTCTTCGTCGATGTCGACACGCCCTACCTGGTGCTTCCCCAGTGGGCGCCCCACGTGGTGGCGGTCATTCTGCTGTGGTCGCTGGTACCCCTCAACACCGTGTTCTACATGGCCGCCCTCCAGACCGTCCCCCGGGACCAACTCGACGCGGCCATCGTGGACGGCGCCAACTTCTGGCAGAAGGCCCTCCACGTCACCTGGCCGCTGTGCGCGCCCACGACGTTCCTGCTGGTGATCCTGAACCTGGCTATCACCAGCGTCGGATCTTGGGACATCCTCCATGTCCTCACCGGCGGAGGTCCAGAGTTCAGCACGACCACCACCGCCTTCCTGCTGTATCTGCGGGCCTTCAGGGGGCAGTTCGAGATCGGACTGGGCTCAGCCATGGGCGTGGCCCTGACCGCCATCCTGCTGCTGCTCACCGTCGGGTTGTTCAGAGCCCAGAGACGATGGAGCCACTACGGATGAGGATGCTCGTCAAGCACCGGGGCCGGATCGCGGTCTACCTGGTTCTGACCATCGGGTCGGTGGTGATGATCGCGCCGTTCCTCTTCAACCTGTCGAAGTCGCTACAGACCGCCCCGCAGACCTTCGCCTTCCCGTTCGAGTGGATCCCGGACCCCTTCACCTGGTTCAACTACGTGGAGGCCTACGAGAAGATCGGGGCCCGGGCCTTCATCAACAGCGCGCTGCTGACCATCGTGGTGGTCGGTGGGCAGACGAT
The DNA here is from genome assembly GCA_009843915.1 of Acidimicrobiaceae bacterium. Taxonomy (GTDB): domain Bacteria; phylum Actinomycetota; class Acidimicrobiia; order Acidimicrobiales; family Aldehydirespiratoraceae; genus Aldehydirespirator. The sequence goes on along the minus strand of VYCM01000110.1, from coordinate 25,693 downwards.
CCTGGGGATGATGGCCGGGTACGCCTTCAGCACTCTGCGGTTCCCGCTGCGGGACTCGCTGCTGCTGCTGATCATCGGTGGCCTGATGGTCCCGTTCCACGTGATCATGATCCCGCTGTTCATCTACGTCTTCGAGATCGGCTGGTACAACACCTACTGGGGGCTGATCATCCCCATCGTGGCCTACACCGACGTGTCGGTGTTCATGTTCCGGCAGTTCTTCAGAACGGTCCCCAGAGAGATCTACGAGGCCGGGATCCTCGACGGCGCCGGACCGATCCGGGTGTTCCGCAGCCTGTACGCCCCTCTGGCCGGGCCGACCGTGGCCGCCTTCGTGATCGTCTCGTTCCTGGCCGCGTGGAACCTGTACGCCTGGCCCTTCCTGGCGGTGGCTGACTCCGACTTGTGGGTGGTGACCCTCCAACTCGGCGTAGCGGGCGGCACCTTCAATGCCAGCTCCAGCCCGCTGCGGCCCGAGATCCTGGCGGCCATGTCGCTGCTGTCCATGGTTCCGGTGATGGCCGTGTTCATGTTCATGCAGCGCCGCTTCGTGGAGAGCATGGCCCGATCGGGGATGACCGGATGAGCACACGCCCAGCCGAGAGGAGAGCACCGTGAGCCGCGAAGCCTTCGCCCTGGAGATCCGGCCCGACAAGGTCACCGAGTACGTCGAGGCCCACCGCCAGGTGTGGCCCGAGGTACTCGAGGCCACCAAGAGGGCCGGCATGCGCAACTTCACCATCTTCCTGCACAACAACATCGCCTTCGGGTACTTCGAGTGTGACGACCCGGTCGAGGCCAACGCCGTCCTGGCGGCCGACCCCGACTGCATCCGGTGGGAGGACTGGATGGCGGAGTTCCTGTCCGACCGGGTGCCCGCCGACGGCGCACCCGCGCTCCCCGAGATCTTCCGGCTCGACTGATCCCGATGCGCTCAAGGCGTGAAGGCGAGACATGTCCGTGAAGAGTTCCGGTCCGCTCACCGAGTCGACAGGCATAGACCTCGCCAGCGATGAGGCCCGGCAGCGGCTGGCACGCGACGGCTACCTGTTCATGCGGGGCTTCTTGCCGCCTCGAGACGTGGCTGCGGTCGAGGGCGCGATCCTGGAGGCGGTGGCGGCCGCTCCGGGCTGGCTGGCCGAAGGCACCAACCCGGCCGAATGGATAGCGGGTCCGTCGGTGGCGGCCGAAGGCTACGACGACCCCGACTTCTGGGCCATGTACCGCCGGGTGCAGAGCATCCAGGGCTTCCACGAGTTCGCCCATCACCAGCGCGTCATCGCTGCGGTGAGCAGCCTGCTCACCGACGAGGTCTTCGTGCACTCGAACCATGTGGCCCGGGTGGTGGGGCCGTCGGCCCGGATCGAGCCGACCCACGTCCACCAGGACTGGCGACCCATCCAGGGCGCGGCCGACACCCTCACCGTGTGGATACCACTGGCCGACATACCCCCTCCGATGGGGGGACTGCGCATCTTGGAGGGCTCCCAGCACGGAGGCGTGATGCCGTTCGACCCTGAGACCGAGTCGATCAGCATCGACGACCAAGACCCACGGTGGCGCAGCGCGTCCTACCGGCAGGGCGACGTGCTGATCTTCCACAGCCTCACCGTCCACGCCGGCACACCCAACACCACCGACCGGTTGAGAAGGTCCTGCGAGTTCCGCTACCAGCGGGTCAGCGACCCGGCGGTGGTGTCAACCGTGACCCTCCCCCACTGGCATCCCTCCGTCGACTGGCCCGAGTTGACCGAGGGATGGACCTCGCTGGCATCGATCGAGGTTCCCGACTTCGTCGAGTTCGAGATGCTTGACGACACCCTGCCCGAGTTGCCCACCCCGCCGTCGCGCCTGCTGGGAACAGCCTGACGGCGGCGCGGGCGACCGCGCTGCTCAGGCGAAGAGCGCCTCGTTGATCTCGACGCCCAGACCGGGCCGGGGTTCGGCGCTGACCCGGCCGCCGGACGGCTGGGGCTCGCCGAGGAAGACGGGCACCGTCTCGGATTCGGGCATCGAGTCCCACACCGGCATCGGGAAGTACTCGACCATGGGAATGTTGGCGGTACCCAGTGCGTAGTGGATGTGGGCGACACCGTAGGCGTGGGGGATGACGGTGAGCCCGGCTGCCTGGGCCAAGGCCGCGATCTTCTGGCCCTCGGTGAAGCCACCGCAACGCCGCAGATCGGGTTGGAGGATGTCCATGGCCTCGCGCTCGATGATGTCGGCGAAGCCGTACCGGGTGTACTCGTGCTCGCCGCCCGAGATCGGGATGTTGGTCTCGCGCCGCAGCTTGGCGTAGCTGGTGAGGTCGTCGGGGACGAAGGGCTCCTCGATCCAGGCCAGGTTGTAGGGCTCCAGCCGCCGGCACATCTTCTTGGCGTAGTTGAAGTCCCAGCCCATGTAGGCATCGATCATGATCTCGATATCAGGGCCGACTGCGTCGCGGATGTTGGCCACGTGGTCCTCGTTTGCCGCCATGCCCTCCACCCCGCTGCCGGGACCGTAGGGGAAGCGGGCCTTCATGGCCTGGTACCCCTCGGCCACGTAGGCCTTGGCCTCCTGGGCAACCAGCTCAGCGCCGACGGGGTGGAGGGCCGACGCATACACCGGCACGTCGGGATGCACCGGCCCGCCCAGCAACTCGTACACCGCGCTGTCGGTGGCCTTGCCGCAGACGTCCCACAGGGCGATGTCGATGGCGCTGATGGCCTGCAGGGCGATGCCCTTGCGGCCGTAGGGCAGCGTTGCCCGGTACATGCGGTCCCAAAGGCCCTCGGTCTCATATGCCGGGGCGCCCACCAGCAGGTTGCGCAGATGGCGCTGGACGACTCCTTCCACCGCGCCGACCCCGTCCTCGCACCATCCCAGGCCGACCACGCCGTCGGAGGTCTCTATCTCGACCACGGCCATAGCCGAGTCCCAGAACCACGAGCCTCTCGTCTCCTGGTACTCGGGGTAGATGTCCAGCGGCGTCACCAGCGGCAGCGTCTTCTCCCGCTCGGCGAGGTGCCCCCAGATCGACCGGGGGGCGTGGCGGACTCGGACGTCGGTGATCTTCATGTTGCTCACACCTTGTAGTAGTGCTCGGCGTTGCGCCGGAACAGGGCGGACCGCTCGTCGGCTGAGAAGTCGGCGGTGATCTCGCGATAGGCCTCGACAACCGCACGGTAGGAGCTGTACAGGCTGTCGACGGGCCAGTTGGAGCCGAACATGCACCGCTCGACTCCGAACACCTCGATGCACTCCAGCACCCACGGGCGGATGCTCTCGACGGTCCACGAGTGGTCGGTCATGCCGAGACCGGAGATCTTGCACGCCACGTTGGGTGCTCCGGCCAATGTGGCCATCCCGGCCCGCCAAGCGTCGAAGTACTCCGGGGTGCGTTCCATGGGAACCCCGCAGTGGCCCAGGATGAACTGGAGGTCACCGAACAGCTCGGCGGCCTGGCGAGCCTCCCCCATCCCCTCCCAGGTGGAGTTGAGGTCATAGGAGAAGCCGAGATCGCTCAGGGCCTGCAGGCCGCGGCGGAACTCCGGGGTCAGCAGGTCCTCGCCCTGCACGAAGTTGCGGATACCCCGCATGTTGGCGTGCTCACCGTGGCGTTCCAGTTCCGCTCTGGCTCCCTCGGAGGCGAGGTCGGTCTTGGCCACGATGGCATGCGGGTAGCCGTGCGCGTCGGCGACCTGCTGGAGCCATGCCGTCTCCCACACCTGGTCGTCGCCGCCGTACTCGGCCTGCACATGGACCGACTTGATGACGCTCGAGCCCTCGAAGTCGGCCAGCAGGTCCCCGATCAGGTAGTTGCGGCGGATAGCGGAGTAGTCGCCGACGACGGCGGTCTCCTCCGGCTCCTCCTCCTCCAGCCAGTGGTAGTGGCCCTGGTCCATGTCCCACAGGTGGTGGTGGGAATCGACGAACGGCTCGGTCATATTGCTTCCTTCTGCTTGTGATTGCCCGGCACTGCCTGCCGTGTGCCGGTCCGGGCCGATGCGTAGGCCGCTTCCAGCAGGCCCACGACCGCCGCGCCGAGCTGAGGGGGAGAATGGTTCCCGTCGCGGCCCAGGACGATGTCGACCAGGTTGTTGAGCGGAGCGTCCTCCGGATAGGCCTCGCGGTAGGTCCTAGCTCCGACGGTCGGGCCGGCCGGGTTGTGCTCGGTGGAGCCGTCGGCCCGGTACAGCCCCAACTGCGATGCGGCCAGGTCAAGCAAGATGTGGCCCCCGGTGCCGTAGAGCCGATACTCGAGGAGCTCCTCCTGAGTGCGCACCGTGGATCCGGTGGAGCCAATCGTCCCTATACAGCCTCCCTCGAACCGCACTGCCATGGCATCGACGAGGTCGACGCGGAGGTCCTTGTTCTCCATGAAGGCGAACACGTCGACGGGCTCCAAGCCGGTCATGAACAGCAGCAGGGCGGCCGAGTGGGTGATCTGCACGATGGCCTGACCGCCGCCCGACACCGCGGGGTCGCCGTAGGTGTCGGTTCCGGTGGGAGTGATGGTGAAACCGACCGCGTCGGCCACCAGGTCGACGTCGCCGCGGAAGAGCTCCCAGACGATTGACGCGAACAGCGAGTGCACGTAGAGCAGCTCGCCGATCTCGCCGGACGCGATCCACTCGCGCACCGCCAGCACCTGCTGGTTGTAGTGGTAGGGGTAGCCGACCACGATCTCCAGCCCCCGATCAGCCGATTCGGTCAGCAGCCGGGCCGCATGGTCGAACTCCACCACCATCGGCTTCTCCAGCATCAGGTGGGCTCCGGCCTCCAGAGCGTCTAGCGCCACCTGGTAGTGGGCCATGTGGGGCACCGCGATGACGACCCCGTCGAGGGATTCGCCGTCGAGCATCTCGGTGTGGCTCCGGTACGCCCGCTCCGGATGGAAGGCCGCCACCGCTCGGTCGCGCTTGTCGTCGATCGGATCGGCGATGGCCGCCAGCTCCGCGTCGGGGTTGGCGAGGATTGCAGGCAGGTGGGCCCGGGTCGCCCACCAGCCCGCTCCTACCACTCCGATCCGGGCTGCCACGCGATCCCCTTGCTCACGTCCGCGGACAGTACTTCCGGGGCGGGACCGGACGGCAATCGGGGTGGTCGATGGGTCCGGGCCGAATCCTCGCGGCCCGGACGGAACTCATAGACTGACCTGCACAGATGCGACGTACAGCGGTCGCTTCGAGTATGGCGACGCCAACTCCTGGGGCAGTCAGAACGGACCCACGACAGGACGGGCTACCTAGCGCCTGCGCCCGACGACATCAAGAACTGGAGTACCAAGAATGAACCGACGATTCGAGGGACGCAACGTCTTCGTGACGGGGGCGGGCAGCGGCTTCGGACGCCGCACCGCTGAGCTGTTCGCGGAGGAGGGCGCCAAGAACCTGTACCTGCTCGACTACAAGCAGGAGCGGCTCGACGCGGTCGCGCCGGTGATCGAGGAGCTCGGCGCCACACCGCACCTGATCAACACCGATCTGGGAGTCATGGAGAACTGTGCAGAGGCCGTTGACCAGGCCTTGACCATCGATCCCAAGCTCGACGTGATGGTGTCCAACGCGGCCGCGTGGACCATTGCCGAGTTCGTCGACATGACGGACGAAGAATGGCGCAGGGTGCTGTCGGTCAACCTCGACGCCTACTTCGTGATGGGCAGCCGGGCGGCCCGGGCGATGAAGGAGACCGGGGGCGGGGTGATCCTGTTCACGTCCTCGATTGCGGCCCTGGGGCACGGCCGAGGGTTCACCCACTACTGCGTGGCCAAGGCCGGCGTCGCCGCGCTGACGAAGGCCATCGCGGTGGAGTGCGCCCCGTACAACATCAGGTGCAACTCTGTCGGCCCGGGCCCGGCCGACACCCAGCAGTCAGTCGACCTCGCCGGCGAGGAACTGATGGACAAGTGGCGCACCGAGGGCTTCCCGGTGGTGCCCGCCAACCGGCTGGCGTCCGTCGACGACATTGCCCAGGCCTTCCTTTACCTGGCCTCCGACGAGGCCCAGTACGTGTCGGGCATCAACCTCATCGTGGACGGCGCCCTGACCGCCCAGACCTACGACGTGCCCGACAGCTAGAGGCCGAGCGGACGGGAAGCAACCAGTGCCGCAGGTCAGGCCGACCCGATGAGAGCCGAGGTTTCGCCCGAGGAGGTCCGCTCCTATCGCGACGATGGGTTCCTGGTCATCGAGGACCTGCTGGACGCGGGTGAGCTCGAGCACTGGCGCCACTCCGTCGACCGGGCGGTGACCGGACACGGCGTGTCGGGACGCGACTTCGACCCGGAGCAGTCGGAGTACTACGACCGGGTCTTCCTGCAGCGGGTGAACATGTGGAAGACCAGTCGCGAGGTGCGCGCCCTGGTTCTCGACGAGCGGTTCGGGCGGCTGGTCGCGGCCCTGGCCGGCACCGACGAGGTCCGCCTCTACCACGACCATGCCCTCATCAAGCTGCCGTGGGCCAATCCCACCAACTGGCACGCCGACAACCCGTACGACCCCTACCGCTCCCCTGAGGCAATCATGCTATGGATCGCCCTCGACGACGCCGACGCCCGCAACGGCTGCCTGCACTTCCTGCCGGGCAGCCACCGCAGGGAGAGACTCGACGACGGCGCCGCGCTCGACGAGGCCAACATCGGTGCGCTGCTCGAGGCCAACCCCCAGTTCGCGGCGATCGAGCCGGCGATGGCGAAAGTGGCGGCCGGAGCCGGGATCTTCATCAACGGCATGACCGCCCATGCCGCCGGGGCCAACATGAGCCCCCGCCCGCGCCGGGCGTTCTCCATGGTGTTCATCCCGGGTCGCTGCCGCTACACCGGCCAGCCCGGAGCCCTGCCCGCCGAGTTGACGGCGCGTTTGCAGCCAGGCGACGTCCTCGACGACGACCAGCACCTCCCCCTGCTCTACCGGGCTTGACCACCCACGGCCGCAGCGCTCCCCAGGGCGGCCTGCGCTACCAAACCTGATCGAAGACCTCGGTGGCGAGGCGCTCCAGTTGATCGATCAGGAAGTCCATATGGGCCAGCACCGGGGGGCTCGGGGTGTGCGACAGGGCCCGGACGGTCGGCGACGCGATGAGCCCCCGCCGGACCAGCGCCCGCTTCTCGATCTGCAGGAACAGCTCGAAGTCCTGGAGCGAGAAGCTGATGTAGGGCAATAGCGCACCGAATAAATCGTGAGCCCTCTCTGGCTGTTGAGAGACGGCAGCATCGAACACCGTGTCGAGTAGGTCGGCGATGGCCGCGCCCGGCATGATCCCGTCGATGCCGGCGCCGATGCCCTCAAGCATGTACATCCCGCCCCAGCCCTCGAGAATCCCGATCCGACCTGCGGTGGCCGACCGGATGGCGATGAGCCTGTCGACCATCATCGGGTCCTCGAGCTTGACGAACCCGAAATTCTCGCAGCGATCGCAGAGCGCGGCGGCGAGGGCTGCTCCCATGGTCGTACCGCCTGGGTTGAAGTCCTGGATCAGGACGGGCAACGGGGTGGAGGACGCGATCGCGGCGCAGTACTCGACGATGTCGGCATCCGATGAGGCGAACTGCCTGGGAATGGCGAAGGACACGACATCGGCACCCATTTCCGTGTAGCGCCGAGCCAATCCCGACGCCACCCGGGACGAGACGTGGTTGGCCTGAGCGATCACCGGAACCCGGCCTGCGTTGACCTCGACGGCAACGGCCGCCACCTGTTCGCGCTCAGCCTCGGTGAGCTTGTAGAACTCGCTGCCGTAGGCGGGCAGGCACATTGCCGCTAGCCCCTGCTGTGCGATCCAGTCGACGACCGAGGCCAGCGATTCGATGTCTACCGACTCGTCGGGTCCGAACGGCGTCGGAACGATGGGCACCACGCCCCGCAGCCGAACCTCCTCCATCAAACCAGCGGGGTGAAGCCGTCGAGGGACAGGGTGGCGCCCAAGCCCGGGGCATCGGAGATCGACACCTGGCCACCCTCGGGTATGGCCGTACCGTCGAAATGGGTCGTCTCCTCGATGTCGTCCCAGACCGGGACGGGAAAGTACTCGACCATGCTCACGGCCCGGTCGCTGGTAGCCAGATGCAGGGTCGGCATGCCGTAGGCGTGGGTGTACACCGGCAGGCCGGCCGCCTGTGCCAGCGCGCACACCTTCCTGGCCTCGCTGAAGCCCCCCACCCGGCCGATGTCGAACTGGATGATGTCGAGCGCCCGGGCCTCGATGATCTGGGTGAATCCGTAGCGAGTGGTCTCGTGTTCGCCAGCCGCGATCGGCACCGGCGACTCGCTCCGCAGGATGGCGTACTCGCGGAGCTGGTCGGGCAGCAGGGGCTCCTCGACCCACTTCATGTCGAAGGGCGCGAGGGCGCGGCACATCCGCAGCGCATACTCCAGGTCCCAGCCCATGTAGGCGTCGGCCATGATGTCAATGTCGTCGCCGACCGTCTCTCGTAGCAGCCGGACAAGCTCGACGTTGCGGTGCAGGCCCGCGGGGCCGTCGGCGGGACCGTGCAGGAAGCGCATCTTCATTGCTTTGAAGCCACGGTTCACATATTCGGCCGCCTCGGCGGTGAACTCGTCGGTGTTGGTGAAGTGAAGATGGCTGGCGTAGACGGGAACCGGGTCGCGGGCCCGCCCGCCCAGCAGCTCGAACACGGGTTGCCCGAAGTGCTTGCCGGCCAGGTCCCACAGCGCGATGTCCAACGCGCTGATGGCGTACAGGGCCGGGCCCTTACGGCCGTAGGGCATCGTGCTGCGGAACATCTGGTCCCACAGCCGGCTGCGCTCCAGCGGGTTGGCGCCGACCAGGATCTTGGTGAGGTGGTTCTCGATAATGGCGCTGGTGGCCCGGGCGTAGTCCTCGCACCAGCCGGTGCCCACCAGCCCGTCGTCAGTCTGGATCTCCACCACGCACATCGCGTCGGCGGGGAACCAGCTCGACAGCGGGTGGCGGTACTGGGGGTAGATCGCCATGAGGGTCACCAGCCGCAACTCGTCCTGGCGGGCCGCGAACTCGCCCCAGAACGACATGTCGATGTGGGTGACCTTCACCCGGGCGATCTTCATCGCGATGGATCTCCTCTCAGCCCGCGAGAGCGAGCTTCGGGCGGACTGCAGCCAGTTCCGGGGCGGCTCGGACCTGCTCGTAGAGCTGCGCGCACGAGCGGATGTCGAGGACCCCAGCGGCGTGGTCGAGCAGCATGCCGATATGGCTGGCCCGCTTGTCGACGCGGTAGATCGACCACGGGTGGAAGGTGGGAACGTAGGCGACGAGTCCGGCCCGGGCGGTGTGCTCGATGCCCGGCGCGTAAGCCTCGTACACGCCCTGGGCGTCGGTCGGCATCTCCGTGGGGTAGTCCCACGGCAGTATCGGCGGCCATGACACCAGGCCGTGCTGGCCGGTGAGGACGTTGTCGTGCCAGGCGTGGGTGGGGATCTCCAGCAGGTCGGCGCAGCCCTCGTCGTCGTACCAGAAGGGCTGGTGCAGCGGTGCCGGCATGGAGTAGTGAGGTCCGCAACCGACGCTGCGCAGGTACCGGTACCCGGCTTCCTGGAAGATCTCCAGAACCTTGGGCACGCAGATGTAGCCGTCCTCGTAGCCGCCCGGTGTGGTGAAGCCGACGACCTCCCGGCCGAAGGCGTCCTCGATGGCCGCCTTCGAGTCCACGATCTCGTAGCGCAGCCGGTGGCCGTCGTGCAGGTAGGCCTTGATGTCGGGATGGGTGTAGGAGTGGCTGGCGATGTCGAATATGGGATGGTCGAGGATCTCGACGAGCTCCGATCGGGCCACGTCGAGCAGCCGGGCCACGATGAAGAAGGTGGCCGGTGCGTCCCGCTCCAGGTGGACCTCGGCCACGGCCCGGACCCCGGCCAGGCACTCGGTCAGCCGATCGCCTTCGTAGCTGACGACATCGTCGTAGTTGTCGCCGGTGTGCTCGGTGTGCTCCGAATCCCACCAGGCGTACACCGCCTCGACGTCGTATCCCGCGACATAGGCAGACATGGCTCCTCCTCTCAGTCGGTGGTGTCCGGCCGGGCCGACGCGGCTTCGTCGCGCAGTTCCGAGAAGCGCTGAACGAGCCGATCCAGCGTGTCCTGGCAGCGGGGGTCGTCGATCACGTTGTCGGCTTCGAGCGGATCGTTCTCGAGGTCGTAGAGCTCCTCGTAGCGGTTGCCGCCGCGGACCCGCCTGCCTATGCCGCCCTTCACCGCGTCGCCCTCGCGGCGCTGCTCCTCGTCGGAGGCCGGGAGTTCCACGTACTTGATGTACTTCCAGCGGGTGGTGCGCAACCCCTCACTCTTGGGTATGAGCGGGTGTTCGAACAGATGCTCGCAGTAGAAGTCCTGCCTCCAGCCGGCGGGCCCGCCGCCGAGCACCGGGAGCAGGCTCCGGCCCTGCACCGCCTTAGGGACGGGGAGCCCGGCCAGCTCGATGATGGTGGGCGATATGTCGATGTTGAGCGCCATCTCGCCGACGCGGGCGCCCTGGCGCGACTCGTCGAGGCGGGGGTCCATCACCACCAGGGGCACCCTGATGGAGTCCTCGTACAGCAGCCAGCAGTCGCTCAGGCCCCGCTCGCCGAAGAACATGCCGTTGTCGCTGGTGAAGATCACGACGGTAGACCCGCCTGCTCCGAGGGTCTCAAGTTCGTCCAGGACCCGGCCCAGTACGACATCCACGCCGCTGACCATCCGGTAGTAGCCCTTCATGTTCTCCTGGAACAGCCCCGGGGTGCCGAACCTCCTCAGCCAGCGCTCCCGGTTCTCGCTGTTCTTGATGAAGTCGGGCTGCGTCTCGATGAAGGCGGGATCGGCCGTGGGAGGCACGGGGATCACGTCGTCGTGGTAGAGGTGGTCGACGCTGTCGGGCCAGATGTACTGCTGGGGGTGGTCGTCCTGGCAGTGGGGGGCGTTGAAGCTGACCGACAGGCAGAACGGGCGCCCGGCGTCGGTGAGGTGCCAGTGACGCAGGAAATCCACGATCTTGTCGCCCGTCACGTCGGTCAAGTGGCGCAGGCTGCCGTCGGGCTGGCGCTCGAAGTAGTAGTCGGGCCCCCAGTGCTCGAAGTCGTCGAAGTGGTCGAACATCGCGTCCAGGACGGCCTCCTCGTCCTCGACGTTCATGTAGCCGTCGCTCTCAATCCCGAACTTGCCGATGAAGCCGGTCCGATAGCCCGAGGCCTTCAGCAACGCCGGGTAGGTCATCGGACCGAGCGAGGCCTTGAAGGGCGGGGTACGGAAGTCGAACTGGTGGCTGCGCCGGTACAGACCGGTGAGGAAGCTGGCCCGGCTCGCCCCGCATATCGGGGTGGTGACGAAGGAGTTCTCAAACATGACGCCCCGGGCGGCCAGGTCGTCCATGTGCGGCGTGGAGATGATGTCGTTACCGGCCGCACCCATCGAGGTCCAGTGCTGGTTGTCGGTCAGCAGGAAGAGGATGTTCGGGCGTTCACCGTTCACAACTCGCTCCGTCCTCTCGGTCGCGCCGATTCTAAATTAGGTTCGCCCTATGGTCACCAGCGCGCCACGCGCGCCATGAGAATGGACCAGCACAGCCGATGACCGACCGCACCCTGCTGCCTGTTCCCGACGGCCTGGTGCTGCTGACCTTCGACGACGCCAACCACTCGGATCTGGCCAACGTCGCCCCCCTGCTGCTCCAGCACGGATTCGGGGCCACGTTCTTCGTCAGCGAGGGGCTCGGATTCGCCGAGGGCAAGCCGGGCGAGTTCATGAACTGGGAGCAGATCCGGCAACTGCACGATCTGGGGTTCGAGATCGGCAACCACACCAGGAGCCACCTCGACACCACGCTGCTCACTTCAGAAGAGCTAAGGGCCGAGATCGCCCACATCCAGGGGTGCTGCATCGAGCACGGGATTCCTGCCCCGACTTCGTTCTGCTATCCAGGGTTCCATCACAGTCCCCAGGTGGTCCGGGTAGTCGCCTCCGAGGGGTTCGACTTTGCCCGCCGGGGCGTGTACCCCGAGTACTCCGACACCGGCCGGGGGGCGAGGGGCCCCGCCTACGACCCCCGTGCCGACCATCCGCTGCTGATACCGACCACCGGCTACGCCGGCCCCGAATGGACCCTCGACGACCTCGCATGGGCCGTCGCCCAAGCCCGGGACGGCAGGATCGCGTCCATCTGCTTCCACGGAGTTCCCCTGCGGCGCTACCACTGGGTCAGCACGGAGCTGGACGCCTTCACGACCTACATGCAGTACCTGGCCGACGCCGGCTGCACCGTGATCGCCTGCCGCGACCTGGCGGACTACGTGGACCCGGCCTGGGCCGGCGCCGACCCCTACGAGGCCATCAGTCGCCGCGCGCGGTTCGCGGCGATTGACCTCAAGTGCGAGTACCGGGTGGACCCGCTCGGCCTCGACGAGCGCTCGCCCCGATTCAGTTGGCGGATCCAGGCCACCGACCGGTCCCAGAGCCAGACCGCCTACCGGACCGTCGACCGTGATCAGTACCAGTCGGCCTACCGGGTGCTGGTGAGCTCCAGCCGGGCGGGCCTCGACGCCGAAGTAGGCGACAAGTGGGACTCGGGCAAGGTCGCCTCCGACGCCAACAACGGGATCGCCTACACGGGGGCGCCGCTGCGCAGCGGCGAGCAGTGCTGGTGGAAGGTGCAGACCTGGGACCGTGACGGCCGCCCGGGAACGGACAGCCCGCCCGCGGCCTTCGAGATGGGCTTGCTGGAACCCACCGACTGGGGAGCATCGTGGATCTCGGCTGCGCCGGAAGTCTCCGCTCCCCTGCTCCGCACCGAGACCACGCTAAGCGACCGCCCTATCAGGGCCAGGTGCTACGTATCGGGGCTGGGCTACTACGAGCTGTACATCAACGGACAGAGGATCGGCGACCGGGTGCTCGACCCGGCCATCACCTACTACCACAACGACCAGCCCGTCGAGATGGGTTCGCGGGTTCTCTATGCAACCTACGACGTGACCCGGCACCTGCGGCCCGGGTCGAACGCCATCGGGCTGATGCTCGGCAACGGCTGGTACAGCGCCGAGGACGACGTGCCGCCATCCCCCAGCCACCGCGAGCCCTACGGCACCCGGCCGGTCGCCCTGCTGCAACTCGAAGTCGAACTGGCCAGCGGTGAGACCGTCCGCCTAGTCAGTGACGAGTCGTGGCGAGCCTCAGCCGGTCCGATCACCTACAACGACTACAGCCACGGCGAGGAATACGACGCCCGCCGGGAACAGTCCGGCTGGTGCGAACCCGGCTTCGACGAGAGCGCGTGGGAGCCGGCCGAGACGGCTAAGGCGCCGTCGGGTCGGCTGCAAGCCCAACCGCTGGCGCCCATCAGGGTCGTCCGTACGATTGCTCCCACACGGTCCTTCGCAGCCGGCGAGAACGCAACCATCTACGACTTCGGCCAGAACATGAGCGGATGGACGCGGTTGACGGTGAGCGGACCTGCCGGGGCCCGGGTGACGATCCGCCACGGTCACGGCATTCACCCCGACGGGAGCCTTGACGACCGCTCCAACATGTACTCCTACGCCGACGACGTCGAGTTCCATGAGGAGGCCGTTGCCCGGGGCGAGCAGGGCTTCGAGGACCACGGCGAGGACTACGACCACCGGGCCCGCCAGACCGACGCCTACGTGCTGGCAGGCCGGGAGTCCGAGACCTGGGAGCCCCGCTTCACGCTGCACGGGTTCCGCTACGCGGAGGTCTCCCGGGACACGGACCACATCGCCATCGAGAGCATCGAAGCCCGCCACGCTCGGACGAGCGTCACCGAGACCGAGGGTTTCGAGTGCTCGGATCCGCTGCTTGACCAGATCCACAGCAATGTCACCTGGACGTTCGCATGCTCGCTACAGGGATACCCGCAGGACGCCGCCGACCGGTCCGAGCGGGTCGGCTGGCTCGGCGACCCGGTCGTCGGTGACTTCAGTTTCACCTTCGACGACGTGTTGTTCTGGTGCAAGTGGCTCGACGATCTGGCCGACTCGCAGCTGCCGTCGGGCGACCTGCCGGTCATCTCGCCGCTGCACTGGCGCCGGACGTACGACTGCTACCTGTGGTACCCGGTGTGGAAGAGCACCTACCCCATCGTGGCCTGGGACGTCTACCTCGAGTCGGGGGATCCCCGGGTCCTCGAGCGGCACTACCACCGCATCGAGAACCTGGTGGGCTTCCTGAGCAGCCACGCCGACGGCCACCTGCTCACCGGCGGCCTCGGAGACCACATGGAGCCCCAGCCCGACGGCACGTCGGCCTTCGCTCCGGTGCGCACCCCAGCCGGACTCACGTCTACGGCGTTCTACTGCCGCGACGTGCAGATCCTGGCCTGGGGCGCGGCCGTGCTCGGCGATGAGCACCGGGCCGAGAAGTACTCGCGGCTCGCCGCCGACATCCGGGACGCGTTCAACGAGCGGTATTTCGACAGCGAGACGGCCAGCTACGCCGCCGGCAGTCAGGGCTCGAACGCCATTCCGCTGGCCCTGGGGCTCGTGCCCGCCGGCTACGAGGACGGGGTACTGGCCAACGTCGTCTCCGACGTGCTCGACAACTGCGACGGGCACCTGTCCACCGGGATGCTGGGCACCGACGCCCTAGCCCGGGTGCTTCCGGCCGGCGGCCGGGCCGACGTGTTCTACACGATCGCCACGCAGACGACCTTCCCCAGCTGGGGTGAGCAGGTCGCCAAGGGCGCTACCACGCTGTGGGAGGCGTGGGAGGGAGAGACCAACCCGCAGCTCAGCTACAACATGAAGCTGTTCGGCAGCATCCAGAAGTTCTTCTTCCAGACAGTGGCCGGCATCCGCCGCGGCTCCCCCGGCTACGCCACGTTCTCGGTCGAGCCCCAGGTTGTGGGCGGCCTCACCCACGCCCGGGCCGAGATCGGCACAGTGCGGGGCGCCATAGCCGCGAGCTGGCAGCGCGACAACGGCACCTTCGAAATCGACGTGACCGTCCCGCCCAACACCCGTGCCCGCGTCCACATCCCCAAGCTCGGAGAGGCGAACCCGTCGATCTTCGAGGGAGGGGCCAGGGTATGGAACCGCGGCGGACCGGCCCAGGGCCGCCCAGGCATCGACGGAGCGAGAGACGAAGCCTCCGCCGTGGTGTTCGAAGTGGGCTCCGGCGATTACTCGTTCACGAAAGGCGCACTCATATGACCCGCCCCAACGTTGTTCTGATCATCACCGACCAGCAGACGCGGGCCACCATCAGCGCCTACGGCAACCAACGGACCCGCACGCCGCACATGGACACGCTGGCCGCCGGCGGCGTCGCCTTCGAGAAGTCATACTGCTCGTCGCCGCTGTGCAGCCCGGGCCGGGCCAGCATCGTCACAGGACAGATGCCCCACACTGCGGGGGTGGACGTGAACGATCTGCCGGTGCGCGACGGCATCGCCAACCTCGGGGAGATCTTCTCCGACGCCGGTTACGAGACCGTCTGGGCCGGCAAGTGGAACCTGCCCGAGTCGTTCCCGACTGAGCCCGACGCCATACCCGGATTCGAGAACGTCGAATGGCAACGGCGGCCATACCCGTCGGTAGAGCAGATACTCGCGGGCGACTCCAGTCCGGTCGGCGAGCAGGAGCTGTACCGCGACCTCGGTACTTCGATGGACGCCGACATCACCGACGCGGCCGTGCGGTACCTGGCCGGAGCCCCGCGGGAGCCCTTCCTACTGGCCGTGTCGCTCTACAACCCCCACGACATCTGCTTCTGGATCATCGACCGCGACCACGATCTGCTGCCCCGGGCGCCCACCGACGGCCCGCTGGACGAGTTGCCCGATCTGCCGGACAACTTCGACGCGGTCGCCGACGAACCCGAGTTCGTGCGGTGGATGCGCAAGCAGGAGGCGGTGATACCCGACTTCGGCTGGAACGAGCTTCGCTGGACCGACAGCTGGGACGAGCGCCACTGGCGACGGTACCTCTACGCCTACGACCGGCTGGTCGACCTCGTAGATGTCCAGATCGGCCGCGTCCTGAGCGCCATCTCCGACGCCGGAGTCCAGGACTCCACGTTGGTGGCCCTCACCAGCGACCACGGCGAGGCCGTGGCCGCCCATCGCTGGGCCACCAAGCAGATGCTCTACGAGGAGCCGGTGACCGTGCCGCTCGTGCTCCGGTGGCCGGGGGAGATCCCGGCGCAACGGTTCGACCGGTCCCATCTCGCCTCCGGCGTCGACATCGTTCCGACGCTGTGTGACTACGCCGGGGTGACGGCGCCCGACGGCCTGGCCGGCGAATCCCTGCGGCCCGTGATCGACGATCCCACGCTGGCAGGCCGCGACTTCGTGGTCGCCGAGCTTCAGCCCAGCGCCTTGAGGATGGAGCTCAAGGGCCGCATGCTGCGAACCCGCCGCTACAAGTACATGGCCTTCAGCGCCGGCGCCGACGCCGAGATGCTGTTCGACCTGGAGTCCGACCCCCTGGAGACGGTCAACCTGGCCGGCTCAGCCGGACATGAATCCGTCCTGGCGGACCACAGGGCCCTGCTGGCCGCGTGGACTCGCCTGACCGACGACCCGTTCGAGGTGGGCTCGGCCGTGCTATGACCGCAGGGTCTCGAACTGAGGGGTCGGCCCCGGCAACGGACACGCGAGCCGGCCCGATGTAGGGTCGGAGCCTGTGACCATCGGCGGTATGACGGAGGAGGAGCGCTACCTGTTCGACCTCCAGGGCTACCTGGTGGTGGAGGATGTGCTCAAGCCCGCCGAGGTCCAACAGATCAACGACTTGCTGGATTCCCGCGACCTGTGGAACCAGCCCCGGGGCCATGACGCTCCCCTCGACTATGAGACCTTCGACGATCTCTTCTTCCACGTCAGCCCGCCCCACAGCTGGGGCAAGCCCCTCCTCGACCTGCTGGCCCACCAGCGCATTGCCGGATACCTGCAGCAGATCCTCGGCCCGCGGTACCGCTACGACCACGGCCAGGCCATCTTCATGCGCAAGGGAAGCGGCTCGCTGGAGCTGCACGGCGGTGGCACTCCCTGGGACCCGATCGGCTACTACTGCGTCACGGACGGCGTGATCCATTGCGGCCTGACCGTGGTCTCCTACGCGTTATGCGACGTCGGCTCCGACGACGGGGGCTTCGTGGTGGTGCCCGGCAGCCACAAGAGCGGCTTCCCGCGCCCGAAGGGACTCCTGAACCCCGAGGACTGCAGGCCCCTGCTCCGTCACGTCCCGCACCGGGCCGGCTCGGCCATCATCTTCACCGAGGCCCTCACCCACGGCACCCTGCCCTGGACTGCGGACCACGAGCGCCGAGCCGTGCTGTACCGGTACACACCCGGCCACATGGCCTTCGTCGGCCGCTACCGGCAGGACGGCGCCGAGCAGCCCGACTGGGCCTACCCCCAGCCGTCCGACGCAGCCGACGTCGACCTGTCGCCGGAGGTGCGCCGCTTGCTGGAAATTCCCTATGTCTCGGAGCGCGCCAACACACTCGAGACAGGATGACGGCCGGATGACGGTCAGCGGAATGACCGAGGAGGAGCGCTACCTGTTCGATCTCCAGGGATTCCTGGTCATCGAGGACGCCCTGGGGGCCGGGGAGCTTGAGGAGCTCAACGGCCTGCTCGACGGCTACGACATCTGGAACCAGTCCCGGGGTGACGATCTGTCCTTCGATTTCTGGCAGAACGACGAGCACCAGGTGTCGGCCGGCCCGCTGCACATCTGGGACAAGCCGTTCCGCCAGCTCATCGCCCACCAGCGCATCGTGCCCTATCTGGCCGAGGTGCTGGGGCACACGTTCCGCTACGACCATGGTCACGCCATGGTCATGAGCAAGGGAGGCCGGCCGTTCGGGCTGCACGGCGGTGGCACACCATGGGATCCGGCCATCGCCTACGAGGTGTCGCGAGGGCGCATCCACTGCGGACTGGTGGTGGTGCATTACGCGCTGTGCGACGTCGGTCCCGCCGACGGCGGGTTCTGCGCGCTGCCCGGCAGCCATAAGAGCAACTTCGCCTGCCCGGACAGCTTCGAGCCCATCACCGATCCGGGCCCCTGGGTCCAGCCGGTGCCGCTGAGGGCCGGTTCGGCCGTGCTGTTCACCGAGGCGCTCACCCACGGCACCCTGCCCTGGACCGCAGAACACGAGCGCCGGGCGCTGTTCTATCGATACATGCCGGGCCACATGGCCTTCGTCGGGCGCTACCGGGAGGACGGGCGGGAACATCCGGGCGGCGCCTACCCGCGGCCGTTCCACACGGACACCGACGACTGGACACCCCTGGAGCGCCGGATGCTGGAGCCGCCCTATGCGTGGGAGCGGCCCGACACCATCACCGAGTAGGACTCAAGCCGCGGGCTCCGGCCTGTCAGGCAACCTGCCAGGTGGGGCGGGAGTGCAGCAGCTTGTGGAGGTCGCCCGGTCCGGCCTTCGACTGGGAGGCGGCTATCTGGGAGGTGACGGCCGAGCCGTACTCCGAGCGCTCGACGGCCCGGAAGACCCCGATCGGTGTGGGCACGTCGTTGGTGTTGGCCAGGCGGCTCAGAGCGAACGCCACCGACGGATCGGGATCGGTCTCGTCGTGCACCACCAGGGCGTCCGCGCCCACGTCGGCCACGCTCACCACCCGGGGCCGACCGCCGTCCATCACCACGCCGAACTCGCCGTCGGCCCCGAAGCGCACCGGCTTCCCGTGGCACAGATCGATCAGCATCGAGTCGCGGGCGTCGCGCTTGGTGAGGGCCGCGAAGGCGCCGTCGTTGAACACGTTGCAGTTCTGGAAGACCTCGACGAACGCCGCTCCCGGATGGTCGTGGGCCCGCCGGAACATCTCCTGCATGTGGCCCCGGTCCATGTCATGGGTGCGGGCCACGAACGACGCCTCGGCCCCCAACGCGAGAGAGATCGCGTTGAAGGGCTGCTCGACCGAGCCGTGCGGGGTGGACTTGGTGACCTTGCCCCGCTCGCTGGTGGGCGAGTACTGGCCCTTGGTCAGCCCGTAGATCTGGTTGTTGAACAGCAGGATGTTCAGGTTCACGTTGCGGCGCAGCGCGTGGATCAGGTGGTTGCCCCCGATCGACATCATGTCGCCGTCGCCGCCCACCACCCAGACGTGCAGGTCGCCCCGGGCCATGGCCAGCCCGGTGGCCACGGCGGGCGAGCGCCCGTGGATGGCGTGCAGGCCGTAGGTGTTCATGTAGTACGGGAACCGGGCCGCGCAGCCGATCCCCGACACGAAGACCGTGTCCTCGCGCCGCACCTCCAGCTCGGGCATCAGCAGCTGCACCGCGGTGAGGATCGAGTAGTCGCCGCATCCGGGGCACCAGCGGACCTCTTGGTCGGTTGCCCAGTCCTTGCGGGTGGTGACGGGCACGTCGGTCATCGCGCTGCTCCCGTGGTCCCGATCTCCTCCCAGCACGCCTCGACGAGCTCGGCCGCGGTGAAGGGCTGGCCGGAGACCTTGGTCACCGACCGGGCGTCGACGAGGAACTCGGCCCGCAGCATCCGGCAGAGCTGCCCGGTGTTCATCTCGGGCACCACGACCCGCTCGAACGACCGCAGCAGGTCCCCGAGATTGGCGGGCAGCGGGTTCAGATGGCGCAGATGGATGTGGGCCAGGCGGTGGCCGGCCGACTCGATCCGTCGGCGGGCCGAGGTGATGGCGCCCCAAGTCGAGCCCCAGCTGACCACCGCGACGGACGCGTCCGGGTCGCCGACGACCTCGGCGGGCGGGATGTGGTGGGCGATCAGGGCGATCCGCTCGGCCCGCAGCCGCACCATGGCCTGGTGGTTGTCGGGCTCGTAGCTGATGTTGCCGCTGCCGTCCTCCTTCTCGATCCCGCCGATGCGGTGCATGAGTCCCGGAGTGCCAGGGATGGCCCAGGGGCGCACCAGCCGCTCGTCGCGGCGGAAGGGCCAGAAGACGGACTCGCCCTCGTCGTTCACGTGGTTGGGCTTGGAGGCGAAGTTGACGGCGATGGAGTCGAGCTGCTTGACGTCGGGGATGCGCCAGGGCTCGCTGCTGTTGGCCAGGTAGCCGTCCGACAGCAGGATCACCGGCGTGCGGTGTTCAACGGCCAGGCGCACCGCCTCGATAGCCGTGAAGAAGCAGTCCGACGGGCTCTGGGCCGCCACTATGGGCAGGGGCGCCTCGCCGTGGCGGCCGTACATGGCCATGAGCAGGTCGGCGGCCTCGGTCTTGGTCGGCAGGCCCGTCGACGGGCCGCCCCGCTGGATGTCGATGACCACCAGCGGCACCTCGAGGCTCACGGCCAGGCCCACGGTCTCGGCCTTGAGGGCCATGCCGGGACCCGAGGTGGTGGTGACGCCGATGTGGCCGCCGTAGGCCGCGCCGAGCGCCGCGCCCACCGCGCCGATCTCGTCCTCGGCCTGGAGGGTGCGGACCCCGAAGTTCTTGTGCCGGGCCAGCTCATGCAGGACGTCGCTGGCCGGGGTGATCGGGTAGGACCCCAGGAACAGCGGTATCCCGGCCTGCTGGGAGGCGGCTATGAGCCCCCAGGACAGGGCGGTGTTGCCGTTGATGTTGGTGTAGGTGCCCGGCTCGAGCGCGGCCGGCTGGACCATCAGCCGGCTGGCGCCCAACTCGGCCGTCTCGCCGAAGGCGTGACCCGCGGCGAAGGCGGCCTTGTTGGCCGCGATCACCGTGTCGCGCCCCGCGAACTTGCCGTCGATCCAGTCGACGGTGGGCTTGACCGGGCGCGAGTACAGCCACGACACCAGCCCGAGGGCGAAGAAGTTCTTGGACCGCTCGGCCTCGCGGGGCTTGACCCCCAGGTCCTGGCAGGCCCGCTTGGTGAGGTCGGTCATGGGCGCGGTGACCACCGTGTAGCCGTCGAGGCTGCCGTCCTCGAGCGGGTCGGACTCGTATCCGGCCTTGGCCAGGTTGCGCTCGTTGAAGGCGTCGGCGTTGACGATCACGGTCCCGCCCGGCTTCAGCAGATGCAGGTCGGACAGCAGCGCGGCCGGGTTCATGGCCACCAGCACCGTCGGGGCGTCGCCGGGCGTGGTGATGTCGTGGTCGGAGATGTGGACCTGGAACGACGAGACGCCCGCCAGCGTGCCGGCCGGGGCCCTGATCTCGGCGGGAAACTCGGGCAGGGTGGCCAAGTCGTTGCCGAACAGGGCGCTGGCCGAGGTGAACCGGTCGCCGGTGAGCTGCATGCCGTCGCCGGAGTCGCCCGCGAAACGAAGGACGATGCCATCGGTCGTACGGACCTCCTGGGTCCGTGCCGAAGTCTCGGTCACTGATGCTCCTTTGCATCCGCTGTGCGGGAGCAGGCGGCGCGGCTCGCGGTTGAGACCCACCATCTCCGGCCCGCAGGCGTCACGATAGCCGGTATACCGTTTGAGGCCACAGCTTTCGGCCCGTTCATTTGCAGGTTCTGCGCTACCCGGATTCAGGCCACGGTGACGGAGGCGTCCAGGTACACGTCCTGGATGGCGTTGAGCAGTTCGACGCCGGAGGCCATGGGTCGCTGGAAGGCCTTGCGGCCCGAGATCAGCCCGGTGCCGCCGGCCCGCTTGTTGATGACCGCGGTGGCGACCGCCTCGGCCAGGTCGCCGGCGCCCGACGAGGCCCCGCCGCTGTTGATCAGCCCGACCCGGCCCATGTAGCAGTTGGCCACCTGGTAGCGGCACAGGTCGATGGGATGGTCGCTGGTGAGCTGGTCGTAGACGAGGTCGTGGGTCTTGCCGAAGCCCACGGCCCGGTATCCGCCGTTGTTGGTGGGCAGCTTCTGCTTGATGATGTCGGCCTCGATGGTGACGCCCATGTGGTTGGCCTGGCCGGTCAGGTCGGCGGCCGCGTGGTAGTCGGTGCCGTCCACCTTGAAGGCCGGGTTGCGCAGGTAGCACCACAGCACGGTGAACATGCCCAGCTCGTGGGCGGCCGCTAAGGCCTCGGACACCTCCCCGATCTGGCGCCGGGCGTTGTCCGAGCCGAAGTAGACGGTGGCGCCCACACCGGCCGCGCCGAGGTCCCAAGCCTGCTCCACCGAGCCGAACATCACCTGGTCGTACGACTCGGGGTGGCTCAGCAGCTCGTTGTGGTTGAGCTTGACGATGAACGGGATGCGATGGGCGTAGCGGCGCGATGCCATGCCCAGCACGCCGAACGTGGTGGCCACCGCGTTGCAGCCTCCCTCGACGGCCAGCTCCACGATGTTCATCGGGTCGAAGTAGGCCGGGTTGGGCGCGAACGAGGCTGCGCCCGAGTGCTCGATGCCCTGGTCGACGGGCAGTATCGACACGTAGCCGGTGCCGGCCAGCCGGCCGCTGCCGAACAGCGACTGGATGCTGCGCAGCACCTGGGGCGAGCGATCGCTGGCGGCGAGGACCCGGTCCACGAAGTCGGGGCCGGGAAGGGTCAGCGAATCCCGCTCGAAGGTCTTGCACTCATGATCGAGCAGCGACTCGGCGTCGTCGCCGAGCAGTGTGTGAATGTCCACGGAAAGCTCCTGATGGGGTGGTCCGAGGCGACCGCCGGTCGGCAAGCCAGGCGACCCGCGCCCGCCTGCCGCCACGGTAGCGCCCCAACCCGTCAGCGAGCGCGGACCCGCGAGACCGGCCCCGCGTCGGGCGGGGCTCGGACGGGTGCACTAGCGTCGTTGCCCAAGTCAGGGGGGACGAGCGATGAGGCTCACCGACGACCAACTCCGGGAATTCGACGAGACGGGCTACCTGTTCTTGCCCGATGTCTTCTCGGCGGCGGAGGCCGCTCTGCTGCGCCGCGAGGCTGACATCTGCTTCGCCATGGAGCGGGAGGAGGTCTGGCGCGAGGACAACGGCGCACCCCGCAGCGCGTTCGCCGCCCACCGCTACAACGAGGCGTACCGGCGCATCGCTGCGCATCCCCGGCTCCTCAAGCCGGTGATGCAGATCCTCGACGGCAAGGTGTACATGCACCAGTTCAAGATCAACGCGAAGGCGGCCTTCGACGGCGCGGTCTGGCAGTGGCACCAGGACTACGGCACCTGGCAGCGCGACGACGACATGCCCGAGCCGCGGGCCATGAACATCGCTGTCTTCCTCGACGACGTGACCGCGGCCAACGGCCCTCTGCTCCTCCTTCCGGGCAGCCACAAGCTCGGCGTGCTCGAGGCCAGCCACGACCTGGAGACCACCACCTATCCGCTCTGGTGCCTGGAGCGTGAGACAGTCAGCGAGCTGGCCGAGAGAGGTGGCGTGGTCGCGCCGACCGGCAAGGCCGGTGGCGTGCTGCTGTTCCACTCCAATATGGCGCACGCCAGCCCGCCCAACATCAGCCCCTTGAGCCGGGTGATCGTCTACCTGAGCCTCTGTGAGGTCTCGAACCACATCCGCAGGTTCCAACGGGCCGAGTGGCGCGCCCTGCGCGACTTCGCGCCGATCGAGCCGCTGGCCGACGACTGCCTCGAAGAACTGATTCGACAGGAGCGCTCGACTCCCGTTCAGCACGCACGCGACCACAGTTTGGATCCACAGCATGAATCTCTTCCGGCTGCTGCAGGAGCGCGTCGCTGAGGGCCGCCCCGTCACCGTCGGCCTGATCGGAGCCGGCAAGTTCGGCTCGATGTTCCTGGCCCAGGCCAGGAACACTCCGGGCCTCCATGTGACGGCCATCGCCGATCTCGATCCCGACCGGGCCCGCGCCGCCCTGGCCGCGACCGGCTGGCCCGGGGAGACCTGCTGTGCTCCGTCGCCGGCTGCCGCGCTGGAGCGCGGCAGGACCCACCTGACCGACGATGCCTTCGAGTTGATCGCCGCCGACGGGGTGGAGGTTGTGATCGACGCCACCGGCAACCCCCCGGCCGGCCTGGAACACGCCCGCTGCGCCACCGCCAACGGCAAGCACATCGTCATGGCCAACGTCGAAGCCGACGTCCTGGCCGGACCGTTGCTGGCCGCTGAGGCCCGCCAGGCCGGGCTGGTCTACTCGATGGCCTACGGCGACCAGCCGGCGCTGATCTGCGAGATGGTCGATTGGGCGCAAGCCGCCGGCCTAGGTGTGGTCGCGGCGGGCAAGGGCACCAAGTACCTGCCGAGCTACCACGATTCCACGCCCGAGACCGTCTGGGACGGCTACGGCATCTCGCCCGAGCAGGCCGCCGAGGGCGGCATGAACCCGCAGATGTTCAACTCATTCCTCGACGGCACCAAGTCGGCGATCGAGATGGCCGCGGTGTCCAACGCCACCGGCCTGGTGCCGGCGCCGGGTGGACTCGAGTTCCCGCCGGCCGGCACCGACGAGCTAGCCGAGGTCCTGCGGCCGCGTGCCGAGGGCGGCACGCTGCACCACAAGGGCCAGGTGGAGGTGGTCTCGTCGCTCCATCGGAATGGCGAACCTGTCGAACGCGACCTGCGCTGGGGCGTGTACGTGGTCTTCGAGACCTCCAGCGACTACACCGAGCGCTGCTTCTCCGAGTACGGCCTCATGACCGACCGCAGCGGCCGCTACAGCGCGACCTACAAGCCGTACCATCTGATCGGCCTGGAGGTTGGCGTGTCGGTCTTGAGCGCCGCTCTGCGCGGCGAGCCGACCGGGACGCCCGACGGATTCCGCGGCGATGCCGTCGCGGTGGCCAAGCGCCACCTCAAGGCGGGCGACAACCTCGACGGCGAGGGGGGCTATACCGTCTGGGGGCGCTTGATGCCGGCCGGCGACAGCCTCGCCGGAGGCGCCCTGCCGGTCGGCCTCGCCCACGACGTGCCCCTGGTCAACGATGTAGCCAAAGGTCGAGTCATCACGTGGGCCGACGTGAAGGTCGACGAGACCAGCAACGCGGTGAGAATCCGCCGCGAGATGGAGTCGCGCTTCGGCTCGCTCAGCTGAGAGCGCGGACCCGTTGGGACACGTCGGCGAGTCTCGGGTCGTGGGACTCGACCCAGCGGAACAGCTCGCGAGCGCGGGGCGATCGACCAGCCCGTTCGTACAGGTCGGCGAGGGCGTAGGCCCGCCGCAGGTGGTGGTCCCGGGGCCGCGAAGGCAGCTTCCAGCCCTGCTCCAGTACCCGGATGGCTGCGGGCAGCTCTCCCCTGTCGGCCTTGGCGCCGGCCAGCACCAGCCGGCCCTCGGTCACCAGCTCGGCCGACGGAGACGCCGCGCCGAGTTCCTTCCAGAGCGCCTCCACATCGGCCCAGCGGCCCAGGGCCCGGTGGCAGTCGGCCAGCACCGGATGCTGCTCGGTGGAGCCGCTCAACTCGCGGAAGTACTCGAGCTCGCCCATGGCTGCCTTGAAGCGCCCCAGCCGGTACAGCACCAAGCCGTGCAGCTCACGAATGTCGGCGACTTCCGGGGCGTCGCGCGCCAGCCGGGTGAGCGGCGGGAGGGACTCCTTGAACCGCTCGGCGCGGAACGCCTTGGCCGCCGCCTCGAAGCGCCGCACCGCGCTCCTGCCCCGCTCGGGGCCCAGCGCCCGCAGCAGTTCGGAGGCCGGGTCCGGCGCCGGATGCGGCACCGGTGGCAGCGGCACTCGCTGTCGCGGCTTACTCACGCCCGGCCCAGACCGCGAGCGACCCGACCTGTCGCTCTTGCGGACCATCGCGAGATCCTACCGGCGCCCCTCGACTCGTCAGCCTCGTGAATTGGCAGCCCAGGACGCCCAAACGGGCACTCACCGCTGCCAATTCGGGTGCCCGAGAATGGCAGAAGGCCCCGGACCTAGTCGACGGGGCCTTCTGATCGGCGAAATCCGGCGGCGTCCTACTCTCCCAGGGCGTCTCCACCCAAGTACCATCGGCGCTGGCGGGCTTAACTTCCGTGTTCGGAATGG
>VYCM01000046.1:2695-19590 GCA_009843915.1 Acidimicrobiaceae bacterium | reverse complement strand
CCTTCCAGCGAGCCAGGACCCGGCGCTCGATGGCCGGGAAATCGGGGCTGCCGACGGCTGGGTAGGGGCCGGCACCGGCGTCGGTCATGGCCGATCAGGCTACCGGCGACCCCGCGGTGCCCCCGCGGTGACCTGGTGGCGCCAACCGGAAACCCAGCGACCGGAGATATGACAAGATTGGACTTGATGACTGGATTGGCTTAAGTGTCCTCGGCCAATCTGCGAGTTGTGGCCAACTGCGGCGGAGCCGACGATTTCATGAGCGGGAACGCGGAGGCGATTCTCCCGCAGGGGGGTTCGGCCTTGACCATAAGCGCCGAGTGGACATTCGACCGGTACCGCCAGGGGGACACACCGCTCCCCGAACCCAACCTGGCTTGGAATACCTACGGCGTCGGTGTCGAGAGCATCGGCCGAGACGGCCGCCCCGAGCCGGCGGAGATTCCTAGTCCTGCCACCGACCAATTGCTGGTGCGCGTCGATGCGGTGGGGCTGTGCTTCTCGGACGTGAAGCTCATCCGGCTCGGCGGGGACCATCCCAAGCTCTATGGACGCGACCTCTCCGTCGATCCGATCCGTCTCGGCCATGAGGCCACAGTCACCGTGATCCAGGTCGGTGAGGATCTCAAGTCGACCTACACCAAGGGAGACAGGCTGGCGATCCAGCCCGACATCTACGTAGACGGCCGGAGCACGGCGTACGGCTACACGATCGGTGGCGGCCTGATCCAGTACCACCTCATCGGCCCGGAGGTCCTCGCCGCGGACGACGGCGCCTATGTCATACCGGTCGACGACGGGCTCGGCTACGCCGCCGCCGCCCTGTCGGAGCCCTGGGCCTGCGTCGAGGCCGCCTATACGCAGCGTCGCCGCCTGTGGCCGCTGGACGGTGGCACGGTCTGGATCGTCGGCCACACCGAGGACATGCGCCCCTATGACTTCGGCCGGTCGCTTCGTGGTGCCGGCCGCGTGGTGCTCACCAACTTGTCGACGAGTGTCAGTTCCCTGGCAAGCAGTGCAGTGGGCCCGCAGACGGAGTTGTCGGTCGCCGATGGAGTGACGCCGTCCGGCTACCGCGCTCTCGCCGATGAGGTGACCGGCGGGCGCGGGTTCGACGACATCATCGTTCTGGACCCCGCGTCGAGCGAGCAAGTGACCGGGGCGGCCCGGTGCATCGCGTTCCGCGGCACCCTCAATCTGGTCGGCGAGCGCCCCCTGGACGGGCCCTCGAGCATCGACTTCGGCCGGCTGCACTATGACTACACCGCCTACGTCGGCACCCGCGGCCCGGATGTCGCCGCGGCCTACGGCGAGCAGCGCAACCGTTGCGACCTACGCCCCGGCGGTGTGGCCGTGTTCGTGGGGGCCGGCGGACCGATGGGACAGATGCATGTGCAGCGGGCCATCGAGAAGCTCGACGGCCCGTCCATCGTTGTCGGTGTCGACCCCGACACGGAGCGACTACAGGTTCTGGAGGACTCCCTCAGCGCCCTGGCCGAGCGTGCTGGTCGCGAGCTTGTGCTGCTCAATCCCGCGGCTTGCGACACCGGCCTGGAAGAGATCGTGGC
The DNA here is from genome assembly GCA_009843915.1 of Acidimicrobiaceae bacterium. Lineage (GTDB taxonomy): Bacteria > Actinomycetota > Acidimicrobiia > Acidimicrobiales > Aldehydirespiratoraceae > Aldehydirespirator. Next base: position 18,022 of record VYCM01000046.1, on the reverse strand, counting down.
CCGCCTCACGGGCGGCGCGGGGGCGGATGACGTGGTCGTCACCGTGCCGGTTGCCTCCGTGATGGCCGACGCGGCGCGCCTTATGGGGTCCGACGGGATGCTCGTGTTCTTCGCTGGCGTGGCCAACGGCACGATGGGGCCACTGGACATGAGCCAGGTGTACCTGGGCAACGCCCAGTACACGGGCACGTCGGGCTCGTCCATCGAGGACCAGGCGCTGGTACTCGACAAGGCGGTGGGAGGCACGCTGTCGCCGGACTTGAATCTGGCCGCCGTCGGAGGGATCGAGGCGGGTCGAGACGGCATGCAGGCCGTCCTCGAAGGCCGGTTCGCTGGCAAGGTCGTCATCTTCCCCCAGGTCACAGGGGTTCCGTTGCTCGGACTCGACGAACTGGCCGCGCAGTATCCCGACATCGGGCAGGCTCTCGGCGAGCGGGGCCAGTGGACGCCCGCGGCTGAGCGGATTCTCATCGAGACCTATGCGGCGACGGCTGGACAATGATCACCACGCTGACGCCCAATCCGAGCTTCGACCGGACACTCCTGGTCGACCAACTCGAGCGGGGCGAGGTGATCAGAGCGTCTCAGGTCCGCGTCGAATGCTCTGGAAAGGGTGTGAACGTCGCACGGGCACTCAGCCGGAACGGCCACTCGGCTCGAGCCGTCGTCCCCGCCAACGCCGACGATGCCGAGGCTTTCGTCGCTTCATTGGCCGCTGAGGGCACCGGTGCCCGAACGGTCCCGATCCGCGGCACCATCCGGGCGTGCTTCACGCTCGTCGAGCCCGACGGGACGACGACGCAGATCAATGAGCCCGGGCCTGAAGTGAGTGCTTCGGAGGCAGAGGATCTCGTGTCGGCGGCCGTGGCCGCGGCCGCCGATTCCGATTGGCTGATTGCCAGCGGCAGCCTGCCGCCGGGCGCGCCGACCGACCTGTACGCGCGGTTGGCGACCGCGTTGCCCGATGCGGACCGCAAGCTGGTGGTCGACACCAGCGGCGCGGCGCTCGACGCCCTGATCGGCACACCGTGCGCCATGGTCAAGCCGAACCTCGCGGAGTTGGCCGGCGTGATCGGTCGCGACCTGGGGACCCTCAGCGACGTGATCGACGCGGCCGACAAGCTTCGTCGAGGCGGCTGGCGCGCGGTGCTCGTCAGCATGGGACGGCGCGGCGCGGTGCTCCTGGCCGAGGACGTCTGCTACGGGCTGGCCCCGACGATCGAGGTACGCAACACGGTGGGGGCCGGCGACGCGTTGCTGGCAGGTTTCTTGTCGGCCGGCGGCCGCGGAGATCTCGCGCTGGCTGAGGGTCTGGCGTGGGCGAGGGCCGCGGTTCAGTCAGCGGACACGCTGGCGCAGCCGGTCACCGACGGTGACCGGCGGGCCGTGCAGGTGACCGCGGACCCGGCGCAGGATTGGCGTGTGGGGGCACTCGCATGACTGAGGCGTTCCCTCTGCGCATCTCCGCCATGTTCCGTGAGGGGTGGACCGGCTACATCCGGAACATCGGCCCCCTGACAGTGGGCGCCCTGGCCACCTTCGCCACGTACGGCGTCTTCCGGGTGCTGGCGGATCAGGCGCTCGACGACGGTCAGGAGATCGCTTCGGTCGTTCTCGATCTGGTCGGACTCGTGCTGGCCGGAACAGTCTCCGTGCCGTGGTACGCGTACGCGATCAATGCCGCCCGAGCGAGGCCGATCGACCTCGGAGGACCATGGCGCGAGGGCTCTCTCTTCAGCGCGCAATTCGTGTGCGCATTCTGGTTCTGGGCCGCGGTAATGCTCGGTCTGCGCTACCTGTTCGGCCTGCCATCGATCCTCGCCTTCCTGTTCTACGGCTTCCACGGGTACGTGGTTGCCGATCAGGCGGCAAAGGGCGGCCTCCGGGCGCTCGGGACGAGCGTGAGGCTCGGCCATAAGCGCAGGATGGCGCTGTTCGCCATCCTTACTCTCTTCATCCTGTTCAACTTCGTGTCCGCCCTTCCGCTCGGCTATGGGGCCTCGCCCTTGACCATCGCGATAAGCGTGGCCGCGTTCTCGGCGACGGCCAGCGTCACCTTGGTGTCGGGCGCCTGCCTCTACGACGCCCTGACCGAACGTTTGGACGAGCAGTGACCGAGCGCCCCGAACTCCGTGTCGCCGGCACCCCCGCTTCAGCCGGAGTCGCGCTGGGGTCCGCAATGGTGATCGACCATCAAGAGGTGACGGTGATCGACAGCGCCGATCCGCAAGCGGCGTTCACGACCGCGGTCGCCGAGGCGAGCCGAGAGCTCCAGTCGATGTGCGAGGCGGCCCGATCCACGGGACGGGCCGAGGCCGGCGACGTCCTCGAGGCCCAGGCCCTGATGGCGCGAGATCCGATGCTCGTCGACGCGGTGAGCGCCGCCCTCAACGACGGGATGAGCCTGGATGCCGCGCTGAGGAGGGTCGATGAGGAGATCAGCGGCCTCTTCGCCTCCATCGACGACCCGTACATGGCGCAGCGAGCCCAGGACGTGAGCGAGGTCATCGATCGGATCCGCCGACGCCTCGCCGGAGTCGACTCGCCCGACCCGCGGCTGATCGGCGTTCCGTCCGTCCTGGTGGCGAGGTCGTTAAGCGCGGCCGACACCGCGGTCCTCGATCCCGAACTCGTGCTCGGGTTCGTTACGGAGACCGGCGGTCCGACCAGCCACGTAGCCATCATCGCCCGTTCGCTGGGCGTCGCCGCCGTGGTGGGAGCCAGCGGGGTAGTCGCCAGTGTGAGCACGGGCGAGGAGGTCGCACTGGACGGGTCCACGGGCGATGTGGTCATTCTCCCGAGTGAGAGTACCGCCGCGGACTTCCGGGCTCGCCGGGCCGCCGCTGAGGCGGAGACGGCGGCGGCCGACCGGTTCCGGGGGATTGGCGTGTCCTTCGGCGGCCGACCGATCGGGGTGTCGGCCAATGTCGGGTCCAGCGAGGACATCGCTCGAGCCGTCGAAGCAGGCGCAGAGGGCATCGGGTTGCTTCGCACCGAGTTCTTGTTCCTCGACCGCACCGAAGCGCCCACCGAGCAGGAACAGGTGGACTTCTACTCCCTCGCCGGATCGTCCTTCAGTGAGCCGGTGGTGGTCCGTACGTTCGACATCGGTGGGGACAAGCCGGCGCCGTACCTGGAGGTCGAGACGGAGGAGAACCCGTTCCTCGGTGTGCGGGGCGCCCGCCTGTACAGCCGCTGCCCGGAGATATTCGACACCCAGGCGCGCGCCATCCTGAGGGCTGCCGGAACCGGCGACGTGCAGATGATGCTCCCCATGGTCTCCACCGTCGAGGAAGTCATTGAGCTGCGCGGCCGGATCGAGCAGGTGGCGGCGAGCCTCGAAGCGGAGGGTGTCCCCCATGCCGTGCCGCCGATCGGGGTGATGGTCGAGGTCCCGTCAGTGGCCCTGACGGCCGCGGCGGTGGCACCGCACGTCGACTTCTTCTCGATCGGCACGAACGACCTCACCCAGTACGCGCTGGCAGCCGACCGCACGAACGGGTCGCTCGACAACCTCCAGGATGCGCTCCACCCCGCCGTGCTCGCTCTCTGCGAGCGCACCGTGGCAGCCGCCCGGCGCCACGACATCAGTGTCTCCGTCTGCGGCCTCGTGGCGGCCGATCCCCTGGGCGCGGCAGTGCTCACCGCCATGGGCGTTGACAAGCTCTCGGTTAGCGCCCGGTCCGTCAACCCCATCAAGTCGGTGGTCGACTCGCTCGACCGGGTCGAGACGGGCCCGATGGTGGAGGCGGCCCTGAGCGCGCCAACGGCCGGCGATGTCCGACGCATCGTCCGCGACGCGCTGGACCGAACGTGACCGCCTCGCTCGACACCCGCGTGCTGCGGATAACCCGGTGGCTGCTCGACCAGGAGCAGCCGAGAAGCACCGCGTCGGTGGCCGCCGACCTGGGGCTGAGCGAGCGAGTGGTCCGGTATCGCCTCGACCACATCGATCGGTACCTGCGCTCCTGCGGTGCCGAGCTGGTGCGAAAACGCGGCTTGGGCCTGGTAGTCGAGGGGCCGCCCGATATCCGGGCCCGGATCACCGCCGATCTTCCGCCCCTCGCCGATGCGCCCAGGGTCTACGCCCCGGAGGAGCGGATGCGCATCCTTCTCGCCGCGTTGCTCTGGTCCGCGCCGTCGGTGGTGTCCCTCGAGCAACTCCATCGCGAACTCCAGGTGTCGAAGACATCGGCGCGCCGCGATCTGCGGGCGGGCGAGCCATGGCTGGAGCGCAACGGACTGCCTCTGGTGCGCCGACCTGGGAAGGGAATAACCGTTGTCGGAACCGAGCGCCGCATCCGGCAAGTCATCGTGCAACTCATTCTCGAAGCCATCCCCGAAGAGGTGCTGCTGCTTCAACTGGCAGATGACCCAGCGGCTCGGTCGGCCGCGAATGTCCGCGTTCCAGTGGGGCTGCGAGAGCGGATCTTCACGCTGCCGCTGCGGGACACGGCGGCGATCGTGCGCTCGAGCGCCCTGGGCCAGACCCTCACATCGGGCCGCAGCGACCTGGTGTTCGCGCTGTTCCTGGCGGTGTCGGTGGCGAGGATCCGCGAAGGGCACAGCGTGGCCGTCGAAGCCGGCCTGCATCGATCGGTGATGGACCATCCCATCGCCGCGAGCGTCGCCGGTATCGTTCCCGGCCTCGAGAGCCTCGTGGGGGCGTTCCTGCCCGCTCCTGAGGTTGCGGCGGTCACCGAGTACCTGCTCGGTCTTGACGCACTCGACACCGTGAGGTCGGATTCGGCCTCCATCAGCGCGGATCTTCTCGACCGGATCATGGGATTCGCGGGCGAGCACCTGCACGCCGCTCTCAGCGAGGACCTGGAACTCCGGCGAGGTCTGGCGGCGCACTTGGAAAGGCTCGGCGTGCGCTTGCGCTATGGCCTGCCGGTCCACAACCCGCTCCTGCACGAGGTGCGCGAGCGCTATCCCGACGTCTACGACGTCGCGGCGGAGGTCGGCGCGCTGATCGAGTCAGCCATGCAGGTGCCGATCGTTGAGGACGAGATCGGCTTCATCACGATGTACCTGTCCGGCGCGATGGAGCGCGCCCGCCTGAGACCCCGGCGTCGCGCCCTCATCGTGTGTCCGAGCGGGATGGCAACCGTCTGGGTCCTGGTATCTCGGATCCAGGCCGAGTTTCCCGAACTCGATCTCGTCGAGGTTCTCTCGGAGAGGGGCTATGAGGAGCTTGCCCACGGCGAGTTCGACCTCGTGATCTCCACGGTTCCCCTGGTGGAGAACAAGATGCCGGTCGTCGTGGTCAGCCCATTGCTGTCGGCTACAGACGTCGGCCGATTGGCCCGCTACGCGTAGGAAGCTGCGCGGGTAAGCGCCAAGGCGAAGGCGCGCCGAAATGTCGTATACAGATGGCGCGGTATTGGCAGTAGCGGCGGCCGCCGGAGCAGTGGAGGATTGAAGGCGTCACCCGACGCTTAGGAGGACCCGCGCATGCTACAGCGTGTTCAACGTTTCGGCGGCTTCCTCTCCAGCATGGTCATACCGAACATCGGTGCGTTCATTGCATGGGGATTCATAACCGCCCTGTTCATTCCGCCCGGCTGGCTGGAGAAGACCGGCCTCGACTGGGACTGGGGAGCGATCACCGGGAACACGGTCGGCCCGATGATCAAGTACCTGCTGCCCCTGCTTGTCGCGTACACCGGCGGCAAGCTGATCCACGGCCACCGGGGCGGCGTCCTCGGTGCCGTTGCAGTGATGGGCGTCATCGGCGGTGCCTCCTTCGAGCTGGCCGAGGGCGCCATCGTGGGCGATCCGCCACAGTTCCTGGGCGCCATGGTCGTCGGCCCGCTCGCCGGCTACGTGATGCGGGAGATCGACAAGTATCTGGAGGACAAGCGGCCCGCCGGGTTCGAGATGCTGATCAACAACTTCTCGCAGGGCATCGCGGGACTCTTCATGGCCATGCTCGGCTACGTCATCATCGGTCCCATCATGTCGTGGCTCGCGGAGCGCTTCGGCGACATGGTGGAGGGCCTCAGCGACGCCGGGCTGCTGCCGCTAATGGACCTGCCCATCGAGGTCGGAAAGGTGCTGTTCCTCAACAACGCCATCAACCACGGCGTGCTGACGCCGCTCGGGACGGCGGATGTCGGCGAGACCGGCCGGTCCATCTACTACATGCTCGAGTCGAATCCCGGCCCCGGGCTGGGACTGCTGCTCGCCTACTGGTTCGCCGGGAAGGGCTTGGCGAAGCTGTCGGCTCCGGGCGCCATCATCATTCACTTCTTCGGCGGCATCCACGAGGTCTACTTCCCGTTCGTCCTGATGAACCCCGTGATGATCGGGGCCATGTGGGCCGGTGGAATCATCGCGGACATCGTGTTCGTGATATTCGACGCGGGCCTCACAGGGCCGCCGTCTCCGGGAAGCATCTTCGCCTACTTCACCTTCACGCCGACCGATGGAGCTGCGGCAGCCGGGGTGTACCTGGGCATGGCCGCCGGTGCGGCCGCCGCGTTCGTGGTCGGATCGATCCTGCTGCGGCTGTTCCCGGTCAAGGAGATCGACGACACCGACGACGACACGTCGCTGGGAGACGCCATGGAGGGTGTCCCCCTGGCGTAATCGGGCACGGGGGTTGCGTTGGTCCCCCAATGGCGCAACCTCAGGAGGTCGGAGCGGCGGAGGTGTTCCGCCGCATCATCTCCCCAGCCGCGGTTGGCTTCCGTGTTACGGACAGATCGCGTGAGACAAACAACGGAGGGGAACTGTGACAGAGCGAGTCACTAAGGCAGCAGACGAAGTGAAGCTCATCGTCTTCGCCTGCGAAGCGGGCATGGGAAGCAGCCTGATGGGGGCCAACCAGCTGAAGCGCATGGTCAAGAAGGCGAAGTTGGACATCTCGGTCATTCACACCCCTGTGGGTCAGCTGACCGCTGCTGCCGACGTAGTGGTCGTCCACAAGGGGCTGGCGAGGCAGGCCCGGGAGAAGGCTCCCGGCGCGGTCATCGTGCCGTTCACCCTGTTCGTGAACGATCCAGCCGTGAAGCAGTTGGTCTCCACGCTCGCCGCGGGCGATCCGATCGTCTCGAAGTTGTGAATGCCGACACCGACGACGGCCTCGGGAGGGTCCTGACGCGGGACGACATCGTGCTCGGGTGTCGGGCCGAATCCAGGGACGAGGCCATTGAGTTCTCCGGCGGCCTGCTGGTCGCCCGAGGCTCGGTGTCCCCCGAGTACGTCGACGGCATGAAGCAGCGTGAGGAAGTCGTCTCGACCTATCTGGGCAACGGCGTCGCTCTTCCCCATGGAGTGCTGGAGAGCAAGGGCTACATACGCTCGACCGGGATAGTGGTGGCCCAGTATCCCGACGGCGTCGACTGGGGACCGGGAACGGCCCGCCTGGTGGTGGGACTGGCCGCGGCCGGCGACGATCACGTGCGTGTGCTGTCGAGGCTCGCTGAAGTTCTTCAGGACGAGGAACTCTGCGAGAGGCTCGCACAGTCGGACGATGTCTCGTTCGTCCATGATCGGCTGACTGCTCCGCCATCCGACGACTGAGCCTGATAGGAGGGACTTGTGTATCTGGAGGTTGTCATCACCAACGGCCATGGTCTTCACGCCCGACCGGCCGCTGAGTTGGTAGAGCGGATTGCGCGATTCGACGCGGGCGTTCAGATCGAGGTGGGCGACAAGGCGGCCAGCGCGGCCAGCATCATGAGCCTGCTCGCCTTGGGCGCCAGTCCCGGCAACACGGCTCGCATCACCTCCGACGGGCCGGACGCCGAGGAAGCCATGAACGCGGTCGTGGCAGTTCTCACCGAGGACAGCTGACATGGCCCGTCTCGATCATGACGGTCTGTCGGCGGCGGTTGCCGCGGCTGTCGGCGCGTCGCCGGACACGTCCGGTACCGCAGACCTCGTTTCCGAGCGGGGCTTCATTGTCGTGGCCGCCGAGGTCGGCGATCTCAAGAGCGCCTTCAAGAGGGCCAAGAAGATCGACGGCTATCGGTGGGTGGCGATCAACCGCGAAGACCTCTTCGGCGCCAATCCGCTCTCAATTGGATCCAAAGTCGGCATTCTCGACGCCAACGGCCGCGTCCTGAAGAACGCGGACGCGCCCCGCAAGAAGGTCTGAATCATCGCTCTCGGGCAGGTCTAGGCTGCCCGGGCCATGGACGCTGACGGCTATCGCAGCCTGTTCGATCTGACGGGTCGTGCTGCCATCGTCACCGGTGGCACGCGCGGGATCGGGCGGTCTATCGCTGAGGGGTTGGCTTGCGCGGGAGCGTCGGTGGTGGTTGCCTCCCGGTCGGCTGAGGCCTGTGCGGCCACGGAGGCCCACTTGATCGATTCCGGGTTCGAGGCGCTTGGGGTTCCGACCCACATGGGCGACCTTGACGCGGTCGAGGCGCTCGCAGCCGCCGCGTTGGACCGTTTCGGCGGGATCGACATTCTCGTCAACAATGCGGCCAACGCTCTGGCCCAGCCGATCGGGGCCCAGACCGCGGCCGCTTGGCAGAAGTCCTTCGAGGTGAACCTTCAGGGTCCGGCGCTGCTGGTCCAGGCCTGCTTGCCCCAGTTGGAGGCCAGTCCGCACGCTTCGGTGGTCAACGTGATCAGCGTCGGCGCCTTCATGTTCTCAAGGGGCTTCTCGATCTACGGCGCCATGAAGGCCGCTCTGCTGTCCTACACCAGGGCTGCTGCCGGTGAGCTGGCTCCGCGGGGCATCAGGGTGAACGCCTTAGCGCCCGGACCGGTGGACACCGACATGGTGCGCAACCAGGGACCCGACGCGGCCCGGTCGATGGGCGCGGGGACTCTGCTGGGCCGCCTGGCCCATCCCGACGAGATGGTGGGTCCAGCGCTGCTGCTAGCCAGCGACGCCGGCCGGTTCATCACCGGCCAGGTCCTCGTCGCCGACGGAGGCCTCCACCCCCACTGACGTTTCGTCGGTGTTCTCGTCGGCGGCATCTCCGGCTTGCTCGCCGGCGTCGTCGGTGTTCTCGTCGGCGGTGTCGTCGCTGGCGGTGTCGTCGGCTTGCTCGCCGACGTCGTCGGCGTTCTCGCTGGCGGCGTCTTCGGGGGCGGCGTCTTCGGATTGTTCGCTGGCGGCGTCCTTGTCGTCGTCGGCGCCTTCAGTGTCTTCAGCGCCGCTCTTCGCCGCGTCGTCCTCGGCTTCGCCGTCGGTTTCGTCCTCGGTGTTGCCGTCTTGGGCGTCTGGGGCCGAGGTGTCGCCGCCGCGCAGACGCTGGAGCGCCTCGGCCGCCTCGCGGTAGCGGGCTTCGGCCTCGGCCGTCTCGGCGGCAGGGGCCTTGCGGTCGTTCAGCTTGCGCACAGCCGCGGCCGCATCGTCCTTCGCCTTCTCGGCCTTCTTGAGGGCACGCGCTTGGGCCTGCTGCTCGCGGTCCGCGATCAGGTAGGTGTTGTAGAGCGTCAGGGCCGCCGCGGTCTCATCATCCAGCGGGCGCGGCTTCGGCGCTTTGGTTGCACTGTCGGGCATCAGCAGTCCATATACGTCTCGGCCGCCCGCAGGCGGCGCGCTCTCATCGTGGAGCAGAACGTACTACGGTATCCGGCTGTCGCGATCCAGGAGGAGTCCTGCATGGTTGAGATGGGCGAGGAGATCATCGTCCTCGACGAGGTCTACAAGATATTCGGGCCCCAGCCCAAGGGCCGCGCTTTCGACTTGGCTCGTTCGGGTATGGACAAGAACAGGGTGCAGGCTGAGACCGGCCACGTGGTCGGCCTCGACAACGTGTCCTTCTCGGTCAACAAGGGTGAGATCTTCGTGGTGATGGGGCTGTCCGGTTCGGGCAAGTCAACCGCCATCCGCACGGTCAACCAGCTCCACGACATCACCTATGGCTCCGTGCTGGTTGACGGCACCGATGTCCAGGCGCTGGAGGGCTCGGACCTGCAGGCCTTCCGCCGGCAGTACATGGGCATGGTGTTCCAGCACTTCGCGCTCTTCCCTCACCGGAAGGTGATCGACAACGTGAGCTACGGCCTGAAGGTCCAGGGCGTCGACAAGAAGGCCCGGGAGGACGCCGCCATGCGGGCGCTGTCGCTCGTCGGGCTTGGCACCTACGCCCAGAGCTACCCTTCGGAGCTGTCGGGTGGCATGCAGCAGCGCGTCGGGTTGGCCCGGGCGCTGGCGTCGGATCCCGACATCCTGTTGATGGACGAGGCCTTCAGTGCCCTCGATCCCCTCATCCGCCGCCAGATGCAGGACGAGATGATGGAGATCCAGGGCGAGTTGCACAAGACCATCCTGTTCATCACCCATGATCTCAATGAGGCGCTGCGCATCGGCGACCGGGTGTGCATCATGAAGGACGGCGCGGTGGTGCAGATCGGCACGCCTGAGGAGATCCTCACCGAGCCGGCTACCGGATACGTGGCCGAGTTCGTCCAGGATGTCGATCAGGGACGCGTCATCCAGGTTCACGAGATCATGCAGCAGCCGGCACCCATCTCAGCTGGCGTTTCCCTGGCTGAGGCGCTCGGCGGGCTCGGTGAGCGCGCCGGTGCCTTCGTGTTGGATTCCGCTGGGGCGCCGAGCCACCTGCTCACCGCCGATGACGGCATACGGGCCGCCAACATGGGCACCACCGACCTTGGCCCGGCCCTGCGTACCGACTTCGACCGCTGCGGTCCCGAGGACTGTCTGAACACGGTCTACGCGGCCGCTGGCCGCGGTCTTCCCATCGCCGTCTGCGACGATTCGGGGATCTTGGTGGGCAACCTCGACCCCCGTCACATCATGGAGGAGATGGGCCGGGTAGAGCACCTCATCGACGACTTCGAGCGAGAGGTGTTCATGTGAGGCTCCTCGCCCAGTCAGACGGCAGCACCGCGCTCTCTGACGTTGGGTTCTCTGACAACCTCGTTCTTGACAAGTTCCTCGTTCCATTCGGCGACTGGATGGATCAGGCGTTCGACTGGATTGCCTCAGAGTTGCGATGGCTGCTGAGCGCCATCAAGTGGCCCTTCTCGACATTGAATGAGCTGCTCGTTCGAGACATCATGGAGAACGTCCCGTGGTTCTGGATCGCGGTGGCCTTCTTCGTGATCGGCTCGCTGGCGCGCAACATCAAGGTCGGGGTGTTCGCGGGCATCGGCATAGGGGCGTGCGGTTTCCTGGGGGACGGCTTCTGGCAGGCGACGATCGAGACCATCGGCTTCGTGAGCGTGGCCGTCTTCCTGTGCGTGATCATCGGAGTGCCGGTTGGCGTTGCCTGCGGCCGCTTCGACGCCGTCTGGAGCGGGGTGAGACCCGTGCTCGACGCCATGCAGGTTGTCCATGCCTTCGCCTACATCCTGCCGTTCATCGCGCTCTTCGGTCTCGGCAACGTGGGGGCCACGATCGTCACCATGTTCTTCGCGCTGCCCCCGGTGGTGCGTCTAACCAATCTGGGCATCCGGCAAGTGCCCGCGGACGTTGTAGAGGCCAGCCGGGCCTACGGCGCGCCCGAGTGGAGGGTGCTGGTCGATGTGCAATTGCCCCTCTCCCGGGCCGCCATCATGACGGGGATCAACCAGACGCTGCTGCTGGCAATGTCGATGCTGGTCATCGCCGCGATCATGGGCGCCACCGGCTTGGGTTCGGAACTGTTCCAGGCCATCAGCCGCCAGGAAGTTGCCCTGGGGGCAAACTCCGGCCTTGCGTTCTACCTGGTGGCGGTGGTGTTCGACCGGATCTCACAACCGGAGGGCGCCGAGGGCGGCTTGCTCCGTCGTATCCGGCGGGCCTGGGCCCATCGCCGCGATCCCGAGGTTCTGATTCCCGACAGTGCCCGGGCGACGGCGGTCGCCGACGAGGCACCGCAGGTTCAGGGCGAGATCGCCCCCCTCACGGCCGCCGAGCGCCGGTCCATGATGGTCGCCGGCGCCGGCGGAATCATCGCCATGGTGTCGGTGTTCTTGACCTGGAACAGCGGCGCCGGGTTCCTCAGCGCCTATGGCCGAACCCTCGACGAGTACCGGCCTGGCGAGTCCTTCAATGGGCTGTCGGCTTCAGGGGGCTCGTGGTTCGGGTTTGTCCTGCTCGGCTTGGGGCTGGTAGTGGTTGCCGCCGCGGTCACGACGATGGTGACGCCGGGCCGCGGCCCCCGGTGGTTCACGGCGGACGGGGCGACCGTCGCATCGCTGGCCATGCTGGTGATGATGGCCGCCTACCTGCTGGCCGCGCCCTCGGATCTCTCCACCGGCTACAGCGCCGGCATCGGACCCTGGGTAGCCCTGATCGGGGGGTTGGTGGCATCGGCCGGCTCGGTGGTCTGGATCCGGCTGGCCCCTCATGCGCCCGATCGTCCGCTCAGTGCCCGGATTGGCTGGGGCCGGGTCGTAGCCGCGTGGTTCGTGGTCGCCGTCTTCGCGGTCGGAGCCTTCTCGGTGTGGAGCTTCGACGAGCGGACGAGACTGATCATCTCGCCTGAGACCCAGGTGCAGCTCGACGAGTTGACGGCGAGCGCGGAGGCGAACCCCGAGCAGGCCGGCGTGATCCAGTCGGAGATGTCGGCTTTGCTCACGCAGCTGGAACCCGACGACCGCATCATCACCGACGGGGTGAACAGCGACGGTCCCGGGCTGGGCATCTGGGTGCTCATAGCGGGTCTGGCGGGAGTGGTGGCGGTGCTGCCCGCCGCCGGTGTGTTCGGCCGTGACGAGCACCGGCAGTGGCGATGGAGCGCGATCACAGCCGGAATCGGCGCCGGCGCGGCCTGCGTGGGCGTCGGCTGGATCTTCACCCACATCCGCTCGGCCGAGACGACCGCGGAGGGAACCTATCTGAGCGGTGTGGGATCCTTCCTCGCCATCGCCGGCGGCTTGACGCTGGCATCGACCGCGGCCGGGGTGCTCAAGGAGTTCCGAAGAGCCAAGATCTACGCCGACGACGCGGCCGAAGAGGTGTCAGCGGGGAGCGACGGGCAAGGCGATCGGCAGCAAGAGCGTGAGGTCGTGACGTGAGAGTGCTGGCACAACAGCAGAGCGACGAGGCTCTGCGCCCGGGTTTCTTCGACAACCAGGTCACCGAGCAGTTTCTGATCCCGGTGGGGGCCTGGGCCGACCAGGCTGTGGACTGGATAGCGGTGAGGCTCGACTGGTTGCTCTCGATCGTCGAGTGGCCGTTCGAGAACCTTATCAACCTCGTCGTCGAGGACATCCTGGAGCCACTCCCGTGGGTGGTGGTCGCGATCGCCTTCTTCGTCATCGGCACCCTCACCCGCAATGTCAGGGTCGGCGCCTTCGCGGCGGGGGCACTGAGCCTCTGCGGGCTTCTCGGCAACAACTACTGGCTGGAGACGGCCCGCACCATCGGCTTCGTGGGCGTGGCCGTGCTGCTGTGCGTGATAGTCGGGATACCTCTCGGCGTCGCCTGCGGGCGAACCGATTCCACCTGGCGAGTGGTGCGGCCGCTGCTGGACGGCATGCAGGTGATCCCCTCGTTCGTCTACATGCTGCCGTTCATCTTCTTCTTCGGCGTCGGCGTGGTGCCGGCCACCATGGTGACGATGACGTTCGCGCTGCCACCGCTGGTGCGTCTGACCAATCTGGGCATCCGGCAAGTGCCGGGCGATGTGGTGGAGGCGAGCCGGGCCTACGGAGCGCCCGAGTGGAGGGTGCTGCTCGACGTGCAGCTGCCCCTCGCCCGCCCCGCCATCGCAACCGGGATCAACCAGACGCTGCTGCTGGCCGTCTCGATGCTCGGCATTGCCGCCATCATGGGCGCGGGCGGACTGGGACGGGTGCTGTTCCAGGCCATCACCACCCAGGACATTCCCAAGGGCATGGCCAGCGGCCTCGCGTTCTTCCTCGTGGCGGTCGTGCTCGACCGCATCTCCCAGCCCGAGGACACCGACAGCGCCAGCCTGATCCGCCGCGTGCGCCTCGCCTGGGCCCACCGCCGCGATCCCGAGAGGCTCCTGACCACCGGCGAGGGCGCCGGCGCGGACGCGCCAGAGGGCCGATTCGCCCGCGTGACGGCCAAGGAGCGGCTCCCCATGGGGATCGCGGCCGCCGGCGGCGTGCTGGCGGTCGTCTCGGTCTTCCTAACCTGGACCAGCGGCGCCGGTCTGTTCAGCGCCTACGGCAGGCGCGCCGACGAGGATCTGGCCCAGCAGTCATTCAGCGGTCTCGAGGCGTCCGGGGGCTCGTGGTTCGGTTACCTGGCCCTCGGGCTCGGCGTGCTGGTGGTGGGCGCGGCTCTTATGACGTTGGCCGGGCCCGGACGGGGCCCGCGCTGGTTGACGGCCGACGGCTCGCTGATCAGCTCATTGGCGCTGCTGGTGATGATGGCCTGCTACGTGCTGGCGTCGGCCGCGGACGCCGCGGCTTCGTACAGCGCCGGCGCGGGCGTGTACGTTGCGCTGGCCGGGGCCCTGCTGGCGTCGGCCGGATCGTTCTGGTGGGTCTCGTTGGCGCCTCATTCACCACTGCATCCCCTGACGGCTCGCATCGGGTGGGGAAGGGTGGTGCTGGCGGGCGTCGCCGTCGTGATCCTCGGGATGGCTGCCATCTCAGGCTGGAGCTTCGACCAGCGCAAGGATGTCGTCCGGGACGCCGAGGTGGAGCGACAGATCGCCGAGCTCGAAGCCGAGGCTGAGGCGAACCCGACCCAGTCGGGTGTGATCTCGGCTCAGATCTCCGCTCTGCTGGCCACGCAGTCCGAGAAGAAGCTGATCATCACCGACGGGCTCAGTGGCACAGGTCCCGGCCTGGGTATCTGGACCCTGGCGGCCGGGCTGGCCGGTCTGATCGCCGCCGTGCCGGCGGCGGGGGCGTTCGGCCGCGACGAGCACCTGAGATGGCGATGGAGCACGGTCACGGCCGGGATCGGCGCGGGCGTTGTCTGCGTCACCATCGGGTGGATAGCAACGCAGGTGCGGTCCGCCGACGACAGCTACATCACGGGTGTGGGCGCCTTCCTCGCCCTCATAGGGGGCGTTGTGCTGGCGGCCACGGCCGCGAGCGTTCTCAAGGAGTTCCGTCGGTCGAAGGTCTACGCCGAGGCCGAAACGAGTTTCACCCACTGATAGCGCGTGCGGCTGAAGGGAGCAGGGGTGGATTAGTCGACCCTTGTCCGCTATTCTTCTCCGCCGACTGCGGCAACGGCTTACGGCTTAGGCGCAGTTAGTCCCAATACCTAGGAGGGAGATGTCCTTATGAAGAGGCGAGTATCGATCTGGCTTGCGCTAGTAGCAGCCTTCTCGCTGATAGCTGCCGCATGCGGTGACGACGCAGACGACACGACCACAACGCCGGCTGTGGAGGAACCGGCCGCTGAGGAAGAGCCGATGGCTGAGGAAGAGCCGATGGCTGAGGAAGAGCCGATGGCTGAGGAAGAGCCGATGG
>VYCM01000046.1:0-2685 GCA_009843915.1 Acidimicrobiaceae bacterium | reverse complement strand
GCTGAGGAAGAGCCGATGGCTGAGGAAGAGCCGATGGCTGAGGAAGAGCCGATGGCTGAGGAAGAGCCCATGGCTGAGGAAGAGCCCATGGAGGAGATGGCGATGCCTGGCGAGGGCGTCAGCGTCAACATGGCTCGGGCAGACTGGCAGAGCGGCTACTTCCAGGCTCAGGTTTACAAGCAGATGCTTGAGGAGCTCGGCTACGACGTGTCCGAGCCGTCCGAGACGGAGCTTGGCCCGTCGCTTGCATACCTGGCCATGGCTCAGGGCGACGTGGACTTCTGGGCGAACAGCTGGTACCCGGGCCACAACTCGTGGTGGGCACCGGAACTGCCTGACGGCTCACTGGTGGGCGACCACCTCGAGAAGGTGGGCGCGGTGTTCCGCGGCGGCGGCCTCCAGGGTCTGCTGATCACCAAGTCGGTCGCCGACGAGTACGGCATTACCCACCTGGACCAGCTCAATGACGATCCGGAGATCCGAGCCGTATTCGACACCGATGGCGACGGCATCGCTGAGTTCTACGGCTGTCAGGAGAGCTGGACCTGCGACGACATGATGCAGAGCATGATCGCGTTCAACGGGTGGGAGAACCTCGTCCAGACCATCGCCGGTTATGACGCCATGTTCGCGGAGGCGGTGGCCAAGGTGGAGGCCGGAGAACCGGCTGTGATCTACACCTGGACGCCGACGGCGTACATCACCCAGCTCCGGCCCGGCGACAACGTGTACTGGCTGGCAGTGGAGAACGTGCTCGACGACTCGAACCCGCTCGGGCTCGAGGGCGGCGAGGAGTTCGATCAGAGGTACTGGGCCGGGACCACCGACCCGGTAGAGCTCGATATCCCGGCCGAGCAGTGCCCGGCCAGGGCCAACGCCGACTTCTGCCAGATCGGCTGGGTGCCGGCTGACATCCAGGTGACCGCCAACAGCGCTTGGCTGGCGGCGAACCCGGCTGCGGCCGAGCTCCTCCGCTCGGCGAAGCTGTCCGTGGTTGACGTGTCGCTCATGAACGTCGAGATTCAGGGCGGACGGGACACCGAGGCTGAGATAGCCGAGTTGGCCGGTCAGTGGATCGCTGACAATCGGGCCACGGTCGACGAGTGGATCGCGGCGGCGCTGGCCGCGGCCTAACCGCACGCGAGGCCTAGAGCCTCCAACGCGACTAGTCCAACAAAGAGGGCGGGGCCTCGGCCCCGCCCTCTTCGCGTTCCGGCGGTGGCAGACTCCCGCCGTGAACGCTCCACGCCATCAACCCAGGATCGGAGTGGCCGGCGTGCCCCCATCCGGCTGGCTGCTCGACCACGGTGAGCGCAACATGCACGCTCTCGGCCCGGGCCCGGAGCTCGAGGCCGAGTGGATTGCCGGGGGTCTGTGCCTGCCCGACCGCTCGGCTATCCGCCGCTACCGGCTTCAGCGGGTCCGAGCTCAGTTGCAGATGGCCGGGTGCGACGCGGCCCTGCTGTACGACCCGCTGAACGTCCGCTACGCCACCGACACCACCAACATGTCGGTTTGGACCATGCACAACTCGGTGCGCTACGCCCTGGTGTCCACCGACGGTCCGGTAGTGCTGTTCGAGTTCTCCAAGGGAGAGTTCCTCGGCACCCACTCCGAGGTGGTGGACGAGATCCGGCCTGGACTGTCTTACGAGTACTACTACGGCGGACACCGGATCGAGGAGCTGGCCGACCGCTGGGCCGGCGAGATCGCCGGCCTGGTGTTCGAGCATGGCCGGGGCGACGGGCGGTTGGCGGTGGACCGGATCGACCTGCGCGGATCCAGGGCGCTGCAGGCGCGGGGCGTCGAGCTGATCGACGCTGGCGAGTTGATGGAGGAGGCGCGCACGGTCAAGTCGCCTGACGAGATTCTGGCCATGCGCTGCGCGGTGCATGCCTGCGAGGCCGCGGTCGCTGACATGCGGGCGGCCTTTGAGCCGGGGATCACCGAGATGGCGCTGTGGTCAGTCCTCCACGCCGGGAACGTGGCCCGATACGGTGAGTGGATCGAGACCCGGCTGCTGGCATCGGGGCCGCGCACCAACCCGTGGTACCAGGAGGCGAGCAGCCGCCAGGTCCAGGCCGGCGAGTTGATGGCATTCGACACCGACATGGTCTGCGCCTACGGATCGTGCGTCGACATGTCGCGCACCTGGCGATGCGGCGAAGGCAGGCCCACGCCCGCCCAGCACGACACCTGGTCGTTGGCGGCCGAGCAGATCGAGCGGAACATCGAGTTGCACGGCCCCGGCGTTTCGCTCAGGGAGATCACTGAGCGGTCCTGGTACCCGCCGCTGGAGGACTACAACAGCTACACGCTGCTGACTCACGGGGTGGGGCTCTGCGACGAGTACCCGTCGGCGTACGTACGCGAGAGCTGGGACAGCGTCGGCTACGACGCCGTGCTGGAGCCGGGCATGGTGATGTGCGTCGAGGCCTTCGTGGGCCCCAAGTCGGGCGGGGAGGGCGTCAAGCTCGAGCAGCAGATCCTCATCACCGACACCGGCAGCGAACTGCTCACCACCTCGCCGCTCAGTCTCGTCTAGCTGTGCCCGGTCGTAGATTCGGCGCAGCGACGGCCGAACCGATGAATCTCGGCCTCTAGGGCTCGCCGTCGCCTATCTCGCGCTTGCGGCGCTCGACGTAGTCGTCGAGTTGCTCCCGCCGGGCGCTGTCGAGCGGCGGT
>VYCM01000043.1 GCA_009843915.1 Acidimicrobiaceae bacterium | reverse complement strand
TCGAGGGCTACCGCCAGTCACTGGCCGCCGACCCACCCCAAGAAGTCCTCGACGCTCTGGGGATGGCTGTGCCTGCGGCTGAGGCGCCTAGGACTCAGGGGCCTGGCGGTGAGGAGGCGGTTGCTTCCAGTGAGGTCACGCTGAGCGGTGATGAGATTGCTGAGGTGCAGGGGGGCGGCTACACGGCCGCGTTGTTGTGGCACACGGCGGGGGCGTTCACCGACGCGGTGAGCCAGGGCGCCCGTGACGCCTTCGCGGAGCTCGGGATCGAGGTCATCGCGGAGACCAACGCCCAGTTCGACGCGGCGCAGCAGGCCAACGACGTGGAGACGGTCATGGCGCTGAGCCCTGACATCATCATCAGTTTGGCCATCGGTCCCGACGCCGGGGCCGAGGCGTTCCGCCCGGCTGTGGATGCGGGCGTGCAGCTGGTGTTCTTGTCCAACGTGCCCCAGGGCTACGTGCACGGCCAGGACTACGTGGGCATCGTCACCGATGATCTGGCTGCCATGGGCATCACCGCCGCGGATCTGCTGGCCGACGCTCTCGGCGGCGAGGGCGAGATCGGCTACATCTTCCACGACGCCGCCTACTACGTGACCAACCAGCGCGACCAGGCGTTCAAGACCTGGATCGAGATCAACTATCCCGGCATCGAGATCGTGGCCGAGCAGGGTCTGGCCGACCCGGCCGCGGCGGAGGAGATCGCGACGGCCATGCTGACCCGCAACCCGAACCTCGACGGCATCTACGCCCCGTGGTCGGCGGGCCCCGCCGACGGGGTGCTGGCCGCCCTCCGGGCTGCGGGCGCCTCCGATGTGGCTTTGGTGACCATGGACCTCGACACCAACGTGTCGTTGGACATGGTCGAGGGCGGCAACGTCGTGGGCATCGCGGCCGACGAGGCCTACAACCTCGGCCGCACCATGGCCATCGAGGGCGCCTACGGGCTGCTGGGCAAGCCGGCCCCGGCCTTCGCGGTGGTGCCCGCCATCGGCGTGACCGCCGACAACATCGTCGAGGGCTACCGCCAGTCACTGGCCGCCGACCCACCCCAAGAAGTCCTCGACGCGATCGGCTGAGGCAGACTTGCCCCCCAAGCCCCGGCGGCAACCAGCATTGAGTTGTCGCCGGGGCTCCGGGCAGGCTCAGTGAGGAAGGCATGACAGACGACTCCGCCGCGGCCGGACGGATGCTTCCTGGCGTCCATCAGTGGCTGGCGCGGCGGCGCCAGGACGCCGGGTTGCGCCAGTACGTGGTGTACGCGGCCGCGGTGTTCATCTTTGCGCTGTTCGCAGTCATCCTGCGCGACGACGGGTTCCTCACCGCCTCCAACCTGCTCAACATCGGCCGTCAGGCGGCTCCGATCGCGGTGATGGCGGTGGGCATGACCTTCGCTCTGGCTGCGGCGGAGATCGACCTGTCGGTCGGAGCGGTCACCGCGCTGTCGTCGCTGGTAGCCGCCGAGGCGGTGGGGAGCTACGGGTTCGTGGCTGGCGCCGCCGTGGCGGTGGCAGTCGGCGCCGGCATCGGGCTCGTCAACGGCGTCATCGCGGTCAAGGTGCGCATCCCGTCGTTCCTGGTGACGCTGGGGATGCTCGGGATCGTCAGCGGCATAGCCCGCAACATGAACAACCTGCAGTCGCTGCCGATACGCAACGACACCTTCCTGGCCATCTTCGGGGCCGGCTCGGTGGGCCCAATCTCGTCGCTGCTGATCTGGACCGTCGTGGTCGGCGTCATCGGGCATTTCGTGCTGCACCAACTGCGCTGGGGCCGCCATGTGCTGTCGGTGGGCGCCGACCGCTCCGCGGCGGGCGCCCTCGGCATCAACACCGACCGCATCCGCATCACCGCGCTGATGACCAGCGCGGCCGCGGCCTCGTTCGCGGGCGTGCTGCTGGCCGGACGGCTGGCGATCGGGCGCCACGACCTGGGCGAGAACCTGCTGCTGACCGTGATCGCGGCCGTCGTCATCGGCGGCACCAACCTCTTCGGCGGGCGGGCCTCGGTGGCCGGCGCCATCGCCGGCTCCGTGGTGATGGCCATGCTGAACAACGGCCTGATCCTCATGGGCTTGCGGGTCGCCGATCAGCTGATCGCCCGGGGCGTGATCATCATCCTGGCGGTGGCGCTGAGCATGAGAGAGCAGAAGGAGACTTGACGTGTTCCTGCAACCGCTGTTGAGGCGCAACCCGCGGTTCGTGGAAGCCGCCGTCGAGCTCCATCAAGCGGGACGGATACCGGCCAACAGCTGCGTCCTCGACCTCGACGCCATCGAGACGAACACGGCCGGACTGTGCCGGGAAGCCCGCCGGCTGGGCCTGACTGTCTACGCCATGACCAAGCAGATCGGCCGGGCCCCGGCGGCGCTGGCCGCCATGACCGCCGGCGGTGTCGACGGCTATGTCGCCGTGGACATGGCCTGCGCCCGACCGATCGCCCGTCACGGCCACAACCTCGGCCATCTCGGCCATCTCGTGCAGGTGCCCCGAGCCGAGGCCGGCGAAGCTGCCGGGCTGAAGCCTGACTACTGGACGATCTTCTCCGAGAACAAGGGTGAGGAGGCCGCGGCCGCGGCTCATCGTCTCGGCCGGTCCCAGCGGCTGCTGGTGAGGGTGTTCGCCGAGGGCGACACCTTCTACCCGGGTCACGAGGGTGGCGTGGCGCTCGACGACTTGCCCACCATGATCGACCGCGTCGCCGGGGTGTCCGGAGCCGAGTTCGCCGGGCTGACCACCTTCCCGGCCCTGCTGTTCGACTCCGCCTCCGGCGATGCCCGCCTCACCCCCAACGCGGAGACGCTGGCCCGGGCCGCGGAGATCGCCCACGGTCACCCGGCCTGCCCGCAGACGCTGGAGATCAACGCGCCCGGCACCACCTCTACCGAGGTGCTCGGCATGCTGGCTGAGGCCGGCGCCACCCAGGTCGAGCCCGGCCACGGGCTCACCGGTACCACCCCTCTTCATGGGGTACAGGACCTCCCCGAGCAGCCCGCCGTGCTCTACCTCAGCGAGGTGGCCCACATCCACCAGGGCGTGCCGCTCTGCTTCGGAGGGGGTCTCTACATCGATCCGGTGTTCGACGACTACCAGGTGCGAGCCGTCGTCGCCCACGACCCGTCGGAGGTGTCGACGGAACCGGTGCCGGTGGACATGCCCGCCCCCGCGGCCATCGACTACTACGCCAGACTCCACCCCGGCGAGAGCCGGACTATGGCCGAGGGCGCCACCGTCGTCTTCGGTTTCCGGGTCCAGGCCTTCGTCACTAGGACGTTGATCGTGGGCCTCACCGGCGTTTCTTCGGACCGGGCGCAGGTGGCCGGCGTCTGGAACGGCTTCGGGGACGAGGTCTCCGTCGGGGGCTCGAAGTGACGGGCGCGGCCGGCACCCCCGCACTTGAGGTCGAGGGCCTGTGCAAGTCGTTCCGGGCCGTGCGGGCCCTCGATCATGTGGCGCTGAGCCTCCACTACGGCCGGGTCACGGCTCTGCTGGGCGACAACGGCGCGGGCAAGTCGACGCTGGTCAAGTGCATCTCCGGCGTGTACGCGCCCGACGCGGGCGTGGTCAAGGTCGACGGGACCGTCCAAGCGGTCGCCTCGCCCGAGGCGGCCCGGTCGCTGGGCATCGAGACCGTTCATCAGACGTTGGCCGTGATCGACCCCCTCGATGTGGTGGAGAACCTCTTCCTCAACCGGGAGCACACGCGCGGCGGCCGATTCGGCGCCTGGCTCGGCGTGCTCGACAAGAAGCGCATGCGAGCCGAGTCGGGCGAGATCCTGGGTCGACTCGACATCCGCATCCCGTCGTTGCGCCGGTCGATGAGCGCCCTGTCGGGTGGCCAGCGCCAAGCGGTGGCCATCGGCCGGGCGGCCGCCTGGGGACAGCAGATCGTTCTGCTAGACGAGCCCGCGGCTGCGCTGGGCGTGGAGCAGGCGGCCCGGGTGCTCGACCTCATCCGCAGCCTGCGAGACGCGGGCGTGGCGGTTCTGCTCATCACTCACAACATGGACCGCGTCACCGAGGTCTGCGACCGGGCCGTGGTGCTGCGCCAAGGCCGCAAGACCGCGGAAGTGGACGTGGGCGAGGTGACTAAGGACGACTTGGTCGCCTATATCACCGGCGCCCGAACGGGCGGTCCCGATACATGAGCGCAGGAACCGACACGCAGCTCGGCATAGACGTCGGTGGCACGAGCATCAAGGGCGCCGTCGTCGATCTGGGTACCGGCGAGCTGGCCGGAGCCATCCGCTCCGAGCCGACGCCGGAGACTGCGACACCCGCTGACGTCGTGTCCGCCATTGGCCGTATCGCGTCCGCGGTGGACTGGTCCGGCCCGGTTGGCGTGGCCCTGCCGGGCGTCATCGACGGATCTTCGCTGCGCCATGCCCCCAATCTCTCGGGCGTCTTCGAGGAGGACGGTGCGCTGGTATGCCTGCGTGCCCCCGACGGTGCCAACGCGGTGCTCATCAACGACGCCGATGCGGCCGGACTGGCCGAGTTGACCTACGGCGACGCCGGCATCGACCGCGACGGACTGACCATCGTGCTGACCTTCGGGACGGGCATAGGCAGCGCGCTGCTCCACAACGGTGATCTCATCGCCAACTCAGAACTGGGTGGCCTCGAGGGCACGAACGGGCGCTTCGAGGAGATCGCGTCCGGGAGGGCCATCTCCACCGAGGAGCTCTCTCCGGTCGAATGGGCCCAGCGAGCGCAGCCCTTCTTCGACGAACTGGAGGCCATGCTCAACCCGTCTCGCTGGGTGGTCGGCGGGGGGCTGAGTGAGAACTTCGACCGCTTCGCGTCGAGGCTCGAGCTGTCCAAGCCCATCTCGGTGGCCCACCTAGGCATCCACGCCGGCGTAGTCGGCGCCGCCGTCGCCGTGCGCCGGGCCGGACGCGGCGCGGCCGGCAACGCGGCGCAGTGAGGGTCGTCGTCAGCGAGTCTGGAACTGCAGCCGCACAAGTAGTGGCTGATCTCGTCGAGCGCTTCGTTGCTTCCGCACCGCGGCCTGCCCTGGGCCTGGCCACCGGCAAGACGATGGAGGCGGTGTTCGCCGAACTGGTGCGGCGCCACAGCGAGCAGGGCCTTAGCTTCGCCCGCGTCCAGGCCTACCTTCTCGACGAGTACCTGGATCTCGACCACGACGATCAGAGTGCCTACCGCAACGTGGTGCACCGCCTGCTGGGCGGTCGGGTCGATATGGGGCCCGGTGCCATCCACGGCCCCAACCCCCAAGCGCTCGATGTGACCGCGGAGTGCGCCCGCTACGAGCGGCAGGTGCGAGAGGCATCCATCGGCCTGCAGTTGCTGGGCATCGGCGCCAACGGCCACATCGCCTTCAACGAGCCGGGATCTCCGCTGGACAGCGCTACCCGGGTGGTCGAACTGAGCGAGCAAACCCGGGCCGACAACGCCCGTTTCTTCCCCGCCGGACGGTCCGTTCCCTCCCGAGCCATCACCCAGGGCATCTCCACAATAGGTGCCGCCGCTCGCCTCGTGCTGGTCGCATGCGGGGAGCACAAGGCCCGGGCTGTAGCCCGAGCCCTGGAGGGGCCCGTCACCGCGGAGATCCCAGCTTCGGCTCTGCAGCGCCATCCGCGGGTCGCTGTGGTGCTGGACCGGTGGGCCTCCTCAGGACTCGCCCGCTCGGCCTCCTAGGCTCTTGGCCGGCTTCCGATGCGGTATGGACGAATCTCTATTGACGGCGAGATCCGCTGGGTCCGGGTAGACGACGACGCGGTCCATGTTCTGCGTAGTTCTCCCCTCGAGGGTGACGCCGTCGTCGAGCAGACCCTGCCGCTCGATGACGTGGCCTTTCTGCCGCCGGTGGTGCCGTTCGTGTTCTACGCGGTCGGCCTGAACTACCGCCGCCACATCGAGGAGCAGATCGCGGCGGGACGGGACGTCGCCGTGCCTGATCGTCCGGAGGTGGGTTACCGGGCGAACAACGCCTTGATCGGGCATGGCGAGTCCATACTCGTGCCGCCCGACGTGACCGGCCGTTTCGAGGCCGAGGGCGAGGTGGTTGCCGTAATGGGCCGCCGCGTGCGCAACGCGTCGCGGGCCGAGGCGCAGGAGTCGGTGTTCGGCTGGACGATCGGCAACGACGTGAGCGCCCGGGAGTGGCAGCGCGCCGACCGCTCGTTCTGGCGGAGCAAGAACAGCGACACCTTCAAGCCGATGGGCCCCTGGATCGAGACCGACATCGATCCCATGGTCCAGACCACCACGGTCCGGGTCAACGGCGACGTCCAAGCCGAATTCGCCACCGGCGACATGGTCTTCGACCCGTGGGACTTCATCGTCGAGGCGTCCCGCTACATCACCTTCCATCCCGGCGACGTGCTGTGGATGGGAGCCGACTCGACCTGCCAGCTCGCACCCGGCGACACCGTCGATATCGAGATCACCGGCATCGGCGTGCTCTCGAACCCGGTCAGGCGGGACGCCGTGTGATCATCGACAGACCGTCGCCCACCGGCAGCAGCGCCACCAGCACCCGTTCGTCGGCGATGACGTGGGCGTTGAAGGCGCGCAGTTCCTCGGTTGTGGAATCGGTCTGGTCGGGGTTGGCCACGTTGCCGCTCCACAGGACGTTGTCCACCAGGATCACTCCCCGCTCCGACAGTCGGGGAACCAGTTCTTCGTAGTAGGCGATGTAGGACTGCTTGTCGGCGTCGATGAAAGCGAAGTCGACGGCCGGCTCGTCCGGCAGGGATCGCAGGGTGTCGAGCGCGGGGGCGATGCGCAGCTCGATCCGGTCGGCCAGCCCGGCCCGCTCCCAGTGGTCGAGGGCGATGGCAGTCCACTCCTCGGAGACGTCGCAGCAAAGCAGGCGTCCCCCCGGAGGCAGCGCCTTGGCCACGCACAGGGCCGAGTAGCCGGTGAACGTGCCGATCTCCACCGCGAACCTCGGCTGCAGCAGGCTGGCGAGCATGGTCATGAAGGCGCCCTGGGCAGTGCCGATCTGCATCACACTCCAGCCGCCGAGTTCGGCGGTGGCCTCGATGAGCTGGCGCTGGACCTCGTCGGGTCCAGCCGAGTGAGCGTTGACATAGGCGGCCAGCGCCTCGTCGAGGAAGTCGATGCGGGAACTCATGGCCCGCCGATGCTAACGACCGGTGCGGCGGGGCGGCATGGGGATGAAGGGGCTGGTGCGGGCCGCGTACTCGGCGTAACCGGGGCGGCGCTTGCCCATGCTGCGCTCCAGCACGGTCACTCCCGAGACCCTCAGCAGCAGGATGGTCATTAGCAACGGTCCGGCGACGGTCCACCACGCCCCGGCCGACACGGCGACTACCCAGATGCCCCACCAGACCATGCTGTCGCCGAAGTAGTTCGGGTGGCGGCTGTAGCGCCACAGGCCCCGATCCATGACCTTGCCCCGGTTGGCTTCGTCGGCCTTGAACCGGCGCAACTGCTCGTCGCCCACCGACTCGAAGACGAGCCCCACCGCCCAGACCGCCGCTCCGACCCAGTCCAGCCACCGCAGCGGTGAGGGGTCGGGGTCGCCCAGCACCGCCTGCACCGGCAGTGACACCACCACCGCCAGCACCGTTTGCAGCCCGAACACGATCAGCAGGCTCCACAGCCAGAACGGCTGCAGGCGCCGCCTCAAGGCCTGGTAGCGGAAGTCTTCGGGCGCGCCCCACTTGCGAGCGGTGAGGTTGGCGCTCAACCGCAGGCCCCACGCCGACACCATCACCAGCATCAGCCATGCCCGGCCGCTGCCGGTCCCGTCGCTCCACAGCCACAGCGACCATGCCACGGCGACGAACACCATCGGCCACAGCGGATCGACGATCGAAACGTCGCGCTTGGGCAGGCTCACCAGCCAGCACCCGGCCATCAACACGCCGGCTACTAGTGCGGCCAGGCCCAGTTCGCTCACGCCGCCTCCGCCCCTACAACCAGCACAGTTCTGGCCCGGCCGGTGGAGATCAGCATGCTCGGCTGATCCTACGGCTTGATTGAACCGCCTCGAGCGGTCGACCAATTGTAGTAACGCACAAACACGGGATATATTGAAATTAGACGAGTATCGCGGCCTGTCGTTCGGGCGCCAGATGTCTGCTCACGCAGGAGGAGCAACCATGGCGCCGTTCTTGACGGTAGCGGAGTACGCGTTCTTCGGATTGGCGATGTTCAACCTGGGGCTCGTCGTCCCCTTCGCGAGGAACCGGTGGTACCGCTGGCGGATGCAGCGCGAGCGCGCCGGCCGCGGCGATGGCAGGACCATCACTAAGAACGACATCCGCGAGGAGCTGTGCCGTGACCCGGTGGCCGTCGACATGTTCATGAGCGACAACACACCCGACGACGTGCAGAGGTACCTGTATCTGGAGGCCGAGCGCCGGGCGATCATGCGCAAGCGAAAGCAGCTCGCCGACCACGAGAACGACTTCTTCGCACCGCCTAGGCGTCCCGGCCCGGACCCGGGCTTCAGCGGCTGCCGCAGCTAGCGACCAGCCTGACTGCTGTCCATGGCGGGCCGGCGCGCCGTAGCATCGGCCGCCATGGCCTCGATCACACCGCCGGGCGGCTGGACCTACGGCGTAGCGCTGCCGATTCACACGCTCACCGCCACGCTGGCCGACCCCTGGGAGCACACCGCCACCGTCGAGGACCTGGTGCGCATCGCCCGCAAGGCCGAGGAAACCGGCCACGACTTCGTAGGCGTGACCGACCACGTCGCCATCCCCGACAACGACTACGCCGCCCACATGAGCACCACCTGGTACGACACGGTGGCCACGCTGTCGTACCTGGCCGCCTGCACCTCCACGGTCAACCTGGCCTCGGTGGTGTGGATCGCGGCCTACCGCCACCCGCTGCAGACGGCCAAGTCGTTCGCCACGCTGGACCACCTGTCGGGCGGGCGGGCCATCCTCGGAGTGGGCGCCGGCCATGTGGAGGCCGAGTTCGAGGCTCTGGGAGTGGACTTCGAGGCTCGGGGCCGGCTGCTCGCCGAGACCCTGGAGGCAGTGAGGGGGGCCTTCGCCGACACCTATGTGAGCCACTCGGGGGAAGCCTTCAGCTACGCCGACGTCGGGGTCGGCCCAGCGCCGGTGCGGGAGCTGCCCATCTGGGTGGGAGGCAGCGGTCGAGCCGCCTGGCGGCGCGCCGGCCGTCTGGGCGACGGCTACGTGCCGATGGGCAACCCTGTCTCCCAGTACGGCGAGATCATCGAAACCATGCACGCCGCTGCAGCCGCGGCCGGCCGCGACGGCGCCCGCTTCGATATCGGCTTCATGCCGCCGTGGTGCTACCTGCTGGCCGACACCGCGCCCGAGGGCCTGCCCCCGGTCATGGCCTGCGGCGCCGAGCCTGTCGCGGCCAGCATCCGGGCCGGCCGGGCCGCGGGGGCCAACACCTTCCATCTCAAGTTCCGGGCCCGCACCCTCGACGAGTACCTGGACCAGTTCGACGTCTTCGCCGAGTCGGTCGTCCCCCTGGTGAACGAAGCTTGACCGTCGCTAGTTGACGCGGCGGTCGCGGCCGGCCCAGAGCTGGTCGCGCAGGGCGAACTTCTGGATCTTGCCGGTGGCGGTCTTGGGCAGATCGCCGAACGTCACCGACTTGGGGGCCTTGAAGCGGGCGATGCGGGACTTGACGTGCTCGACGAGACCGGCCTCGGTCACGGCTGCTCCCGCACGGAGCACCACGAACGCGGCCGGCACCTCGCCCCATTTGTCGTCGGGGGCGGCCACCACCGCGCACTCCACCACGTCGGGGTGTGACGCCAGGGCCTGCTCCACCTCGATGGAGGCGATGTTCTCGCCGCCGGAGATGATCACGTCCTTGGCCCGGTCCCGCACCTCCACGTAGCCGTGGTCGTGCATCACGGCCATGTCACCGGTGCGGAACCAGGTCCCGCCCGGCCCGTCCGCCGACGCCGCCGCGGTGGCCTCGGGATCCTTGTAGTAGCCGAGCATCACGTTGTTGCCCCGGATGGCGATCTCGCCCTGAGTGGCGCCGTCGGCGGGCACGTCCGCGCCGTCGGCGTCGATCACCCGCACCGATGACGTCACCAGCGTGCCCACTCCCTGACGGGCCTTGATCCGGGCCTGCTCGGAAGCGGGCAGGCCGTCCCATTCGCTGCGCCAGTCGCAGATCAGCGAGGGGCCGTAAGTCTCGGTCAGGCCGTAGAGGTGAGTCACATGAATGTTCAGTTCGGCCATCTGGGTCAGCAGGGTGGGCGACGGGGGAGCGCCGCCGGTGCACACCTTCACGGTCCGCGGCGCGGGCGCGGCATCGGGGTGGTTAACCAGGCCGATCAGCACGGTGGGGGCGGCGTTGAAGTGGGTCACGCCGTCGTCGCGGATATGGCGCCACACCGTGCCGGGGTCCAGGGTCCTCAGCATCAGGTGCACCCCGCCCACTGCGGTGACCGCCCACGGGAAGCACCAGCCGTTGCAGTGGAAGATGGGCAGCGTCCACAGGAACACTGCATCGCTGTCGAGACCGCACTGGGCCGCCATGGCCAGCGCATTGAGGTTGGCGCCCCGGTGCGAGTACATGACGCCCTTGGGGTTGCCGGTCGTGCCCGACGTGTAGTTGAGGCTCAGCACGGAGTGCTCGTCGGTGATCACGACCCGGTGGGGATGAGCCGACGCCAGTAGGGCCTCGTACTCGCAGTCCGAGGCGCCTGAGACGCCGGCGTCGCTGGAGACGACCAGCCGCAGCCCCGGCACCTGCTGCTGGATCTGGAGGGCCACATCGGCCAGGCCGTGGTCGGCGAACAGCACCTTGGACTCGGCGTGGCCGACGATCCAGGCCAGCTCCGGTGCCGACAGCCTGGAGTTCAGCGGGTTGAACACCACCCGGGCCATGGGGAACCCGAACGCCGCCTCCAGGGCCATCGACACGTTGGGGGCCAGCACCGACACCGCGTCCCCGGGCTCGAGGCCCAGTTCGAGTGTGGCTCCGGCCAGCCGCTCGCAGCGGTCGGCGAACTCCTCGTAGCTGCGCCGCAGAGGTCTGTCTGCCACCGCGGGCCGGTCGCCGTGCACCAACCGGGCCCGGTCGAGGAAGGAGACCGGCGTGAGCGGCACCGGCACGAACGGTGAGGTCATGGCAGGCAACGCTATGTGACGGAGTTCACGAATGCGACGGCCGGAGCCGGCCATTGAATTGACAAGGAGAAGCAGAAGGAGAAGGAGAGAAGAATGGCTTACGCAATCGCCATCGTGGTCTTCCTGGTGCTGCCGGCCGTTGCCGCTGCAGCCCGGATCGCCAGCCATCAGCGCTATGGAGCGCACGGCCGTCCCGATCTCGAGTCCGGCCACACCAGGGACTTGAGGCCGGCCGCGAGTGTGGCTTACAACAACTTGCTGCTACAGGCTCGAGAGGATGCTTCGGGCGCCCGCACCCGCCGGGAGGACCGACGGGCCACTCTGAGGCCTGTCTTCAATCTCGGTTCGACTCCAGCGCCCGAAGGCGTCAGCCCCTGGGTGTCCGACGAGCACATCCGCAAGGAGTTCGACCTGGACTCGTCCGACGGTCACGGCCGAGCGGCATAGAGGCGCTAGGCGTCGCTCTCGCTCAACAGCCGGGCACGCAGTTCGTGCTTGAGCACCTTGCCTGAAGCGTTGAGCGGCAACTCCTCCGTGAAGGTGACGCCGCGGGGAGCCTTGTAGTTGGCCATCCGTCGGCGGCACCACGCCACTAGCTCGTCGCCAGTTGACTCGCCGGTGGCGGCGCCTGGGGCGGGCACCACGAAGGCGTGGCCCACCTCGCCCAGACGGTCGTCGGGCCGGCCCACTACCGCCACCTGGCCCACCGCGGGATGGGCCAGCATCGTCGCCTCGATCTCGGCCGGGTAGGCGTTGAAGCCGCCGCAGATGAACATGTCCTTGAGCCGGTCGGTGATGGCCACGTAGCCGGCGGCGTCCATGGTGCCGACATCGCCGGTGTGCAGCCACCCGTCGGCGTCGATGGCGGCCGCGGTGGCCTCCGGGTCGTCGAGGTAGCCGTCCATCACGTTGTAGCCCCGCACCACGATCTCGCCGGGCTCGCCCCGCGGCAGCTCGGTGCCGCCGGAGCCGACCACCCGGACCTCCACGTCGTCGATGGCCCGGCCCGACGTGGCCGAGATCGTCTCGGGGGGATCGTCGTGGCGGCACATCGTGGCGATGCCCGAGGCCTCGGTGAGCCCGTAGCCGGTCACCACCACCTCGAAGCCGAGCCGGTCGCGCATGGCCTCGATCATCGGGACCGGCACCGGAGCGGCGCCGGTCACCGCCAGGCGCAGGGTGGACATGTCGAAGGTGTCGAGGTCGGGGTGGTTGAGGATGGTCTGGTAGATGGCGGGCGGGCCGGGCAGCACCGACACCTGCTCCGCGGGGATGCGGGCCATCACTGAGGGCACGTCGAACACGGGATGAGGGATCATCGTCGCCCCGGTCATCAGGCAGGCCAGGATCCCGGCGTTGAGGCCGAAGGAGTGGAAGAACGGGTTGACGATCAGGTAGCGGTCGCCGTGGCGCAGGCCGATCACCGAGGCCCAGTTCCGGTAGGCGCGGCTGACCGCGCCGTGGTTGAGAACGACTCCCTTGGGTCGTCCCGTGGTGCCCGAGGTGAACATGATGTGGCACGGGTCGCGGTCCGAGACCCCGGGCAGAGGGTCGGCGGAGGCCCCGGCCGGCGCTTGGGCGACGAAGTCCGAGAACTCGACCGCGTCGGGCGGTGCCGGCCCCCGCAACGCCACGGTCTGCTCGACGCACGGGGGCACGCCCCCGTCGGCGGCCCGGAGCAGCCCCAGGTGGTCGGTGCCCAGGAAGTCTGTCGAGCAGAACAGGAGGCGGGCTCGGGACCGGTCGAGCACGAAGGCGGTCTCGTCGCCCTTGAACCGGGTGTTGACCGGCACGACCACCCCGCCCGCGGCGTGCACGCCCAGCGCCGCTACCGCCCATTCCCACCAGTTGGGTCCCCACAAGCCAACCCGGTCGCCGGGCGCCAGGCCCCATGCGCGGAGCGCCGCCGCCATCTCGTTGACCCGGTCGCGCAGCTCGCTGAACGACATGCGCATCCCGCCGTCCACGAGAGCCTCGCTCGCGCCGAAGCGGGCCGCGGCGTCCTCCACGAGCGCTGGGATGGTGGTCACGTGTCCCAGGCCACCAGCAGCTTTCTGGGGCCGCGGAAGGTGATGTTGGCAAAGCGCTCCAGACTCTGACCCTCCACCAGCCGCAGCGACGGGATCCGTTCGGTCAGAACCTCCAGAGCGACGGCGGCCTCCAGGCGGGCCAGGCGGGCCCCCAGGCAGAAGTGGATGCCCTTGCCGAACGAGATGTGGTTGCGGGCATTCGGCCGGCGGATGTCGAATTCGCCGGCGCCGTCGAAGATGTCGGGTTGGTGGTTGGCGGCGGCCAGGCTCATGAAGATGTTGGTCCCGGCGGGCACCTTCACCCCGGCCACCTCGGCGTCGACGTTGGCGACGCGCCGCCAGCTGGTCTGGGGCGACTCGAAGCGCAGCACCTCCTCCAGCGCGGCCGGGATCAGGGACGGGTCCGCGCACAGTTGATTCCACTGGTCGCGGCGCGACAGCAGGCAGATCAGCGAGTTCGACAGGAAGTGGCTGACGATCTCGTGGCCGGCGAACGACAGGCCGTACACGATCGACTCCACTTCCCGGTAGGTGAGCTGGTCCGGGTCGGCCTTGTGGACCGCCAGGAGCTCGGAGGCGAAGTCGTCGCCGGGATCGTCGACCTTGGCGGCCACGACGCTTCGGCAGTACCGCCAGTAGGCCAGCATCTTGTGGGCGATCTCTGCCTGCTCGGCCTCGGTCGGCTTGCCCCAGCTGAAGGCCAGGCGGTCGGAGCACCACCCCTTGAGCTTCTCGTCGTCGCTCTCCGGAAATCCGATGAAGCGGAAGATCGTCTCGCCCGGCAGCGGGTGCGCGAACACCGGAACGAAGTCGGCCGGAGATCCTGCAGCCAGCAAGGCGTCGGCGAGATCGTGGCTGCGGCGGCGGATATAGGGCTCCAGGATCCGCATGCGCCGGTTGGAGAAGCCCTGCTTGGTGTGGTTGCGGATACGGCCGTGGTCGGGAGGCTGGCGGTTGGACATCACCGCCACCGGATTGAAGTCCGGCGCGGCCAGCACGGCGTGGGCGGCCGCGCTCAGGGGGAACACCGGATCCTGCACGTTCTGGGACCCGAACGTCACGGGGTCCAGGAACACCTCGTTGATGTCCTCCATGCGGGTGACCACCAGATAGCCCAGCTCGCTGGAGTAGAACACCGGTGTGTCCCGCAGCCCGTCCAGCACCGCGTATGGATCGGCCAGGTAGTCCGGCGCGAACGGCGTGAAGCCGGTCACCGGGCAACCCGACGGCGGAGGCGGCACCTCGTCAGGCACCCGGTGGTAGGAAGCCTCGGTCTGGGTCATCGATCGCCTGCTTCGAACTTCCGTCGATTGTTGCTCACATACGACCATAATCCCTGGACGCCGCGCCCGGTAGCTCGATGCGGGGCCGAGGTTCCTCGCTCTGACGGTGCCGCGTTATGGTCTGAGCCGTGGCCAGGACGCTCGCTGACGCCACCCGCCGGGTGCTGGGGTCCCGCCGTCGAGGGGACCGTGCGGCTGCCGTCCCGGGCGCCGATGACACCGACGCCGCGCTTGTCGCCGATCTGGTCGAGGCCATTGGGGCCGACCGGGTACGGGCCGACGCGGCCGCCCGCTATCTGGCCTCCCGCGACGCCTCCATCTACAAGGAGGGCAACGCCGGACCGGTGTGTTACCCCGGCTCCACCTCCGACGTGGTGGAGTGCGTGAAGGTCGCCACCCGCCACGCGCGGGCCGTGTCGCCCAGGGGGGCCGGCACCGGCCTGGCCGGCGGCGCGGCGCCGCTGGGCCAGCCGGTGGTGCTGTCGATGACCCGCATGGACCGGCTGCTGGAGATAGACCTCGACAACGGTGTGGCCTGGGTCCAGCCCGGCATGGTGAACCTCGACCTCAGCCGGGCCCTGGCGCCGCACGGGGTTCACTACGCGCCCGATCCGTCCAGCCAGGCGGCCTGCACCATCGGCGGCAACGTCGCGAACAACTCCGGCGGCCCGCACTGCCTGGCCTACGGCGTGACCAGCGCCCATGTGCTGGCCGTGGAGGTGGTGATGTCAGATGCCTCCGTCGTCACTCTCGGCGACCTGACCGCCGAGCCGGCCGGCTACGACCTGAGGGGAGCGTTCGTCGGCTCCGAGGGGATGTGCGGCATCGCCACGGCCGTGGCCGTGCGCCTCACCCGCAATCCGCCCGCGGTTCGCACCATGCTGCTGAGCTTCGACGACGTGTCGGACGCGGCGACAACCGTCAGCGCCATCATCGCGGCCGGGATCGTGCCGGCCGCCATCGAGATGATGGACCAGCGCTGCGTCACCGCGGTCGAGGACTTCGCGCAGGCCGGCTACCCCCGCGACGCTGCCGCGGTGCTGCTGGTCGAGGTGGACGGTCCCGCAGGTGGCGTGGCCATCGCGGGGGAGAGGGTGGCCGACATCGCCCGGCGCAACCAGGCCATCAGCGTGCGCACGGCGGCCGACGACGACGAGCGGGCCCGGCTCTGGAAGGGGCGCAAGAGCGCCTTCGGGGCCGTCGCCAACGTGATGCCCGACTACTACCTGCACGACACGGTGGTGCCCCGCACCCGGCTGGTGGAGGTGCTCGAGCGGATCTACGAGATCGTCGATCGTCACGATCTGATAGTGCTCAACGTCTTCCACGCCGGCGACGGCAACCTCCATCCCATCCTGGCGTACGACTCCCGGGTGCCGGGCACCGGCGAGCGGGTGCAGGCCGCAGGCCGCGAGATCATCGAGATGTCGCTCGACATGGGAGGGGCTCTCACCGGCGAGCACGGCATCGGCGTGGAGAAGCGCGAGTACATGAACCGCATGTTCAGCGCGGTGGACCTCGACCAGCAGAGCCGGCTGCGGGCGTCGTTCGACCCGCACTGCCGCATGAACCCCGGCAAGGTGCTGCCCAGCGCCCACAGCTGCTCGGACATCGGCGCGTTGAGAGCCTCCGACGCTGCCGGCGTCTGGGGCTGAACCGGTGACAGAGTTCGATGAGGCTCTGACCGCCTTCGCGGCCGAGGTCGGCACGGACGGGCCGGTGTGCGTGCGGGGCGGCGGGACCCGCTGGAGCTTGGGCGGGGAGGTGGCGCCGGGCACTCGTGAAGTGCAGGCCCCGGAAGGCATCGTGGCCTTCGAGCCGGCCGAGATGACGGTCCGGGTGCGGGCCGGGACGCCGGTGGCCGGGCTCCATGAGGAGTTGGCCGGCGACGGCCAGCGCACCGCGCTTCCCGAACGGGCCGGCGGCACGGTGGGCGGAGCGCTGATGGCGGGCGAGTCGAGCATCGCCTGCCTCGGGCTGGGGCCGGTGCGCGACGTTCTGCTGCAGGCCCGCTACGTGTGCGCCGACGGCCGGATCGCCAGCGCCGGCGCGGGCACCGTCAAGAACGTGAGCGGCTTCGACCTGTGCCGGCTGCTGGTCGGGTCGCTGGGCACGCTCGGCCTGGTGGGCGAGGTGCTGCTGCGCACCTTCCCGGTGGGGGAGACCGAGCGCTGGGTGCGCCTGGCCGGTACTGATCCGGGCGCGGTCCGGTCGTGCTACACGGCCGCGTCCGTGCTGTGGGACAGCACCGATGTATGGATCCTGTTGAGCGGCTACGCGGTCGACGTGGACGACGACCTGAGCCGGCTGGCGGCGCTGGGCGCCTGCGAGGACGTCGACGGCCCGCCCGAGCTACCGCCCCACCGGTGGGCGTGCACACCGGCGGAGGCAGCCGCATTCGATGCTCGCAACGGCGCGGCCGGCCCCTTCGTGGCCGAGATCGGCGTCGGAGTGGTGCACGCTTCCCAGCCGCAGCCGTTCCGCCCGGTGGAGTCGGGCGTAGTCGAGCTGAACCGCCGCTTCAAGGAGCGATTCGACCCCACCGGCCGACTCAACCCCGGCCGCGACCCCCTGAGGAAGCCCTGATGCATCTCGGGCTGGACGACGACGAGCTGGTTGCGTGCGTGGCCTGCGGGTTGTGCCTGCCGCACTGCCCCACGTTCGTGATCACCGGCCGGGACACCGAATCGCCTCGGGGACGGATCGCGCTGATGCGAGCCGTGCAGAACGAGGGCGCGCCGGTGACCGACGACCTGATCCGGTCGATGGAGACCTGCGTGCAGTGCCGCGGCTGCGAGACGGCATGCCCCAGCGCGGTGCCGTTCGGCCATCTGATGGAGGGCACTCGGGCCGCCTTAGCCGGCGCGGGCCGGATCACCCCCCGCTGGCAGCGGCTGGCCCTGCGGACGCTGCGCCACCGCCGGCTGCTGCTGGCCGGCTCGACTCTCCTGGCACTGGCCATACGGCTGCGCCTGGTGCCGACCAAGCGCCTCGGCCTGCCCGCGAGGATGCCGCTGCGACGACCGCCACTGCGCACCTCCGGCGACGATGTGTGGCTGTTCACGGGCTGCGTGATGGACGCCTGGCAGCGCGACGTGCACCTGGCGGTGCAGCGGGTGCTGGAGGCCGCCGGAGCGGGGGTTGAGCCGACGGGCGGGGCCGCGCCGTGCTGCGGAGCGCTGCACATCCATGCCGGGCTGGAGGCCGAGACCAAGGCCATGGCCCGGCGGGTGATGGACGGCCTGTCCGGCGACGACCGTCCCATCCTGGTGGACGCGGCCGGGTGCGGTGCCTCGTTGAAGGACTACGGGCATCTGCTGGGAACCGACGAGGCCCGGGCCTTCTCGGCCCGGGTGTTCGACGTCCATGAGTGGCTGGCCGAGCGCTTGGTGGAGTTGCGGTCCCGTCGACCGGTTGATCCCCTCGACGTGACGGTGGCCGTCCAGGATCCCTGCCATCTGCGTCACGTGCAGCGGGCTCACCAGGCCGTCCCGGCTGTGCTGGCCCCGTTCGTGGCCGACGTGGTCGCCCTCGACGACGACGGCCTGTGCTGCGGGGCGGGCGGCGCCTACTCGGTGATGGAGGCCGAGCTGTCCAGGGCGATCCGCGATCGCAAGACGGCGGCGGTGGCCCGCTCGGGCGCGACGGTGGTGGCCAGCGCCAATCCCGGCTGCTCGCTCCATCTGGCCGCAGCCGGCCTGGACGTGCGACACCCCCTGGAGCTCGTCGACCAGGCCCTCTCCGCCTCCCGCTCCTAACGGTTTCTGTGAGCAGATTTGCCGCCTGAGGCGGCTTCGTTGCGCACAGAAACGACGTGACGGTTTCTGTGAGCAGGTTTGCCGCCTGAGGTGGCTTCGTTGCGCACAGAACAGTGTGAGCGGGAACCAGACCTCGGTGCGCGTCGTCATAGGCACCAATCGGACGCACAGGGCGTCCACCACCTGGAGGAGGGTGACCATGGCGACAAGGGGATCTGAGAGGTTCCAAACGAGAAAGAACCGGCCGGTTCCATGGCTGGTTGCAGTGCTGGCGCTGAGCCTGCTGGCAGTGGCCTGCAGCGGACCCGGCGATGATGAGGCTGACGCGGCCGCGCCGGCAGTGACGGATGTCGGTGGGGACCGCGCCGACTCGGGCAGCGAGACGTACGCGGCGGTGACCACGGCCGCGCCCCGCAGCCGCACGGACGACGTGATGGCCGAGCCCGAGCCGGCCGAAGAGCCCATGGCCGAGGAGGCCGCCGACTACGCCTACGCGGAAGCGGAGGCAACGGCTGCGCCGGCGGAAGCGGTGGCGGAGCTGCAGGCGTCCATGGCTGCGTCGGCCGACGCGTCCACCAGCGGCGTGTCCCGGCGGACGGCGGCCCAGTCCGACCGCGAGCGTCCCGAGGAGCGTCGCCGGTGTTCGGAGTGCCGGGCCAACACGTTCGAGGACTACGGCGTCAACCCGTTCGTGGACCCGTACGACGACAACCTGTCCACCTTCGCCCTCGATGTGGACACCGCGTCCTATGTCGTGACCCGCAACTACCTGGAGGGCAGCCAACTGCCGCCGATCGGGGCCGTTCGGGTGGAGGAGTTCGTCAACTACTTCGACGGCGGGTACCGGACCCTCATCGACGAGTTCAACATCACCCTGGAGGCGGCTCCCTCCCCGTTCAGCGACCCCGACCGGGTGATGCTGCGGGTGGGCGTGCAGGCGCCCGAACTGCTGTCGGACCTGGTGATACCGGACACCGTGGTGCTCGTGCTGGACCGGTCCGGGTCGATGAGCCAGTCCGCAGGGCCCGCCGACCGGCCCATGGAGAGGATGAGCCTGGTCCACGAGGCCGTCGAGCTGCTGCTGTCGGGACTGCCGGGCAGCACCCGGGTCGGCGTTGTGGCCTACAACGACCGGGCCGCCACGATCCTCGACCCGACCGAGGTGTCGGGCAACGCCGGCTGGATCATGGACGAGATCCGGGCCCGGGTCTACCCGGGAGGCTCCACCAACGCCGAAGGCG
This sequence comes from Acidimicrobiaceae bacterium, assembly GCA_009843915.1. GTDB lineage: Bacteria > Actinomycetota > Acidimicrobiia > Acidimicrobiales > Aldehydirespiratoraceae > Aldehydirespirator. The sequence continues at coordinate 207 of VYCM01000043.1, read as the reverse complement.
GTCTCGTGAGGGGCTACGACATGGCGCTGAGGGAGGCCGACAGGGGCCGGGCCGTGCTGGTGCTGCTGCTGTCGGACGGGGTCGCCAATGTTGGCGCCACCCGGACCGACGACATCCTCGAGGAGATCGGCGAGCGCGGCGACATCGGGCTGTCCACCATCGGCGTGGGCCTGGGCCCGTTCAACGACGAGCTCATGGAGCAGCTGG
>VYCM01000048.1 GCA_009843915.1 Acidimicrobiaceae bacterium | reverse complement strand
GGCCGCCACCCATCGGATCTGCTTGGCCAGCGCGAGCTTCAGGTCGGCGAAGCCGGTTCGCACCTCGTCTCCGAGGGCGGACAGTTCCCGGGTGGTCTCGTCGATGCGAGTGTTGGTTTCGTCGATGCGGGTGTTCAGGCCGTCAACTCGTGTGTTGGTTTCGTCGATGCGGGTGTTCATCCCGTCGATTCGTGTGTTGGTTTCGTCGATGCGGGTGTTCATCCCGTCGATTCGGGTGTTGGTTTCGTCGATACGCGTGTTCATCCCGTCGATGCGGGCACCCAGTCGCGACTCGGAGTCAGCGATCTGCACTAGTAGCCGCCCCTCGGTCACCTTCAACTCACCCAGGACCTTCGTTTCGCTGGCCTGTATGTCTTCCTTGGTGGCGACCTGATCCCATCCCATAGGGGGTAGCTGCTCCATGAGGGTCCTCGCGGCCTCCTGGCCGATCGTGTTGGTCAACTGGTTGTACAGCGTCGTGCGTTGCGTCTCGGTCATCACCGTGGCGAGGTCCCCTCTACTCGATGACTGTCTCGATTAGTGGGGAGCCGCCAGAGGTGCTCCCGATTTGCTGTCGACCACGTTGGTGAGACAGCAGTGCTCCGAAGAAGGTTGGAGATTACACAGTAACATGTTGTATCTTGAAAAATAATGGATAAGCAAGACATAGCGGGTGTCGTGGCCGCGGTGAAGCGGGCCAGGGGTGAGGCGGACCGGGCGGCGTACCAGCGATTCCCGGAACAGCCCGACGACTTCTGGGACGACGCCGAGGCGTGGGGAGCCGAATGAACCGGGGCGAGGTGTGGTGGCCCGTCTGCCGTACCATGCGGGCGCAACGGTTGGCCGGGAGGTTCGGCCGAGCGACTCCATCAGCGAAACGAGAGGTGGTGACCTGATGCTCACGCAGGGACTCGACCATGTGGCCGTCATTACCAACGACTCCGACCGGCTCCAGGCGTTCTACATCGAGATGTTCGGGGCCACCGTGGAGTTCGACGGCGAGGAATTCCCCGGCGGGCCGCGCATGACCGTCATCAACGTTGGTCCGGCGACGGAGCTCAACGTCTTCGAGATCGACGGCAACAACCAGGCCGACCATCAAACGCCTATGTTCGGCCGGGGTCGACTCGACCACATCGGCCTGCACGCGGCCAGCCTTGAGGACTTCGGCGAGATCCGCTCCAGGCTCACAGCGGCCGGCGCCACCGACGGCACGGTCACCGACTTCGGCCGCAAGCTCAGCCTGTTCTTCAGGGATCCCGACCGCATGGAGTGCGAGGTACTGGTCACCAACCCCGAACCGGGTCAAGTCCCGATCGGCAGTGCCTCCCACCTCTACCCGTAGCCCGGCCGGACCCAACAGGCTGGTGGGCATCTGGGTTGTCGGTGTGGCGCGATCCGGACCCGAGTGATCAACTGCGAGGCTTGCGCCGGGTGATGAGCAGCCAAGTTCCGGCCACGATCAGGATTGCCACCGCAAGGACCTGTGGTCCACAGCCGTTGGACGCTGTGGATGCGTGCTGTCGACGAGTGCTGCCTGCTTGCGACCGGCCAGATCGGTGGCCTCGGGGGTGGTGGCGGTCAGCCGGGGAATCGCCGTGCTCGATCCATTCCTCTAGTCGCTCCTTGGCGTCCCAGGCCTTGCCCCGCAACTGTTGGAGGGTGCTGCGCAGGTAGCTGTGCTCGGAAGCGTCGGCGACGGTCATCATCTCGACGTTCTCGTGCAGTCCGGCCATGGTGAGATTGGCCGACCCGACCAGAAAGGCCTGCGGGTCTCCAGCCTTGTCGCAGGCGGCCCAGACCTTGAGGTGGGCCTCGGAGCGCCCTTGGTTGGAGCGGTCGGTGCGGTACCAGTTGAGCACGGTCACGTCGCTGCGCTGAACGAAGCCGAGAGCGGTTTGGCGGTGGGCGTCGGTGGCCTTCGCGAAGTTGCGGCTCTTCATGTCGCCGATGAGCAGGGTCACGGACCGACCCCGGGAGTGTTCGGCCAGCCACACGATCCCAGCCACACTCGCCGACCCCACGCACACCACCAGGGGCCCCGTCGGATGCGCGGCCAGAAACCGCTCCACTCGCTTTGCCGCAGTGTCGCTGAGAGCCACGAGCCGGAGACTCTACACTTCGATTCTGTCGCCTACGGTGCTTGACATCGCCTTGGGCTGTTAGGAGCGGATGGCGGCGCTCAGGCGGGACCGGACCTGCTCCACCTAGCGGCCGAGCACCTCGAAGCGCGTCTCTGCCCAGCTCCAGGTGCTACTTCGGTGGCCGACCACCTCGAACCACCCAGATTCAGGAGCCGTCCAAAGCACTAGGCATCGCGAGATAGGTGTTGCTTCAATGCACCTATGATTCTGGTCTTGCCTTCATCCCCAAGAGGCTGAACCCCATCGTCGCCTTGCCAGACGCCGACAGCCGGATCGAGCGTCTCATAGATGTGAAGCGCCACACTGCCGACACGTTCGACGTCAGTAGGCCAATCATTTGCATCTGCAAGTTCCACAATCTGTTCCGAATTGTCGTCAAGGTACTCGAGCCATCTATCGATGAGATCAGGCCCCAAGAGTGAGTCTGACTTGCTGCTGTTGACGCTACTCGTTGTGATGACAAAGTTTTCAATAGCTGATAGGCGGCTGCGCGACCACGGAATAACATGATCAAGTGAGCGATTCTTTCGCGGGATCTGTCGTCCTGTCAGGATGCACTTGCTTCTCTGTAACTTGGTCAAGCCCGTGCGCACACTGTCGGGTGGCATCATTCTGTCACGGCCAAACAGATGTTCATGGATATCGAAGTCGAGTGCGTTGAGATGCTCTCCATTGATCTTGGCTACTAGCTGCGCAAACCGGAACTCAATCAGGGGTCGGAGCACTCCAGAGTATTTTGTCAGTTCGTGCGCGACATTAGGAAGAAACTGTATATGGCTATTGTCGTTAGAGAACAAGAACGGATCTGGATTTCCCGGGAGAATCTGAAGCCTTTCGACAGGATTTCTCCATAGATCCTTCTCGATGCGAGCTAATGATCTGTCAAGCGCTTTCTTCCAGTCTTCTTGCTGTTCGGTGCTTCGCATTTTGTGATTGACTACTTCGAAGGACTGGTGCTGAATGTCGCCGCGTGAGCGCTTCTTCAGCAGATCGCGCAGTTCGTGAACATTCTGCATTACGGTCGTGTCATCAGCTACCGTGTTGTCGCTCCGCTTCTTCTTGCTTGAACTCTGGCGGAGCATCCTGTCTCGGTAAGGGCGGCCGTGTTCCCAGTGCAGATCCAGGTATCGCTCAGCAAGGGTTCGTCTAGAGATCGGTTGGTTGTTTTGCACATGTTCTGGTGCTATATCGATCAAGGCAAGTAACAGTCCGAGCTTGTTTGTGCCTGTCATGGATGCTCTATCGAGTATCTCCAAGACACCCTGAATGGGATCGAGAGCTGGCCCATCCGGATGATGCCCGATGCTCACGCAACTCACTCTAGCCCGGCAGGGTAAGCGGGCTCCCCGAGCACCGTCTTGGCTTCACGGCGGATCAGCCGGTCTTGGAACTGGCAAGCGAGATGAGGACTTGCTAAGTGGGAGTGGCTCCTACAGCGCGCAGACCGTGCAGGGTTCGGTGTCGTCGTCTTCGTCGAAACCGGGTCAGGCTCCAGGCAGAACGAGCCTCTCGAACCTGGCTATTCGCGCTCGGCGAACTCGATCCGACCCTTGTACATGCCGAGCCCGACGATCAGCAGGCAAGCTCCTGCGGCGAACAGGGCTATGCCGTTGATCGTGAACAGAGACTCAAGGCCCAGGCCGGGATCGTTCATGCCGAGGAGGAAGTTGACCAACCCCACTAGCCCGGATGCCGCCATCACGTAGGCCGCGCCCTTGTAGAGGTCGGTGGACGCCAGATGCTTGGCCAGCCCGAGGCCGACCAGGATGGACGCCAGCGTGAACATCACCACGAACGCCAACAGGACCGCGGTCATGCCGTAGTGCACGCCCAGGGCCGCAGCCTCGAAGTCAGCCGCCGACTGAGATCCGCTATCAGCCAGGTTGCTGCGCTGCATCAAGTGGATCTCGAAGTGCCGCATCCCCACGACGACGATGAGGATGCTCCATTCGATGACGGAAGTGATGATGCCGAACTGCAGGAGCCTGCCTCCCGCGCCGGCTTGCCGACTCGCCAGAGGGTAGATGCTCAGGAAGGCGAAGATCATCAGCAACAGCGCAATGAGCGTGATGAAGTTCATCCAATGCGCAAGGACCGCCGAATCGCCCAGGGCGTCACGCGCTGCGGGAAAGTCGCTCTGGTCCACCGGATCTATGAGCCCGTACCCGGGCATGAACAGTCCAGCGATCCAGGCCAGGGCCACACTGACCATCAATGCAAGACCAGCACGTTTGATTGTCATCATTGTGGCATCTCAGGGCATGTCATGTGTAATACCCTAGCAGAAGCAGTCGCGACGAGGCGGTGCACCACGATGTCTAGCGATGGCGACGAGCGGATCCAGCCGGCGCTGCACGCTCTGCTCACCGAGGACGTCGATGGGCTGCGGGCGGCTCTTGAGGCCGATCCGGGGGTGGTGAACCTCAGGGTCGGCGAGAACACCATGCTCGAGTGGATGACGCAGCCCGAGGGTGGGGTGCCGTCGCCGGAGTTGGTCGCCGTGCTCATCGATGCGGGCGCCGATCTGGACCGGGCCCTGAACCTGGCCGGGTGCTGGAACCTGGCCGACCTCTGTACGCAGCTGCTGGCCGCCGGCGCCGATCCTGCAGCCCGCGCCGACGCCGACATCACGCCGCTGGAGTCGGCAGCTATGCACAGCTCCACCGAGGCGGCCGACGTGCTGGTCGCGCACGGCCTGCACCGGCCCTCGCTGTGGCTGGCCGCGGCCTCGGGGCTGCTGGCCGAGGTTCAACGATGGGTATCGCCCGACGGGTCGCTGCAGGCAGACCCCGGCCCGTACCGCCCCAACTGGGCCGACGTGGGCCGGCCCGCTGGCCCTCCACCCTCCGACGATCCGGCTGACATCGTGGGCGAGGCACTGGTGTTCGCCGCCCTCAACAACCGGCGGGAGATCGTCGACTATCTCCTCGACTCCGGCGCCGACATCGACGCCCGCCCCTACCAGAACACCACCGCGCTGCACTTCGCCGTGCAGTTCCAGCGCTCCGAGATGGTCCGCCACCTGCTCGACCGGGGCGCCTCAGTCGCCATCCATGACGCCAACCACAACTCCGACGCCGCTGGCTGGGCCGAAGCCTGCGACGACGGCAGCGCAGCAGCAGCCTCGATCAAGGTGCTCGTTGGCGTGGATCAAACGGGCTGAGAATCTTCGGAGTCTTCAGCCGCGGCCGGGGGCACCGGGGCCAGGTAGCCGACTATCAGCAGCAGCACCCCGACCACAATGAACGACACCACCCGGCCCAGCGCGGTCAGGCTGCTCAAGTCGACCAGGAACAGCTTGACAACCACCACCGCCATCCACGACGCTCCCGCCACCCACACGGCTCGGCGGGCCATGCGCACTCCGGCCACCATCCCCGACAGACCGATCACCGCCCAGAGGATCGACAGCGACGTCTGCAACTCGGTGGCGTCCCACAGTGCATCCAACTCCCACGGCACGTCCATCCAGTGGCTCACGGCTCGGGCCGTCTCCACCGTGGCGAGAACCAACCCCAGCACGGCCAGTGCCGGCGCCCAGCGAGCGGTCACGATGGCCTCGAACGGATGGTCCGGCTGGGGCCCGGCCAGCCTCCTCCAGGCGAGCAGCGCGGCCAGCTGCAATCCGATGAGGACCCCCAAGGGGTTCACCACCGGCAGGAACAGCAGCGGCGTGGGGTCTCCGTCGTGGGACACCGCCGCGCCGAGCACCACCACTGCGAGCACTGCCAGCAGCGGACCGGCGCAGGCCAGAAGGTACGTCCGCCAGTGGGCCGCGACCGGCCACGCCAGCCGGCGCCGGCCGGCCATCGTCGCGCTCGCCAGCGCCAGGGCCGCGGCCACCGTCGCGGCCAACGGCCACACACCCTCGGCGACCCGGTCTACCTGCCAGTAGACCTCGGCCGCAGCCAGCGCTGCCAGTGTCCAATAGCCGCCCGTATGGACCAGAGCCGCCAGCCGCGGGAACGAACCCTCCCGGCGGCGCAGGACCAGGTAGTGCGCCGCGAAAGCTGGCGGCCAGGCCGCCCACCCCCACTCATCGAGGGGATGGGACTGAGCGAGCAGCGACAGCACCAGCATCAAGACCAGAGTCGGCAGGATCAGGAGTCCCACGGACTCGAGCTGCTGCCATCGCAGCCGGCGGGCGCCCAACGATCCGGCCGCGAACGATCCGACCATGAACCCCAGGACCGCCGACAACTGGCTGCTGTCGGGCAATTGTTGGACGATCTCCATCACCCCGCCGACCAGCCACCACACAACCCCCCAGCCCAGCGCAGTCCAAACGAGGGCCTGGTCGCCGTCGCCTTGCTGCGGCCTGCGGCTGAGCAGCCGCCCCGATGCCAAGCCAGCCACGGCCAGCAGGAGTGCGCCCAGGAAGTGCTGGTTGGCGATCGGCCAGGCGCCGTCCGGATAGGGGAGCGACTCCCCTAGGTGCTGGGCGAAGGAGACTGCGGCCAGAACCTGCAGCACCGCACCGCCGGTCAAGGCCAGCAGGCGGTCCCGCCGGCAGCCCAGCCACAGCAAGAACAGGCCCTGTGCCGCCCAGACCGTCGACGTGAAGTAGGCCTCCAGCGCGAGCGGGACGGCGATGGCGCTGAACGCTACGCCGAGCCCGGCGTAGGCCTCCGCCAGCTGGCGTCCGTCGGCGCCGAGCCTTCGCATGGTCAACCCCAGCGCAGCTTGGATCACGGCGAGACCGGCGGCGGTGATGGCCAGGCCGTAATCGGTGTGGCCCGCCGCCAACTGCTGCAGGCCCAGCCCCGCGAACGGCGTGCCGAACACGAGCGGCGCCGTCCATGCCCCACGTACGAACGCCATGTCCGGCACCCGCGACCCATCGAATACGGTCTTGAGGTCCGGGGCCTCACGGGCCGCGAACAGGGCCGGCAGGCCCATGTACATCAACACGAACAGAGCGATGAACGGTTGGGTGGACACCCACTCGTCCTGCTCGAAGCGGTCGACCAGCCAGAAGAACGTGAGACCGAACGTGAAGCCGAAGCCGAGGAGGTTCAACTCCGGCCAGGTCTTGAACCACGCCACCCCGATGATCGCCGCGTTCAGCACCAGGAAGAACGTGAAGACGTAGACGTGGTCGTCGGGGCGCGAGTACGTCAGCACCGGGGCCAGGAAACCGCCGATGATTCCCAGCACGGCCAGCACCCGCGAGTCCTGAAGCACCGAGAGCACTCCCGCACCGACCGTGACGATCACGACCGCAGCAGCGGCGGGAACCGCTCCCACGACGTAATACACGACGAAGGCCGCGTACGTCGTGAGGTACAGCACGGCGACGCCACCGCCCTGGAGGCTGACGCCGTAGATCGGACGGCTCCGGCGCTGGCGCCAGCCGACAGCCAGCAGCACGAGGCCGAACACGGCCGCCGCGGCCAGGCGTACCTCGATCGTCAGCTCGATGATGCCCCGCCGGTGGGCCTCCCGAAGCAGCAGTCCCACACCGACGAGCGAGACGAGCACGCCGACCTTCACCGGCGCGTTGCCGGTCGTCACCCACTGCTTGATCCAGTTGGCGACCCACGAAACGGGATCGGAGAGCCGCTCCCGAGCGCGGCTGGTTGCGGCCGTCGGAGCGTCGGAGGCTACCCGGGCGTCGGCCGGTGCCGGAGCGTCGACGGCTGCCGGCTCGCGGGGACGGGGCGCCCGGGTCGAAGCGTCCGGAGGTGCGGGCGTCGCCGGCCCGGGAACGGGCGCTCGTATATCGGTGCTCGGTTCGGAGGCGACCGGCCTGACGACCGGAGCCACTCCCGGAGACTCGGGCGGTGCCGCAGGCTCGGCTTCGGGCGCGGGCTCCGCATCCGGTTGCGCGGCTGTGTCGGGCTGCGCCTCGGCCGGTTGGGTGGAGGGCCCGAGTCTCATGAGCCATGCGTGGGTCTGCTGGGCCCAGGCCTTCATCTCGGTGGCCCAGGACTGGATCTCGTCGACCCGGGACTGGGTCTCCTCAAGCTTCTTGAGCCGTTTGCGCAGATCCAGCTGCTGGCCCACCAGGAAGCCGATGACCCCTCCCGCGAGCAGACCGACTAACCCCCCGGCCACACCGCCCAGCAGCAAGCCCACCAAGGCGAGCAGTACGGTCATACTCTCGTCATGGCGCTGGTTCGGCGAGGGTCTTGATCTCGAGGAACTCCTCGAAACCGGCCACGCCCATCTCGCGGCCGATGCCCGACTGCTTGTAGCCCCCGAAGGGGGCGTCAGGCCCGTAGTAGACGCCGCCGTTCACGCTCACCGTTCCCGTCCGGATGCGGCGGGCCACCGACCGTGCCCGCTCGGAATCCGCGCTGGCCACCGCCCCCGACAGGCCGAACTCCGAATTGTTGGCGATGCGCACCGCCTCGTCGTCGTCGCCGTCGTAGGCGATCACCGACAGCACCGGACCGAACACCTCCTGCTGGGCGATGGTGTCGTCCTCGCCCACTCCGACCAGCACGGTGGGCTCGTAGTAGTAGCCCCGCGGCAGGTGATCGGGCCGCCGCCCGCCCCGCACCACGGCGGCTCCCTCGGAGCGGGCCACGTCCACGAGGCCCTCCACCTTGGACCGCTGGCGCTCGCTGATCAGCGGACCCATGAGGTGCGACTCGTCGGTCGGGTCGCCGTAGGGCATGCCGTCGAGGGTGGCCTCCACCGCGTCCACCACCGTGTCGTGCATGGCGGCTGGCACCACCAGCCGGGTGGTGATGGCGCAGCCCTGGCCGGCATGGGTGCACACCATCGCCGCGGCCATCAACCCGACCGTGCCGACGTCGGCGTCGTCGAGCACCACGTAGGCGCTCTTGCCGCCGAGCTCCAGGAACACCTTCTTCACGGTGGCCGACGCGGCGGCCATCACCCGCCGCCCCACCGCGGTGGACCCGGTGAAGCTGACCATGTCCACACCCGGGTGGGTGGTCAGCGCCTCGCCCACCGCCGCACCCGACGAAGACAGGACGTTCACCACCCCCGCGGGGGTGTCGGTCCGCTCCGCGATCAGCCGGCCCAGCGCCAAAGCCGACCACGGGGTGTCGGGTGCCCCCTTGAGCACAACTGTGCAGCCCGCGGCCAGGGCGGGCGCCAGCTTGGCCAGGTTGATCTGGGTGGGGAAGTTGTAGGGGGTGATGGCCCCCACCACCCCGGTCGCCTCCCGCTCGATCCAGCGCCGGTGCGACCCGTAAACCGACTCGGCCACGCCCAGATCCTCGGTCCAGGAGTACGAGTCGAGCAGGTCGGCGTGCCAGCGCAGCATTTTCACCGGGGCCTCCAGTTGCGGGCCGCCCCGGGTGAGCATGATCGGCGCCCCGGCCTCGGCCACGGTGATGGCCCGCATCTCCTCGATGCGGAAAGTGAGCGCATCATGCATCTGCCGCAGGCAGTGCGCCCGGAAGGCGTGGTCCCGGGACCAGTCGGTGGTGTCGAAGGCTCGCCGGGCAGCGGCCACGGCGGCCTCAGCGTCTTCCACACCGGCGTCGGCGGCCACCCCCAGAATCTCCTCGGTGGCCGGATTGATCGTCGGGAAGACGGCTCTACCGGCGGCATCCACGAACTCGCCGTCGATCAGCAGCTGCCTCTCATGCCACATTGACCTAGACCCTAGAGGCGGATGCTTAGACTCGCCGTATGGCTTCCGGCCGCGCCAACTCGCTATGACAACCGCCGGAGACCAGCCGCTGGCGAGCCCCGTCGACTACACCGAGAAGGGCAGCATCGCGGTTATCACCCTGAACCGTCCGGAGCGCCTCAACACGCTCACCGAGGCCATGATCGCCGGGGTGGCCGACGGCATCGATGCGGCCACTAAGTCCAAGCCAGTGCGCTCGGTCATCATCCGCGGCGCGGGCCGGGTTCTCACCGCCGGCTACGACCTCACTCCTGACGGCGTCGACGACCCGACCGACACGGCCGCCATCGAGGACGCCTGGTCGAGCCCGTATGACGCCCCCTCGCCCGAGCCCAGGCCGGGCGCCTGGGATCCCGTGCGGGACCACCAGTTCATGGGCCAGAACGTCAAACGGTTCATGAAGATCTGGGAGTGCCCCAAGCCGGTGCTGGGCCAGATCCACGGCTGGGCCATCGGCGGGGCCACCGACCTGATCCTGTGCTGCGACCTGCTGTTCATGGCCTCCGACGCCCACATCGGCTACGCGCCGTCGCGTATCTTCGGCACGCCCACCACCATGCTGTGGGTGTACCGGCTCGGGTTGGAGCACGCCAAGCAGTTCCTGCTGTCGGGTGACGCCATCGATGCGGCCACTGCCCATCGCATCGGGCTGGTGTCCCACGTATGCCCGCCCGGCGAACTCTCCGAGACGGTGGAGGCGTACGCCCGCCGGTTCGAGCACATCCCCGCCAGCCAGCTGGCCCTCAACAAGCTGCTCATCAACCAGGCCTTCGAGAACATGGGCCTACGCACCACCCAGCTGCTCGGCACGCTCTTCGACGGCATGACCCGCCACACCGAGGAGGCTTACCGCTGGGTGGAGAGCTTCGAGACCAAGGGCTTCCGGCAGGTCATCGCCGAGCGGGACGCCCCCTTCGGCGACTACGGCGCAGCCGAAGACGGCGGCTAGTCGCGGGCTGGCTCTTCCACGGGGTCCAGGTCGAGCGGGGCTGGCAGCGCATCCAGGTCCACGAAGAGGCCCGAGGTCGGGCTGTCCCCGGCCAGGGCGTCGGCGGCCAGCAGCACCGCGGCCGCCGAGTAGGTGGAGCACTCCCGGTCGGGATAGCTCACCTCGGCGGGGAAGGCCCGGCCGGTCAGGTAGCTGCCGTCGGACTCGCGCAGGCGCTGGACCCACTCGAACAGCTCAAGGGCCGCCGCCTGGTCGCCGGCAGCCAGGTAAGCCAGGACACATTCGCAGGTCTCCGCGGTGGTCACCCAATCCTGGTTGCTCACGCAGCGCACGCCCTCGCCCTCGTGCACGAAGAGCCTGCGCCTCGACGCCATCCGGGCCCGAGCCTCAGAACCGGTCAGCACCCCCGCCAGAACCGGGTAGTACCAGTCCATGGCCCAGCGGTCCTTGGGCGCGAACGCGTCATGGCCGTAGTGGCGGACGGTGTGGACCAGCCGGGCCAGGGCCAGCTCCCAGCTCGGGCGCTCCTCGCCCACCGCATGCGCGATCGCCAGACCGCACCGCAGGCTGTGGCTGATCGAGGAAGAACCGGTGAGCAGCGCGAACGGCCAGGGAGTGCCGTCGGCGTGGCGAGCCCACAGGATCTCGCCTCGGGGCGTCTGCAGGCCCAGAACGAAGTCGAGGGCCCGCTGGACCACGGGCCACATCTCGGCCAGGTACCCAGCGTCGCCGAAGCACAGCCAGTGGTGCCACACGCCGGTGGCGATGTACGCGATCGTGTTGGCGTCGAGCTTGTCCTGGTCGACGCCGTCGGCGGTGTAGTACTGGTGCCAGGATCCATCGGGCCGCTGGATGCGGGCCAGCCACTCGTAGGCCGCGTCGGCCTCCGCCCGGCGCCCGGCGACGGTCAGGGCCATGGCAGCCTCTACGTGGTTCCAGGGATCGGCCACGCCGCCCGCGAAGCGGGGGATCATGCCGCTGGACAGCTGTAGGGCGGCGATCGTGTCCGCAGTGCGGTCGGCCTCGGCTCGCGACAGCGAAGCGGCCACCTCCGGTGTCTCCGGTGCGGGCCGGCCAGGCTCGCCGGCTGCGGGGACGCTCCCGTTGGTCGAGCGGCGGCCGAGCTGCCGGCGCGGTTCAGGCGGCATGGGCCATGTCCTCGCTCCGGCGGGCCCGCTCCGATCCCGACGCGTGGAGCGGCTTGTCGGCGTACACGACGAGGCTCTTGCCCAGCAGCGGGTTGAGCAGCCTCTCCGCGGCCGCGGTGACGCGCGGCTGCTTGACGATGTCCCATTCGAGCACCCGGTGGTAGGCGCCGACGAGCCGGTTCTCGCTGACTTCACGATTGGGCCCCACCGCGCATCGCAGCCACCAGTAGGGGGTGTGGAGGGCATGGGCCCGGTGCCAGCGGCCCGGCTGCAGCCCCGCCGAGGCCAGCTTGCGCCGCACGTCGCGCAGCCGGTAGATGCGCACATGGCCGCCCGGCACCGCCGGCGCGTGGTAGTCGCTGGACAGCTTCCAGCACACCGTCTCGGACAGCCACGCCGGGATGGTCACGGCCAGCCGGCCCCCCGGGCGCAGCACCCTGGCCAGTTCGGCGAAGGCCGACTCGTCGTCACCGATGTGCTCGAGCACCTCCGACGCGATGACCCTGTCGAACGAGTCGTCGTCGAAGGGAAGTCCCACGGCGTCTCCCTGCACGGGCGCGGCCGTCACCGACTGGCCGACCTCGCCTTCGGCCACCAGCAGCCGTGCCAGGTCGCGTACCTGCTCAACCTCGGGGCGGGCCAGGTCGCAGGCCACCACCTCCGCGCCGCGCTTGAGGGCCTCATACGAGTGCCGACCGAAGCCGCAGCCCAGATCCAGCAGGCGCTCACCGGCGCTCAGGTCGAGACGGTCGTAGTCGACGGTGAGCATCAGCCGGACGCCTCGATCACCGCTCGGTACTGCTCCACCGTTCGTTCCGCTGTGTGCCGCCAGGACCACTGGCTCACCACACGCTCGCGTCCGGCCCGCCCCACCCGGTCCCGGGCCTCGGGGCTGTCGAGCGCGTCCTGCAGCACGGCTGCCAGTGCTTCGGCGTCGCCGGGCTCGGTCAGGAAGCAGGTCTCGCCGTGCGTGCCGGCCACCTCGGGCAGCGCTCCGCCGGTGGTGGCCACGAGCGGCACACCGCACGACATGGCCTCGATGGCCGGCAGCGAGAACCCCTCGTACAGCGAGGGCACGACCGCCAGCTCGGCTTCGGCGTACAGCTCGACGATGCGGCGGTCCGACACTCCCGACACGAAGGTGACCGCGTCGGCCAGCCCGAGCTCCGAGATGGCCCGGCTGGCCGCGGAATCGGTCTTGGCCTTGCCGATGATGGTCAGCTCTATGTGGCGCTCGGTGCGCAGCTTGGCCACCGCCTCCAGCAGGAAGCTGAGTCCCTTCATGGTGACGTCGGCGCTGGCGGTGGTGATCAGCCGGCCCGGCACCCGGGCGATCTCGGGAAGCGGCGCGAACAGTTCGGGGTCCACGCCCACGGGCACCACATGGATGCGCTCCGGCGGCACCCCGTGATCGTTGGCGATGTCGCGCTTGGACGATTCGGAGACGGTCAACACCCTGGGCAGCCGTCTGGCCACCTGGGTCTGCATCTTCGTGAACGCGTACCAGCGGCGCTTGCCGATCTGCTCCCGCAGGGTGTGGGCGTGGGCCAGCTCGAGGCGGCGATCCACGGTGATCGGGTGGTGGATTGTCTCCAGCAGCGGCCATCCCTGGCGCTGCAGAGCCAGGATGCCCCAGCCCAGGGTCTGGTTGTCGTGCACTACGTCGAAGTGGGCCCGCCTGGTGCGCAGATGCCGCCACGCTCGCAGGCTGAAGGCCATGGGCTCGCTGAAGTTGCCGGTGACGAAGGAGACGTGCTCGGCGATGTCGATCCAGTCCTTCAGCTCCCAGGCCCTGGGCTTGCGCATGGGATGGGGCGGGGCCCAGATGTCGAGACCGCCGAGCCGCACCAGCGGCACCCGTTCGTCGAGTTCCGGATAGGGGGGACCGCCGAGCACCACCACACGGTGGCCCAGATCGGTGAGCGCGGCGGACAGGCGGCTCACATACACGCCCTGCCCGCCAACATGAGGCTTGCCCCGGTACGACAGCAGGGCCACGCGCAGGGGTGCGTGGTTGTCGGCGGGGGCGGGCATGGCGTTAGAGCTTTCTCCCTGGCCTGGATCCGGTCAACACACGGCCGAGGCCGAGCGCCAGCGAGAGCGTCAGCGCTGCGGCGACAGCCACAGGCCATGCCCCCAACCGGACCGCGAGCGTATCGCCGTGGCGCAGCTCAACCGTCGTCTGGATCACCCTGCTCTCGGAGATCCCGGTCCTGGTGATCACGTCGCCCTCGGGAGTGATCACCGCGGAGAATCCGGTCGGCGCGGCCTGGACCACCCACCGGTCGGTCTCGATGGCTCTCAGGCGGCTGGACGCGATCTGCTGGGTCTGGACCACGGTCAGCCAGTAGCTGGAGCCGTTGGTGGGGTTGAGCAGCACCCGGCCCTCGCCGCCGCCGACCGCGCTGCGGGCTCGATGGTCGAAGAAGATCTCCCAGGAGATGGCCACGCCCAGCGGACCCAGCGGCGTGTCCAGGACGGCGGGCTCGTCGGAGGCTCCGGCCCGAACGTCGCGGGCGGGCAGCTCGTCGCTGAAGCGCTCGGCCGTGGCGCGCAGCGGGACATACTCGCCGAAGGGCACCAGCTGGACCTTGTCGTAGGTGTCGACCGGCACGCCCGATGAGTCGTAGACGGCCGCGTAATTGCGGTTGGCCTCGCGATCGGCGGTCCGCTCGAAGAAGCCGACGATGAGCACCGTGTCCAGGTCGCGGGCCAGGTTCGACAGCGCGGCTCGGGCCTCGCTGTCGGCGAGCAGCGGCTGGTCGCAGCGCGCCGGCGTGATCGCCGTGTCCGGGCTGGGGTGGACCACGTCCTCGGGCCACACCACCAGATCAACCGGCGCGGACACCTGCTGGAGGGTGGTGTTGAGGTGGCGTTCGAACACGGCCCGCTGCTCGCACACGTCGGCTCTGGTGTTCTGCGGACCGCCGCCCTGAACCGCGGCGACGGTGATGAGGGCATCGTCGTTCGGGGTGCCGTCGACATCGATCGGCTCGGAGCCGGGCGCGACGATGGCGGCCAGCCAGGCCACCAGCAGCACACCCATTCCCACTGCGGCCGGCCGGAGGCGTGCTGCCAGGATCGCGGCCAGCGTTACCCCGCCCACCGCGGTGAGTGCGGTCAGCAGCAGCGGGCCGCCGACGCGGGCCGCCGACGCGAGCGGGCCGGACACCTGCGCCATGGCCATCGTCGCCAAGGGCACGCCGCCGAAGGGCCAGGTCCACCTCAGCAGCTCGGCCAGAGCGAATGCGGCCGGAAAGGCGGCGTGGCGCCGGCCGTCGGGCGGCACGAGCGCGCCGGCCACGGCATGCATCGCCGCGAATCCGAGCACCGCCAGGGGCCAGCCGACCGGCGTCAGGTCGACCATCCAGACAGTGGCAGGCGCCATCCAGCCGACGCTGACCAGTGCCGACAGGCCGGCTCGGCGCCAGTAGCTGGATTCGGTCAGCAGCTCGACCCAGAGCGCCATCCCGACGAAGCTCAGAGGCCAGAAGCCCCAGGGCGGCAACGAGGCAGCCAGCAGCAGCCCCGCCAGCACGCCGCGGATCCACGGCTTTCCCACGGTCAGTACGGATGCGCCGCCGGTGTCAGCCGTCCGGCCCTGCGTCCCCCGCGCTGCCACCGTGCTCAACCCTTCGCCGGTCGCTCAGCGGTCGCTGGTGGGTTCGTTGCCCGCCGCCCCAAGCTCGTCGAGTTCGCTGCTGAGTTGGTTGAGTTCGTTGCCGAGCTCGCTGCTGAGCTGGTCGAGCTCGTTGGTGAGAGCGTCGATGTCGCTGCTGAGCCTGTTCACGTCGCTCCCGTGCTCATCAGCGAGCCCGAGGGGGAGCACACGGTGAACGCCGGAGATGGGGCCGACGCCCCGAATCTGCACGGTCACGTCGCCGATGCATGTCACCCAGTCGGGCATATCGAGCGGGTCGGTGACGGTGTACATCTCGCCCGGAGGGGCGGCCGCGCAAAGCTTGGCGGCCAGGTTGACCGGCTCGCCGACGTAGTCGTCCCCCTCGAACAGCAGCGCCTCGCCGGTGGCTGCGCCGACCCGGATCTGTACGCCCCGGCTGGCGAAATGGTGGATGAGGTGGGCGCCCAGCGACAGCGCGGCGGCCGCGTTGGTGGACACCAGCATCGCTCCGTCGCCCAGCCACTTGGCCACCCGCACGCCCCGCTTGGCGGCCACGCTGCGGGTGACCCTGCGAAATTCCCCGAGCATGGTCACGGCCTCGTGGGGCCCATGGGCCCGGGTGTAGCCGGTGAAGCCGCAGAGGTCGGCGAAACAGAAGGTGCGTGTCACGCTGAGGTGGCTGTCGCCCTCGGGCAGCTCGTCGGGATGGACGGTGACGAGCGGCGGGCTGGCCTCGGCCCACTCGCGGGCCGGGCCGGTGTCGGGCGCGACGAGGGGAGCCAGCACCGGCTCGGCTTCGCCTGGGGCGGGATCCGGGTTCACAAACGGTTCGTCTAGCACAGCACGGTCCTCCTCAGTGCGGTTGCCGCCTCCTGCGCGCCGCGGATGCAAGCCGGAAGGCCCACGCCCCGGAAGGCGGCGCCGGCGGTCACCAGTCCGGGCGTACCCTCCGCCAGGCAGGCGTCCACGGCGGCGGCCCGCTCGAGGTGGCCCGGCCGGTACTGCGGGAGGGAGCGGAGCCACGGCGTGACCCGGGCCTCGAAGCGGCCCCGAACGGCATCCTGAAACGAAACCACACCGGTGTCGGCGAGCTCGGTGGCCAGTGTCGAGACCAGCTCAGTGGAGTCGAGGTCCATCCAGCGCCGGTCGTCGGTCCGCCCGGCCGACACGCGCAGGACGGCAAGCCCCTCATGGGCGTAGTGCCGCCATTTCGAGGATGCCCAGGAGCATGCCGTGGTGATGAGTCCCTGGCTGCGGGGCACCAGGAAGCCGCTGCCGTCGAGGGGCCGGGCCAGGTGCTCGTTGCCGACAACGAAGGTGGCCAGCGCGACGTCGGCGTGCTCGATGTCGCCGAGGATTGCTGCCGCGTCCGGCGCGAGCGGTTCGAGCAGGCGAGCCGACTCCCAGGCGGGGCAGGTCAGGATCACCCCGTCGGCGTCGAGGGGACCGTTCGGCGTCGTCACCCTCCATCGACGGCCGGCACCGCGGGCTGCTTGCGGCTGCACCGACTCGACGGGGGTGGTCAGCTTCACGGCGGTGCCCAACTCGGCGGCAAGGGCGTCCACGATTCGGGTCACCCCGCCCCTCACGCTCTGGAACACCGGCCCCATCGCCTCCCGGCCGCGGTCCCGGCCCTGCGCAGAGGCGACCCGCTGGAGGGCGGGGCCGAGCGGGCCTCCCCGCTGGGCTGCCTCGTACAACGGCGGGGCGCAGGCCTCGATGCTCATCTGGTCGGCCGATCCGGCGTTGATGCCGCCGAGCAGGGGGTCGACGAGCCGCTCGAACACCTCGTCGCCGAGCCGGGGACGCAGCACCTCGCCCACCGAAGCGTCGCCAAGAAGCGGGTCGGCGTCGCGGGCCAGCCCGCGGGTCAGCGCGTCGACGGCCTGCTCGGAGACCACGCCGGTGCCCGCCACCGCGTCGGCGGTCCACACCGCACCGAGCACGGAGCAGGCCGGAAGCGGGTACAGCCGGCCGTCGACCCACACGTAAGCCCCGCTCGCGGCCGGCTCCACCAGTTCCGCGCCCAGACCGAGCCGGCGGCACAGCTCGGCCGCGGCAGGGTCGCGGGCCACGAAACCGTCGGGCCCCGAGTCGACGGTCAGCCCGCCGACCGGAGCGCTGTCGATCTTTCCGCCCGGCCGGTCTCCCGCTTCCAGCACGACTGCCTCGATCCCGGCGCGCTGGAGTTCGTACGCGGCGACCAGCCCGGAGATGCCCGCGCCGGCAATGACCACCCGGCTTCCCGGCGCGGTCACTGGCACAAGACCCGGCCCTCGTCGTGCACTACTTGCACCACGCGGGCCAGCACATCCGGATCACTGTCGGGCAGGACGCCGTGGCCCAGGTTGAAGACGAAGCCGGGATGACCGTCGTTGGCGGCCAGCACGGCTCGGGCCGCGTCGCAGGCCGCCGACTCTCCGGCCAGGACCACCGCGGGGTCCAGGTTTCCCTGCAGCGCCCGGCCGGGCCCGACCCGTCGCCGGGCTGAGTCGATGGGCACGCGGAAGTCGACGCCCACCACCTCCGCACCGCAGTCGCCCATCTGGTCGAGAAGCTCGCCGGTGCCGACTCCGAAGTGGATCCGCGGCACTCCGGTGGAGCCCACTGCCTCCAGCACCCTTGCGGAGTGCGGTGCTACACCCCGCCGGTACTGGTCGGGCGACAGTACCCCCGCCCAGCTGTCGAAGAGCTGCACTGCGGCCGCCCCGGCCTCCACCTGCGCGAGCAGCGAAGCGATGGCGAGGTCGGCGAGGCGGTCCATGAGTTCGTGCCACAGGGCCTCGTCGCCGACCATCAGGGCCTTGGTCCGGGCATGGTGACGGGACGGGCCTCCCTCCACCAGGTACGACGCCACCGTGAACGGCGCGCCTGCGAACCCGATGAGGGGCACGTCCAGCGCTTCGACGGCGCGCCGGACGGTCTCGATCACGTACGGCGTGTCGGCGACGGGATCAAGTGGGCGCAGGCGATCGAGGTCGCCGCGGGCTGCGAAGGAATGCTCAACGACCGGCCCGGTGCCGGGCACGACATCGACGCCGAAACCGACGGCATGGGCCGGCACCACGATGTCGCTGAACAGGATGGCGGCGTCCACGCCGTAGCGGCGCACCGGCTGAAGTGTGATCTCTGCGGCCCGGTCGGCGTCGGCGATGGCGTCGAGTATCGAGCCGGTGCCCCGCACGGACCGGTACTCGGGAAGGGATCGGCCGGCCTGCCGCATGAACCACACCGGCACCCGCCGATGCGGCTGTTGGCGGCAGGCCCGCACGAAGTCGCTGTCGTCGAAGCGGCCGCTGCTCATCGCGTCAAGGCAGGGGTAGAGGGGTCGGGGCGCCGATCAGCCCGCGGCGCGGCGCAGCAGGCCGGCCGGGCGCCAGTTGTCGCGGTCCCTGACGATGCGGCGGACAGCCTGGTCCGCGGCCGCGGCCATCTCGGCTCGCCACACCCACATGGGATCGCTGTGATCGGCCTCCTCGGAGCCGTGGCCGGTGCGGTCGACGTCTTCGCCGCTTCCGGTGTCCACCAGTTCCACCCCGTCGGCGTCGGGTTCCACCACCAGCACGGCGATGCCCCGGCGGCGCAGCCCTTCCAGCTCCTCGTTCAGCTTGTCGTCGACCCACTGCCGCCGCGCCGCCCGCATGGCCCTGCCGTCGTCCCACGCCAGTCCCAGCGCCTCCGACCACCAGGCTTGATCGTCGGCCTGGGGACCGGGCGGTTTGGGCTCGCCCAGTCCGACGCTGGACCGGGCGCTGGTCCAAGCCTCCGACAGGGAGCCGCGGACCCGCGACCATCCAGCGGTGCCGCTCATCGGCGACGACACGACGACCAGGTCGAAGGCGGGCGGTCCCATCAGGTCGACGTTGGTGTAGGAGTGCAGGCCGCCGTCGATGTAGCGCTTCCCGTCCACGGTGACCGGCTCGAAGAGGACAGGCACGGCGCAACTGGCCCGCACCGCCTCCGCTGCCGTGGCCGGCAGATCGTCGCGCCCGAACACCACTCGCTCACCGTCGGAGAGTCGAACGGCCGGAACCCAGAACGGCTTCGCGGGCCACGACTCAGGATGGAGCTCCGCCATGCGCTGCTGGAGGGCCTCGGTGGTACGTGTGCCCCGCGGCAGCAGCCCGACGGCGGCATGCAGCGGACGGGCTTGCCACGGTGGCCACAGCGACCGCGCGATCAGCGTCGGTGATTGCGGTCCCTGCTCGTTCCAGTCGCGTTCGTTGCGGCCCTCGCTGTAGGGAGTGACGACCCGGTCGATGATGGCTTGTCCCTCATCGCTGACCGGTTCGCCCCGCCGGTGGGCGTACAGGTCGGCGGGTGGGATGCCTGCCCGGAGGC
>VYCM01000131.1 GCA_009843915.1 Acidimicrobiaceae bacterium | reverse complement strand
TTCCCCAGCAGGTGATGGTGTCGTCGGTGGCGATCGCGCAGTTGTGGACGTCCCCGCTGGCCAGAGCCTGGTAGGTGCCCGCTGGCGGGTCGACGTTGCCCCAGTCGGGGTATCCCCAGCACGCCAGCGTGCTGTCGGTGGCGATGGCGCAGGAGTGCTCCCAGCCGACATCGATGGCCTTGTAGGTGCCCGCCGGGAAGAGTGTCTGCCCCCACGCGTTGTATCCCCAGCAGGTGATGGTGTCGTCGAAGGCGATGGCGCAGCTGTGGCGTTGCCCCACGGCGAACTCTGCGTAGGTGCCTGCCGGGGGCTGGGTCGAGCCGTTGGTGTTGTAACCCCAGCAGGCGATCGTGTCGTCGGTGGCCATCGCGCAGCTGTAGATGGCTCCTGCCGCGACCGTCTTGTAGGTGCCCGCCGGGGCGTCGAGTTGCCCCTTCTCGTTGGCCCCCCAGCAGGTGAGTGTGCCGTCGGCCTGAATCGCGCAGGTGTGGTAAGAGCCGCTGGCCAGCGAGGTGGTCCTTTGGCCGACCGCGTCCCAGTCCGTGAACGGACCGGCCACCAACGCCTGGGCTCGGTTGTGCAGCTTCAGGCCGTCGGCGGTGCACACCGCGCCCAGATCATCGCAGGCCTCCTCGGCGGGCAGCGCGACGGTGACGTCGCCGGGCCCGTCGGGCTGCACCGTGATCAACCAGATCTGTGTCGAGCCGTCCGACACCGCGGCCACGCCGGTCACCGTCCCGCCGACCGTCTCCAGCGCGTGGTCCTTCAGCGCGGCCGCGGTGACGGGCAGTTCCCGGTCGAAGTTCAGCCTCAGTGTGAACGGGCCGGTGCCGTCGTGCTGGCCGGGCATCTGGCTGAAGTATGCGATCGGCGGTGCGGTCGCCCGCTCGCCCAGCGCTGTTGAGCCGGCGGTGATGCTGGCGGCCACCTCCTCGCCGTCGGTCCAGAGGTCGCCGTCGGTCGGCCACCAGTAGCGGCCCGACCCGGCTGTGTCGGGGACCAGGCTCTCGCCGGCTGCGAACTCGGCGTCGCCCAGGGTGAGCGTGAAGTCCGTATCGGTCGCGCGGTCCATGGCCAGGAAGAGGCCTCCCCCCAGCTGGACGATCAGCATCACCCGCATCGAGGTGCCGCCCAGCGTGAGCCCCCGCTCCGACAGCTCGCCCAGCCCCGCCCATCGCGAGTAGCCCGACCCCGGCGGCGACGAACCGTCCGTCCCCACCGTGAGCGTCGCCGACCACACCACGGAGTCCGCGTCCGCGTAGGACGGTCCGCTGTTCTCGGCGGGCTGGCCGGACAGATCCGTCAACTTCAGGTCGGTCACCTTGGTGGATGTCGTCGTCTCGGCCGCGGTGCCGGTGACCACCTCGCTCCACTGGCTGTTGGGGCCACTGAAGCGGGCCCGCACCTGCACCTTGTAGGAATGGCCGGGCCAGAGCCCTGAGATCGTCAACTCGTTGTCGGTGGGGAACGCGTTCCAGTCCGTCTCTTTGATCTTCTTGAAGTTCTGGCCCACAGGCGCCCACTTCACCCGGTAGTCGACCGCGCCGTTCGGATGGGGATCCCAGCTGACGTGGAGCTCTCCGGGCGCGTCGCCCGCCTGCACGCTCAACCCGGTCACCGCCGCGGGCCGGGCGACCAGGGCCACCTCCGCAGGCGCGAGAGAGTCCGCTGGACGGGCAGCCGCGGTCGTTGGCGCCAAGACCGCGACAATGATCCCTGCTGCCGCGACCCGGACTGCCAACGACCGGCGTCGCTCCGGCCGCTCCGGACTTCGATGCGCTGCGAGGCTTGGCCGACCAGGCAATCTCAAGACTCCTCAACGCGGGCGAACTCTGGCTCCGGATGTCCAGAGAGGGGCATTGTAGTTGAGACAACAATACTGCGCCGGGCTGGCCAGTCTGGCCGGGTTCTTGTAATGCCTCGAGAGACAATCGCCGGTTGGCCTCTGATCGCGAGACATGATGGAGGAACGCGTTTTGTGGCAGCCCGCGGGCTGAGCTTCTTGGCGGCGGTCGCCGTCCTCGTGGGGTGCGCAGCCCCTGATGCGGTAGCCCCGCAGCAGGCGGTGCCGCCGGTCTCCGCTGAGACGCCGGAATCCGCTGAGGCGGCTGCAGGACCGGCACCCGAGCCGCTCGTTACGACCACCTTGGCCGCGGCAACGACGCTCGCCATCACAACCACAACCACCACAATGGCGGCCGTCAAGCCCGAGTCGGCTCCCACGACCACAGCCGTGAGGACCACGTCCACGACAACGACCGTCACCCCGACTACCACAACCACAGCTGCCGTCGACCCCGAGCCGGCCCCTACGACCACAGTCGCGACGACCACGTCCACAACAACGACGCTCGCCCCCACTACCACGACGGCAGCAGCAGAATCGGCGGCTTCCTCCCAGAATGAAGCGGAGCCAGTCGGGGCGGACACCCCCGCGGTGGCGGCGCCGAGCGAGGTGACGCCGTACCAGCACTCGGTCGAGGTCGCGAGCCGCCTGGCGCCGGCCTTCGTTGTTCCCAACGACTGCCGCCCGCCGCCGCTCGACTCGCCGTACTCGATGCCGAACGCGCCCCGCGCCTACCGCTCGGGCGTCCACGCCGGCGTCGATTTCCTGTGCTCGACGCCGGGGCATCCGGTGGTGTCAGTGCTCGACGGCCGGGTGGTGGTGGCCGCGGGCGACTACCAGGATCCGACGCTGCGGGAATGGAACGACATACTGGCCGTGGCCACGGCGTTGGGGTCCACACCGGACTACACGCTGGCGATGCTCTCGGGAAGGTACGTGGTGGTCGACCACGGCATCATCGACGGCGTCGGCCATGTGGCCTCGCTCTATGCCCACCTGGACGCGGTCGATCCCGGTGTCAGGGTGGGAGCGTCCGTCGACGCCGGCCAGCGCCTCGGGGGCATCGGCAACACCGGAACCCGGGCCGGCGTCCTCGGGGATACCTACGGGCAGCTGCACCTCCACTGGAACTTCTACGTCGACGGCCAGTACCTGGGCGCCGGTCTGTCCGAATCGGAGACCAGGGACGTATACGCGGAGCTCTTCAAGTACGCCACCGGCACCGAGCCACGGCCGGAACCGGGCGCCGTCGACGCCGGCACCGGCCTCGGTGACCAGGACGGCGGCAGCCTCGCACCGCGTCCGGGACCGGCCGGGCCGGGAACGCTCACACCCTCCGGCCACAGACCGCTGGACGAACCGATCTCACTCGACCAGGCGCTCGAGGCGGCGACCCGGCTGTCCGGCGACATCGTCGTGCCCAGCGACTGCGAGGCCGTGCCCCTGCCGTGGCCGTCGGCGCTTCCCAACGCTCCCCGCGCCTACCGTTCGGGCACCCATCAGGGCGTCGACTTCGGCTGCCCGAGGATCGGACAGCCGGCGGTGGCCGCGCTCGACGGCCGCGTGGTGATGGCCGTCGGTGACTTCGAGGATCCCCCGCCGCAGGCGCGGAGCCGGCTGCTCGACACCGCCTCAGCGCTGGGAGCCACCCCCGCGTACACGCTGGTGATGCTCTACGGCAACTACGTCGCCGTGGACCACGGCATCGTCGACGGCGTGGGCCACGTCATGTCGCTCTACGCGCACCTCGACGCGCTGGACGCCGGCATCAGGCCCGGGCTGTGGGTCGAGGCCGGCCAGAGTCTCGGCACGATCGGCAACAGCGGCACCTACGCGGGCGCCTCGGGGTCGACCCACGCTCAGCTGCACCTGCACTGGGAGCTGCACATCGACGGCCACTACCTGGGCATCGGCCTGTCCGGCGCCGACACCCGAGCCGTCTACACAGCCCTCTTCGCCGACGCCGGCGGAACCTAGAAGTGACGCAATTCGTGACCCGTAGACATTGAGTTCAACAGAGACACTTCATTGCCATAGAGGCAGACAACTGGATAGAAGTAGCCCTCTCGAACCAACTTGGAATCAGTCCAGCCAGGTGACCTAATCCGATAACTCAGCCGGCTAGAAGTGCTTCTGTGGCGTCAACGCGCCCTGGACGTTGAGCTTCGTTTGATGCTTGTTCTCGGTCACGAGGTTGGTGGACACGTCGATCACGCCGTCGATCTGCTGGATCTTCTCATGGATCAGGCGGCGAAGGTCGAGCACGTCGCGGCAGAAGACATCGGCGACGATGTCGTAGGCGCCGGCCAGGGTGGCGACATACGTGGTCTCGTCGAGGTCGGCCAGCGCATCGGCCGTCTCCGTCAGTTGCCGGGGCTGGACCTTCATCAACAGCGTGGCGTGCACGCCCAGTCCCGTGCGGTGGGGATCCAGCCACACGTCGAAGTAGAGCATCCCCGATGCGCGCATCCGGCTGATCCGGTTGCGTACGGTGCCGGCACTGACACCGATGGTCTTGGAGATGTCGCTGTAGCTGCTGCGACCGTCCTCGTGCAATATCCGCACGATTTCCAGGTCGATATCATCCAAATCCACATCGAAACGCTACTGCATTGCTGGACGCGCACACTAGTCGTGCGGCCCGTCGATTGATCGACTCAGTCATTCCGGAAACAGCAGCACGAGTAATCCAGCTTCAATCCGAATAATACGTAATATTCGAAATGAAATATCGCCCTTCTCTTGACAACGTTTCGGGGTCGCCGGACCACTAAAGGCCGCCACTTCGCACTTGGCACTGCTCGCTTCCCGCACTTGGTCAATTGGCACTGCACCGGGCCGCCATCAGGCGCGATGATGGTCGGACGCAAGGCTCTTCCCTCGCGACAGGAAGGGGCGAGCGAGGCGTGGACGGCGACACCCAAGACACCGAGCTGCTGGCCGACGAAGCGGTGGAGCGCGTCGAGCGCTGGCTGGCATCGGGCGCCGCGCCGGCCTCGAGACGGGAACGCACCGCCACCCGTCGGCTGGCCGATCTGGTGAGTGATCGGCAGGGCACCGCCTTCGCCATGCGGTTCGTGGACCGGGTGATCCGGCCTGAGAGCCCGGCCACGTCGGCCCGGCAGCTCGCGTCGCTGGTCGGTGAGGCCGAGCTGCCCTCGTTCCTGTCGCCGCTGGACCGGCTGCTGGTACGTCTCGGGGCGCGCCTCGGACCCAGGCTCCCCGGTCTGGTGATGCCGATCGCCCGGCGACGGATGCGGGCGCTGGTGGGCCACCTCGTCGTCGACTCCGAGCCCGAGCGGCTGGGCGCCCACCTGCAGGCCCGAGCCGCCGAGGGCTACTCGCTCAACGTCAACATGCTGGGCGAGGCCGTGCTGGGCGACGCCGAGGCCGGCCGGCGGCACCGGGAGGTGCTCGACACGCTGGCCCAGCCCGACGTGGACTACGTGTCGGTGAAGGTCTCCGCGGTGGTGTCGCAGCTCAACCCGTGGGACTTCGACGGGTCGCTGCAGCGGGTGGTGGAGGCCCTGCGCCCGCTGCTGCGGGCGGCCGCGGCCACCGCGCCCCCGACGTTCATCAACCTCGACATGGAGGAGTACCACGACCTGGAGCTCACCACCGAGGCCTTCCGCGCCCTGCTCGGCGAGTCCGAGTTCTCGGCGGTGGATCTCGGCATCGCAGTGCAGGCCTACCTTCCCGACTCCTTCGACGCCCTGCGGGGGCTGGTCGACTGGCACAACCGGCTGGTCGCTGGCGGCCACCGCTCCGGCTCGATCAAGATCCGCCTGGTCAAGGGGGCGAACCTGGCCATGGAGCGGGTGGAGGCGGCCATGCACGGCTGGCCCCAGACGCCCTACGAGACCAAGGCCGAGACCGACGCCAACTACAAGCGCTGCCTCGACTGGGTGCTGACACCGGAGCGCACCGGCTCCGTGCGCATCGGTGTGGCCAGCCACAACCTGTTCGATGTCGCCTGGGCCGACCTGCTGGCTGCCCGGCGCGGGGTCCGGACCCGGGTGGAGTTCGAGATGCTCGAGGGCATGGCCCCCACCCAGGCCGAGATGCTGCGCGCCGACGGCAGGGGAGTGCTGCTGTACACGCCGGCCGTGGCCGAGCGGGACTTCGACGTGGCCATCAGCTACCTGTTCCGACGCTTGGAGGAGAACGCCTCGGAGGAGAACTTCATCCACCATCTGTTCGGCCTGCAGCCCGGCAGCGCCGCGTTCGCATCCGAGGCGGCCAAGTTCCGGGCCGCGGTCGCCGGCCGGTGGTCGGCGGGGCGGTCCCCGCGCCGACGCCAGGGCCGCGGTCACCCTCCCCGGCCTGCCGATCCGGCCAGCGGCTTCTTCAACGAACCCGACACCGACCCCGTGCTGGCCGCCAACCGGGAATGGGCCCGCGGGATCGTCACCCGGCAGTGGCGCGGACCGGCCACGGCCATCACCCATCAGGTCGCCGACGTGGACCGGACGGTGGGGGCGGCCGCCGGCGCGCAGCCCGCCTGGGCTGACCGTCCACCCGCCGAGCGCCGGGACCTGCTGTGGCGGGTGGCCGACGAGTTGAGCAGCCGGCGCGGCGACCTGGTGGCGGCCATGGTCCACGAGGGCCGCAAGACCGTCGCCGAGGCCGACCCCGAGGTGTCCGAAGCGGTCGACTTCGCCCGGTGGTACGGCGAGCGGGCCCTCGACCTGGCCCACCCGGGGCGGGCCGCCCCGGGGCCGGCCGGTCCGGGCCTGGCCACCGCGGGCCCGGCCCGGTTCGAGCCCTACGGAGTCGTGCTGGTGGTGCCACCGTGGAACTTCCCGGTGGCCATCCCGTCCGGGGGCGTGCTCGCGGCCCTGGCCGCCGGCAACGCCGCGATCCTCAAACCCGCGCCCGAGACGCCCGGCTGTGCGGAGATCGTGGCCGAGTGCTGCTGGGCCGCGGGCCTGCCCGAGGGCCTGGTCTCCTTCATCCGGACTCCCGACGACAGCGTGGGCCGCCACCTGGTCACTCATGTCGGCGTGCATGCCGTGATCTTGACCGGGGCCTATGACACCGCCCAGATGTTCCTGTCGTGGAAGCCC
The DNA here is from genome assembly GCA_009843915.1 of Acidimicrobiaceae bacterium. Classification (GTDB taxonomy): domain Bacteria; phylum Actinomycetota; class Acidimicrobiia; order Acidimicrobiales; family Aldehydirespiratoraceae; genus Aldehydirespirator. Next base: position 12,940 of record VYCM01000131.1, on the reverse strand, counting down.
GATCTGCGCCTGCTGGCGGAGACGTCGGGCAAGAACGCGATGGTGATCACCTCCAACGCCGACATCGACCTGGCCGTGGCCGACCTCGTGTCGTCCGCGTTCGGTCACTCCGGCCAGAAGTGCTCGGCCGCCAGCCTGGCCATCTGCGTGGGCGGTGCCTACGACTCGCCCCGCCTGCGACGCCAGCTCACCGACGCGGTGACCAGCATCAAGGTCGGCGCCGGCACCGATCTGGCCACCACCATGGGTCCGACCATCAACGAGCCCGAGGGCAAGCTCCTGCGGGCGCTCACCCGCCTCGACGACGGCGAGGAGTGGCTGGTCGAGCCCCGCCGCCTCGGCCCCCAGACTTGGACCCCGGGCGTGCGCCTGGGCGTGAGGCCCGGCTCGTGGTTCCACCTGACCGAGTGCTTCGGGCCGGTGCTGGGCGTCATGCGAGCCGAGTCGCTCGACGAGGCCGTCGCCATCCAGAACTCGACGGCCTACGGCCTCACCGGCGGCATCCACACCCTCGACCCCGCCGAGATCAACCGGTGGACAGACACGGTCGAGGTGGGCAACGCCTACATCAACCGCCCCACCACCGGGGCCATCGTGCGCCGCCAGCCCTTCGGCGGCTGGAAGCGGTCCTCGGTCGGCCCCGGCACCAAGACGGGCGGCCCCAACTACGTGGCCCGCCTGGGGACCTGGCACCCGGTCGACACCGGCGTGCCCGACGACGAGTGGCTGGCCGCGGCCCGAGCCAGCGACAAGGCCGCCTGGCAAGCAGAGTTCGGCATCAAGCACGACCCCACCGGGCTGTTCTGCGAGTCCAACGTGCTGCGCTACCGGCCCCTACCCCGCATGGCGCTGCGAGCCGAGCCCGGCGCCGAACCCCGCGACGTCCAGCGAGTGCAGGCCGCGGCCCGCCGCTGCGGCGTACCCCTCATCGAGTCGCATGCCGCCGACGAGACCAGTGCCGAGTTCGCTGCTCGACTTGGCTCCCTCGACGTCTCGCGGGTGCGAGTCGCGGGAACCTGCAGCCAGGAACTGAGAGCCACCGCCAACGAAGCCGGCATCCACATCGCCGACGACCCCGTCACCGCCGAGGGCCGGATCGAGCTGCTCTACTACCTACGCGAGCAGGCCGTCAGCCGCACCACCCACCGCTACGGCAACGTCCTATAACGCGCGTCCCAACGTGGGTATTACGAATATGCAGTCCGATTAGTAAGTCGTGTCGTTACGCGTTGCATGTAACATTGAGTCCATGATCGCGCCGAAGGACGAGCCGACCGTCACCGGACGGGTGCGCAACTACCGCAAGCGGATGCGCGACCGCGGCATGCGACCAATCCAGATTTGGGTGGCCGACGTCCGAACTCCGGAGTTCGCGGCCGAGGCTCACCGGCAGTCGGCTGCAGTGGCGGCCAGCGAGCACGCGGCCGATGATCAGGCCTACATCGACGCGCTCAGCCTCGACCACGAATGAAGCGAGGCGAGATCTGGACGGCAGCCGCCGGCAGCGGCTATGCGGGGAAGCCCCGTCCGGTCGTGATCGTCCAGGATGACCGCTTCGATGCGACGGACTCGGTGACGGTGTGCGCGTTCACTACCGATCCGGCCGAGGCGCCCTTGATCCGGCTGCCGATCGAGCCCGATGAACACAACGGCCTGCATGAGCGATGCAGCTTGATGGTCGACAAGGTCACGACCGTGCCGCGGTCGAAGATCGGAGCGCGGGTCGGTCGCCTCGGTGACCAGGACATGGTCCGGCTGGGCCGGGCCGTCGTCGTCTTCTTCGGACTCGCCGGAGGCTGATCCGCCAGGTCAGACCGCAAACTGTCGAGGTGGGCAAGGCCATCAGCCGAACCACCCACCGCTACGGCAACGTCCTGTAGGGCGACTCCTGTACGTGGGGCGCTGCTTGGTCCGAACTGGAGGGGGCAGATCGCGTACCGGCAGCTTCTAGCGGTGGCGCGGTGCCCACTAGGGCCGCCACACGTTCGCCATAGGTTTGCTAACCAGGCCAACGACCGTCGAGCTGACCGGAAGGCGAACCGTGAGAGAGCTGACGATCGACGAAATCGACGACCTGGCTCTGGGGGCGACCCTGCTCGGAACGGGTGGCGGCGGCGACCCCTACGTCGGCAAGCTGCTGGTCAAGCAGGCGATCGCCGATCACGGTCCGGCGAGGGTCGTAGGACCGGAGGAGTTGCCCGAGGACGGGCGCGTGCTGACCACAGCCATCATCGGCGCGCCAACGGTGATCCTGGAGAAGATCCCGGCCGGCACCGAATTCCGAGCCGGCATCCGCGCCCTGGCGGCATACCTGGGCGAAGAGCCGGTCGCGCTGATGCCCATAGAGGTGGGAGGGGTCAACACACTGGTTCCGATCGCCACCGCAGTGGAGTTGGGCATCCCGATAGTTGACGCCGACGGAATGCGACGGGCCTTCCCCCAGATCGAGATGACCGTCTTCACACTGCACGGTTTGCTGGCCGCGCCGATGTCCATCGCGGACGAGAAAGGCAACATGTGTGTCTTCGAGGCCACCACCAACCAGACAGCCGAGGCGCTGGCCCGCGCCGCCATCCTTCAGCTCGGTCTGGCCAACGCGATCAGTTGCTACCCGATGACAGTGGCCGACGTGAGGCGGGCGGGCATCCACGGCTCGATGACCTACTGCACCGAGGTCGGGAGGCGCCTCGCCCAGGTCAAGCGGGGCACGGCGCGAGCCTGGGAGAAACTGCTCGACTACACCGAAGCAGCGTTGGTCTTCAGCGGCAAGGTCATCGACATAGATCGCCGTACCACCGAGGGCTTTGCCCGAGGCACTGTGGTGCTCGAGCACTTGGAGGACGCCAGCCGCACCATGCGGGTCGAGATCCAGAATGAGAACCTCATCGCGTTCGAGGAAGGCGAAGCAGTGGTCACGGTGCCGGATCTGCTCTGCCTGCTCGACTACGAGTCGGCCGACCCGATCACCACTGAGGGCCTGGCCTACGGGCAGCGGCTGAACGTGCTGGCGATGCCATGTGCCCCTGAGTGGCATCGCGACGGGATGTTCGACCTTGTCGGCCCGAGGGCCTTCGGTTACGACATCGACTACGTCGACTTCCGGGAGAACCAGCGATGAGGTCACTGAGACTCGGCGTCGACGTCGGGGGCACCAACACCGATGCGGTGGTCGTCGACTCCGGCGGCGCCGTGGTAGCCGCCACCAAGGCAGCCACGACCCCTGATCCGATCAGCGGCATACAGGCGGCCGTGAGCGCGGTCCTAGCCCAGATCGACGATCCCGCCGCGCTGGGCAAGGCGATGCTGGGCACGACCCATCCCACGAACGCCATCATCCGGCGCCAGGACCTCGACCGGGTGGGAGTGCTGCGCCTTGCCGCGCCGTCGTCCCTGGGAGTGCGCCCCAGCGCAGCCTGGCCCGAGGACCTCAGAGACATCGTCATCGGGCGCAGCCAGATTGTCGCTGGTGGCTTCGAATACGACGGCACGCCCATCGCGAACCTCGACGAGGATGCTGTCAGGCGCTTCGGTACTGCATGCGCACAGGATGTGTCCGCGATCGCGGTCTCCTGTGCGTTCAGTCCGGCTTCGATCGATCACGAGTTGCGGGCTGCGGAGATCCTCGCCGAAGAATGCGGCACCGACTTTCCTGTCTCGCTCAGTCACACGGTGGGATCGTTGGGGCTTCTCGAACGCGAGAACGCGACGATCCTCAACGCCTCGCTGCTGACAGTGGCGAAGCGGGTGGTCGCCGGGTTTCGTAGCACGCTGGCGGAAGCAGGTCTGGAGGTGGAGAGCTTCCTCACCCAGAACGACGGAACACTGATGGCCGTCGACGAGGCCGACAAGTACCCGGTGCTCACCGTCGGCTCTGGCCCAACCAACTCGATGCGGGGGGCTAGTGCGCTGGCCGGGCTGTCAGACGCGCTCGTCATCGATGTCGGCGGCACCTCGGCCGACGTGGGGATCCTCGTCGACGGATTCCCTCGCGAGTCAACTGCGGCCGTGGAGGTGGGAGGGGTGCGGACCAACTTCCGTATGCCCGACCTGATCTCGGTCGGCCTGGGGGGAGGCAGCATCGTTCGAGATGCCGACGGCGTCACCGTCGGCCCCGACTCCGTCGGCTACGACGTGATCACCGAGGCCATCTGCATGGGAGGCGACACGCTCACCCTCTCGGACATCTCCCTGGCCACTGGCCGCCTGGAGGGTTTCGGCAGTCCGGCGCTGCTGTCGGGCCTGGATGCGTCACTCACCGACACAGCCATCGGCTGGGTGGACGAGCGGATCGGGGTCCTCTGCGAGCGGATGAAGGCATCGAGCACGGCTCTTCCCCTTCTGGCTGTCGGTGGAGGCGCCCACCTGGTGCCCCATGAGTTGCCGGGGGTCAGCGAAGTGCTCTGGCCGCCGCACCATTCGGTCGCCAATGCTTTCGGTGCCGCTATCGCTGAGGCGGCTGGATCGATCGACAAGGTCTACAGCTACGACACCGCCGGCAGGGAGACCTGCCTGAGCAGCGCCCGCGACGAGGCCGAGGACGCGGCCATCCGAGCGGGCGCCGACCCGGACAATGTGCGCATCACCAGGATCGTCGAAATTCCAATGACCTACGTGCCCGGGGGCGGATGCCGCGTCATCGTGAAGGCCGTGGGGCCACTCGCCTCCTAGTACACGGAACCGTGCCAACACCCGCCGGTCCATCCCGATAGGCGATCCGATGCGAGTGGCAGACGCCCACAACGACTTGCTGCTCGCCGTAATGCACCAGCGGGAACGGGGGCAGAGCGACCCCTTCGGAGACTTCTGGCTGCCGCAGTTGCGCGCTGGAGGGGTCGCGCTCCAATTCCTCGCGGTCTTCACCGAAGATCAGCATGTGGGCGAGGGGGCTCTGCGCCGGTGTCTGTTGCTACTCGAGGAGGCCAGGAACATCGCCGAGATGCACCAAGCCGACGTGGCAGTAGTAGAGACGCGCGAGGACCTCGACCGGGCGCTTGCCTCTGACCGCATCGGACTCGTGCTGGCAATCGAGGGATCTGAGCCGATCGGACACAGTCTTGGCGTGCTGGAGACCTTCTGGCGCCTGGGCGTGCGCTGCATGTCGCTGACGTGGAACCGGCGCACAATGCTGGCCGACGGCGCGGGTGAGGCCGCCACGAGAGCCGGCCTCACGACACTCGGCAAGGAGGCCGTGGCCGAGATGGAGCGGCTGGGAATGATCCTGGACGTCAGCCATCTGTCTGCGGCCGGGTTCGATCATGCTGCCGGCATCTCGAAGCGTCCCTTTGTGGCCACCCACTCGTCATGCCAGGCCCTCTGTCCCCACCCGCGCAACCTCACCGACGAACAATTGCGAGACCTAGCTGATTCCGGAGGTGTGGTAGGGATCAACTCTTTCGGCGGATTCCTCTCAACCGGTACTCCGACGTTGGACGACTATCTCGCTCACATCGAGCACGCGATAGCGGTGGTCGGTCCAGCCGCGGTGGGACTGGGCTGCGACTTCATGGAGGACCTCTTGGAGGTGCTCGATCCGATCCTCGGAGCGGGCCTGATCGATCCCGGCAACATGCCCTTCGTGGCCGGGATGCGCGGCCCTTCCGACCTGGGACCCTTCAGCGCGCTGCTGGCGGATCGGCTGGGGACTGAGACCGCTGAGCGGGTCGCCGGCGAGAACTGGATCGATCTCCTCAGACGTGTCCTGCCGTCTGAGAGTCAGCCCGGCCTCCGCGAGTAGTAGAAACGCGACGGTGGCCGATACTCGTCTGCGCCCCAGACCCCTCACTGTGAAGCAGCTCCTAGCGACCGGCGCGCTCGGCGACTGTCATGTCGTCGCGGGCGAGCGGGGCCTGGATCGTGTTGTCTCCGACGTGTACGTGACCGCCCAATGCGACCTGGCCACACCGATCTCAACAGGCCTGCTGGTCGTGCTGGATGCCCGAGAACTCCGGCCGAACTCCTATGCGCTGGACGTGGCCCTGCGAACGGTCAGAGACGGCGAAGGGTCCGGCCTGGTAGCGGTGAATGCCGTTTCGGCTACCGGCATCGCGACGCGTCGTCTGGCTGATCGCTTCAGCACCGCGCTGGTGGAGACGGAAGCAGCCGATGTGCTCGCGATGGCTGCCGCGGCACGGGAGCTGGTGTTGCAGCCCGCGGTGCACCAGGCGGCGATGATGTCGAGGCTGTTGCGGGGTCTGGACAGGGCGACCACCGTGGATGGAACCTTGGCCCTGACCTCGGAGATTCTGGGACGGCTGTGCTCGCTGGTTGAGGCCAGCAGCGCCGTCATCGCGGGGCCTCAAGTGTCGGTCCGACCGCAGGCCTTGAGACAGCACGCCTACCACGCTCCCGATGTCGGTTCTGAGGGTGAACCGGGAATGGTCTGCCCCGTAGTCGTCGTGCCCGGCGAGCCGGTCCGGTTGTGGCTGGTGTGTGTGCTGGCCGACGGCGACGAACTCATCCAGCGGGCAGGTCTGGATCTTCTCGGGGTCGCCTCCTGGGCTGTGGGGGCCAACTTGGTGCATGACCGCCTTGCCATGGAGCGAGACGCCCGGCACCGACTCGCCCTGCTCAACGAGATCGTCGGCAGCGGGGAACTGCCCGATGAAGCAATCCTTGCTCAGATGGCCACCTTCGGCTGGTCCGCAGCCGGATGGATCAGTGCCTTCCACGTTGAGCTCTCGGGTCCGGTGGATTCCAACTGGGTGCTCGTCAACACCGACGCCCTCGGCGAGACACTCGTGGAGGTCGGGATCGACGGCCCCGTCATCGAGAGGACGGACGGCTGGTCGGGGTGGGTCTGCACGTCGGAGGAACCTCCTGTGAGCGATTATCAGCGGCTGGCACGAAGCCTGCAAGACGCGCTCGCGGCCCTGGTCGCCGGCTCCGATGGCGTGAGCGCACACGCGGGGGTGGGCCGGCCGGCGCTGGGCCTTCCCGGCCTGCGGGCGAGCCTCACCGAGGCTCGTCAGGCTGCAGCCCTGGCTGGTGCGGGGGCCATGCCGGTTGCGGTGAGGCATATCGACGAACTCGGTATCCAGCGGATCATGCTGGGCTGGTACGGGTCGGCTGACTTCGGCCGCGTGGTGGCGGCCTTTCTCCAGCCACTGACCGTCGAGGACGCCAACGGTGCGCTCCTACGCACCCTGCAGGTCTATCTGGACTGCCAGTCGTCCGCGACGAGCGCGGCCGCCGCGCTGGGCGTGCACCGGAACACCGTAATGAAACGGATCGACCGCATCTCGGAGATGCTCAACGTCAACCTGCACGATCCCGATCAGCGGCTTGCGCTGCAACTCGTGGTGAGGATGCACCGGCTCGATCAAGCCAACCTCTAACGGGTCTCCTGGTCGCTGTCTCCTGACGCCCGCAGGGGTGCAAGAACTGCACCTTATGGCGCTCGTATGGCAGCGGTGTGCCCATTGAGCCTCACATCGGGGCTCCTTACCGTGCCCTCACAGACTCATATGTCCCATCGTGAGGGGGATCCGATGAAGATACGAGACGCATTGAGGCTCCTGGCGGTCGCTCTGGCGCTGACTGTGGTGGCCGCCGCGTGCTCAGAGGACGACACGCCCGACGAACCCGCCAGCGCGGCCGCCGACAGCAGTGCCGACCCCGACACCGCAGTCGATGCCGAGGAGTCGCCACAGCAGGACGAAGCGTCAGCCGACGACGACGGCACCGCGGCCGAGGCGCCCGACGAGGAGGAACCGGCCGAGCCCACCGAACCGGCCGAGCCCGCTGTCGAGGAACCCGAAGATCAACCGCCGGCGACGACTGAGCCGGCCGGCCCGAAGCGGGTCGCCTACCTCTCGGCCAGTTCGGCCAACACGTTCCTGCTGGCGTCGGTCGGCGAGATGGAACGGCTCGCTGACGAGAACAACATCGAGTTGGTCGAGTTCGACGCCCAGTTCAACGCCGACCTGCAGACCACACAGTTCCAGGACGCGGTGGCCAGCGGTCAGTACGACGGGATCATCCTGGTTGCGTTGAACGGGCCCGGACTCGTTCCCGATGTAGAGGCGGCCCTGGACGCGGGGCTCGAGATCGTGCTGTTCAATCAGATCGTTGGCGACGACCTGTCGACCAACGAGCCGCAGGTGGACGGGATAGCCGCGTCCATCCTGGCCCCGCCGGTCGTCACCGGTGAGCGTGCCGGCAGGCTCACCGTTCAGGCCTGCGCCGGCCTGGACCCGTGCCGGGTGGTCTACATCTTCGGCATCCGCGGTATCCCGCTGGATGTCGCCCTGCGCCAGGGCTTCGACAGCGTCGTGGCGGACCAGCCCAACATCGAGATCGTCGCTGAGGGCGAAGGCCAGTACCTCGGCCCTGAGGGCGGGATCAATGCCATCCAGGACATCATGCAGGCCCAGCCCGACTTCGACGTGGTGGTTGGAGCCGACCAGCCGCTGCAGGGCATCGAGCTTGTCCTTACCGACGAGGGCAAGCTTGATGATGTCGCCCTGATCGGTCTCGGAGGATCATCGCCCGCCATCGAGGGGATCCGGGACGGGCGGTGGTTCGCGACCGTGTTCTACGCGCCGGCCAGCGAGGGCCGCCTGGCCATGGAGGCCATGATCGCGGCGCTGGAGGACGGCACGTACACCGGCGGCGTCGACCCCAACGGCGGCTTCGTCGACGAAGGCATGGTCACCTCGGCCAATGTGGACCAGTTCACCCCGGAGTGGGATGGCTGACCTTCAGTCCGGTGAGCCCGCTCACGCCGAGCGCGCTCACGTCGAGTTGTGCGGGGTCTCCAAGCGGTTCGGGTCCACCCAGGCCGTCGATCGCGCCGACATCGTCATCAGGCGCGGCTGCATCCACGGCCTCGTCGGGGAGAACGGCGCGGGCAAGTCCACCGTGGGCAAAGTCATCGCCGGAGTGCATACCGTCGACAGCGGCACAGTCGTCGTCGACGGCCGAGAATGCCGCTTCCGGTCACCGCGGCAGGCCTTCAGCGCGGGCATCACCACGATCGCTCAAGAACTGGCCCTCGTGCCCGATCGCAGTGTGGTCGACAACGTGTTCCTAGGAGTGGAGTCGACCCGCTGGGGATTCGTCAACCGCGGCGACACCCGGAGGAGGTTCGAAGCCCTGATCGAGCGTTCCGGTATCTCGATCGACGGGGACGCGAGCGTCGGGCATCTCAGCGTCGCCGAGCAGCAGCGTGTCGAGATCCTGCGGGCCACGGCGCGGCGATCCGAGCTCATCATCATGGACGAGCCCTCGGCCCGGCTCTCGGCCGAAGAGCGTGATCAGCTGCATCGTCTCGTCCGGTCGCTGCGCTATCAGAACATCACGATCCTGTTCATCTCCCACTTTCTCGACGAGGTTCTCGATCTTGCCGACGACATCACCGTCATGCGCGACGGACGGGTCGTCAAGAACACCGAACCGTCGTCAGAAACCGCAGGCTCGCTCGTCGAGGCGATGATCGGGCGCAAACTGGAAGGGAACTTCCCGCCCAAACCGCCCGCTCCCGATCCGGATCAGCGCACGGCTCTTAGCGTTCGAGGTCTCAAACCTGCGGGCCTGACCGGTCCGAGACCCGTCGGGCGAACAGGCTCGCCCGCCGAAGCGCTGTCACCCGAAGGGCTGGACCTGGCAGTGCTCCCCGGAGAGATCGTGGGCATCGCCGGACTGGTCGGATCGGGACGCACGGAGTTCGTGAGGAGCGTCTACGGGGCCGACCGCGCCGTTGCCGGTGAGGTGCGGGTCCTCGGCGGCGACTTGGGCCGCCTGCATCCCCGTCGAGCGATCCGCTCGGGCATGGGTCTCATACCCGAGTCCCGGAAGGAACAGGGCCTGATGATGGATCGCAGCCTCCGTGAGAACGTAAGCCTGCCCCACCTCCGAGGGGTCACTCGGGCCGGCCTCGTGATGCGTCGCGCCGAGAGCGATCTCGTCGTGGAGACCACCGCGAGCGCCCAGGTGCGCGGCGGGGGATTGGACACCTCTGTCCGGCTCCTGTCGGGGGGCAACCAGCAGAAGTGTCTGTTCGCTCGCTGGATGAGCCCCGGGCTTCGGGTGCTCATCGCGGACGAGCCCACCAGGGGCGTCGACATCGGCTCCAAACGCTCGATCTACGATTTGATCTCGGCTGCGGCCCGGGACGGGCTCGCCGTTCTGATCGTCTCCTCGGAGCTCGAGGAACTGGTCGGGTTGTGCCACCGGGTGATCGTGATGCGTGAGGGCCGGTTCGCGGCGGAGTTCTCTCACCCCCACCTGGACGAGGCACAGATCCTCCGGCACGCCTTCGGCGAGGAGGCCGCAACTCGTCGAACCTCATGACGGACCCCGCCACACTCCTACAGCCGTCGGGGCCTAGCCGGTACCTGGGGGTGCTGGCTCGCTACGGCATCGTCTGGGTGACGCTGGCGCTATTCGTTCTTCTTGCCGCCACAACCGACGGCTTCTTGACGGGGCCGAATCTGCGCAACGTGCTGGACCAGCAGGCGACGCTGCTGATCGCGGCCTCCGTGGCCACCCTGACGATGATCGCTGGCGGTTTCGACGTGTCGATCTCAGCGGTTGCCGTGGCCGCGCCACTGGTGGCGCTGCGGGTCGAGAACGCCACCGGGTCGGTCGCGCTGGCGCTGATCGCGGGCTGTGCGTTCGGACTCATCGTCGGCATGGCCAACGGTTCGATTGTGGCGTTCGCCCGGATCAACTCGTTCATCACAACGCTGGCTACGTCATTCATCGTGTTCGGCATCGGATACGTCGTGAGCGAGCGCAGCATCATGCGGCCCTCCAGCGACAGTTTCCGCAGCATCGCTCGCACGCGGATCGCGGAGCTCACCACCGCCACCTGGATCTCTCTCGCAGTCGTGGTGGTGGCCTGGATCACTCTGGCGGGGACCCGGTTCGGTCGCCATGTGTACGCCACCGGCGGCAACGCGGAGGCGGCCCGGCTTGCCGGAGTGCGCACACGTCTGGTGGTCGTTGTCGTGTTCGCGCTGTCGGGGCTGGCCGCTGGGCTCGCGGGCGTTGTGGCCGCGTCGCGGACCATCAGCGCCACACCCTCCGATGACTTCAGCTTCGTGTTCGGCGTGATCGCGGCCATCGTCGTAGGCGGCACCTCCATAGCGGGCGGCACGGGCGCGGTGTGGCGGACGCTGCTGGGCGCCTTCTTCATCGCCTTCATGGTCAACGGCTTCAACCTCCACGCGATCGACCCCATCTGGCAGCGGATCATCCAGGGACTCGTGATCCTTGTGGCGGTCAGCACCGACGCCTGGTCGAGAGCCCGACGTGCCTGACCCGGCGGACCCGATCCACTATCGACCCAACAACAGAAAGGGAAGCAGAATGAGAATCCACATCGTTGTTCCGATCACATCCGACTCGTTCAACGACCAGATCGCCGAGGAGGCCCGCGGCTTTCTCGGCGACGGCATCGACTTGGCGGTCTCGTGCCTCCCGTACGGCCCGGCTTCGATCGAGTCGTTCTACGACGAGGTTCTCGCTGGCCCCGCCATCGTCTCGGAGGTCGTGCGGGCCGAGGCCGACGGCGCGGATGGGGTCTTCATCACCTGTTTCGGTGATCCCGCGGTTCCCGCGGCCCGGGAGTTGGTCGACATTCCGGTCGTGGGTGGGTTCGAGCCCGCGGTGAGCACAGCCCTCAACGTCGGGGAGCGCTTCTCGGTCGTCACCGTGCTGGAGAACGTGGTGCCCATGATCTCCGCACTGGCCACCCGGATGGGTGTCGCGGGCCGGATGGCGTGCATCGAGGTGATCGACACCCCGGTTCTGGAGCTGCACGACGGCGACGTGCTGCTCAAGAATCTCTTCGAGGCCTCATGTGTTGCTCTCGACGCCGGCGCCGACGCACTGGTGCTGGGATGCACCGGCATGCTCGGAGTCGCCGCCGCCCTGCAAGCCCGGCTGGAGTCCGAGCGGGCCCGCGTGCCGGTCGTCGATCCAACCGGCGCGTCGCTCGGAATGCTGCTGTCAATGCACTCGATGGGCCTCAGGCCGAGCCGCCGGACCTACATGCCGCCGCCCGACAAGGAACGCACTAGCGCGATAGGCGACTAGCGCCCTCAAGGGCAACACGCTGGCTGTCGCGGCCCTGGGGGAGCCTGGTGCCCATCCGTTGGCGTGCGCGGAGTTCGTATAGTTCGCGGTCACCATGACCGGTGTCGCGCCCAGCTCCTTCGATGTTGTGGTCATCGGCGGGGGCATCGCGGGAATGTCGGCCGCCTGGGCGCTGGCCGGGCGGGGACACCGCGTCGCCGTCGTCGAGCGGGAGGTGTCCCTCACCGCGCACAGCACGGGGCGATCGGCCGCCCAGTTCCTGGCATCCTACGGCGGACCCGCCCACCGGGTTCTGAGCGCCGCGTCCCGGCCGTTCCTTGAGAGCGGCGCGGACGGCCTCGCCGACAGCGAGCTGCTGGAGCCCCGCAACGTGCTGTCGGTGGCGCCGGCCGGCTTCGAGCAACATCTGTCGGAGTGGATCGCAGCCAACCAGACCACCGGCGCCGCCTGCGAGCTTCTCGACGCCGCCGACGCGATCAAGCTGTGCATCGCTCTCGATCCGAACTGGCTGGAAGCCGCCGTCCTCGAGTATGGGGGCTTCGACATCGACGTTGCCGCGCTTCACCAGGCCTTCCTGCGCGGCGCCCGGGCCCAGGGGACGGCGGTGCTGCGCGAGCACGGCGTGAGAGCGCTCGCCCGCCGCGACGGCTGCTGGCAGGTGGATGTGGGCGAGCAGGTCCTGCGCGGTGCCGTCGTCGTCAATGCGGCCGGCGCCTGGGCCGACGAGGTGGCCCGTATGGCCGGCGTGCAACCCGTCGGCTTGCAGCCCTACCGGCGGACCGTGTTCACCTTCGCCAGCCGCTTCGACTCGGCCGGGTGGCCCCTGGTCGTCGGGGCCGACGAGAGCTTCTACTTCAAGCCCGAGGGCGCCGACCAGATCCTGGCCTCGCCCGCCGACGAG
>VYCM01000132.1 GCA_009843915.1 Acidimicrobiaceae bacterium | reverse complement strand
CTCCCCCGCCGGGATCGGCGCCCCAGGGCCCCCAAGACGCCGAGGGCTGGGCCACGCTTGGTGCTGGAGGTGCCGTCGAACTCGCCGGTGCCGGTTCCCGGCTCGGCGCCCGGATCATCGACTGGATAATCCTCGGCGTCGTGTCCATCATCCTGCTTGTTGCCGGAGTCCTGACCCTGGTCGGACTGGATTTCGAGGACACCGACGAGACTGAGGCGGAGATCGAGGGAGGACTTGGGGTATTCGTGGGCATCGTCTTGGCGCTCTTCGCCATTGGACTCCTCTACGAGGTCGCGCTGATAGCCACAAGAGGCCAGACCCTCGGGAAGATGGCCACGAAGATCCGGGTCGTCCGCGCCGACAACGGCCTCGTTCCCGGTTGGGGCAAGTCGCTCGGCCGCTGGCTAGTGCCCGCCGCCTTCGGGATCCTGGGGTCCTTCATCCCATTCGTCGGACTCGTAGCCCTGCTCGTCTACGCGTCGATCCTGTGGGGCCGCAATCGCCAGGGATGGCACGACAAAGCGGCCGGCACGCTAGTCATCAAGACCTGACACGCGGCCCGGGTGTCAGGCCGGGCCCGGCTCGCCTACAGGCCCAGCGGGGCGCGCCAGTTGTCGGTGCGGGCCTCGGCTGCCGCGGCCGGGGTCAGGCGCAGCGTCTCGGTCGGCACTAGGTCGGCGAGCCGCATGTTGACGTGATAGCCGTGATGGCCTGCCGCGCCCGCGAAACGGTCCCGGCGCCATGCGACCAGCTCGGCGTCGGCCTCACCTAGGAAACCGAACAACTCCAGGGCCAGCCGCAGGTCGTGCATCACCGGGGCCCGACCGAACATGGAGGCCCGGCGCAGCGCCACCGCCACGCATCCGGCCAGCGCATCGTCCTCGCGCTCGCCTGGCGTCAGTACTAGCTTGCCGGCGAAGCGCTCGGCCAGCTTTAGTGCGTAGCCTTGGTCCGGGCCCTGATTGCCGAGGCCCGGACCAGCAACAGGCTCGGCGCCCACGACCTCGCCGGGCCGGTCCGCCATCCAGGGATCGTCCCGCCGTGGCGGCGACTGGTAGATCGACGGAGCGTGCTCGGTCGAGCGGACATGGGACGGGGCAGCCACATGATGCAGGGTAGTCCTACGTCGCTCGTAGCCCATCTCCCGGTGGAATTGCGTGGAAGGTATCCTTCCACGCGTATGCTCCCGACGTGGATCAGTTGAAATTGATCAAAAATCTTCGTAAAATTGCAAAAGATCAGGGTCTTACCTTCGTCAAGGTGCGCGAGGGCAGGCATGAGATCTGGGCGATCGGCTCGCAGAAGATCCAGATTCCCCGCCACAACGAGATCCAGGAAGGAACAGCTGCCAAGATCATGAACGTGGCGCGGCGAGTGCAGCCCGAACAAGGGGGCGAACATGACGAACACGGCCGCTGAGGCCAGCGCCGATGCCCGGCCCGGCGACATCTTCCACGTCCAAGCAACGCCGGGAGACGGCTGGTGGGGCATAACCGTCGACGTACTGGGCACCGTGTTCGCTCAGACCAGGCACTTCGAGGACGTGGAGGCTGAGGCTCGTTCTGCCATCGCCTTCTGGTTCGACGTGGACGAGTCCCGAGTCGGTGGCATCGTCGTGACGGCGGCCGAGGTCACCGCCAGCTAACTCAGCCAGAAGCTGGAGAACAGGCTCTGCCGGCGCGCTGTCAGTCGTCGGCGTGGAGCAGGCCGTAGACCACTGAGTCGGCCAGTGCCTGCCAGGACGCCTCGATGATGTTCTCCGACACGCCGATGGTGGTCCACACCTTGCGGCGGTCGGTGGAGTCGATCAGCACCCGTGTCACCGCGCCCGTTCCCTTCTGGGTGTCGAGCACCCGGACCTTGAAGTCAGTCAGGGAGATGTTCTCCAGGGCCGGGTAGCGGTCGCCCAGCGCGGCCCGCAACGCGGTGTCCAGCGCGTTGACCGGGCCGTTGCCCTCCCCCACGGCCACGCAGCGCTCACCGCCGACCCACACCTTCACGGTGGCCTCGGTGTCGACCTCCACCGAGACGTCGTTCCAGGCCCGGGCACCCGTGCCGGAACGGTGGTCCATCGAGACGCGGAACGACTCCAGCTTGAAGTAGTCCTGCTCCCAACCGGACGCTCCCCGCATCAGAAGCTCCAACGAGGCGTCGGCCGCCTCGAAGTGGTATCCGGCGTGCTCCAGGCGCTTGAGCGTGTCGATCACCTCGCCCAGCACCCTGCCGTCGAGGGCTAGGCCTAGTTCGGCGGCCCGCATCTCCAGCGTGGAGCGTCCAGCCATCTCCGACACCAGCACCCGGGTGCCGTTGCCGACCAGGTCCGGCGACACGTGCTCGTAAGCGTCGGGGCGGCGGCTCAGCGCGCTGGCGTGCAGCCCCGCCTTGTGGGCGAAGGCGCTGGCCCCCACGTAGGGCTGCTGGGGGTTCATCGGCAGGTTGACCAGCTCGGCCACGTGGTGCGACACCGACGTGAGACGGGGCAGCCGGCCCTCGGGCAGCGCCCGCATGCCCATCTTCAACTCGAGGTTGGCGATGATCGGCACCAGGTCGCAGTTGCCGACCCGCTCCCCGTAGCCGTTGATGGTGCCCTG
>VYCM01000055.1 GCA_009843915.1 Acidimicrobiaceae bacterium | reverse complement strand
GGTCGGCCCGCCCGGCCATGCCCAGCGGCTCCAGGACCGCCACCATGCGGGGGTCCGAGCGCGGGTCCGTGGCCAGGGTCATGTCAGGATCGCCCAGCCGCCCGGGGAGGCTGGGCCTCACAGCCGTCATCGTGTCCGTCATCGTCGTCTCCCCTCTGGACTCGGCCGGCCCGTAGGTGGGCCGCACCCTAACGTCTCCGGCCGGACGGCCGCGGCGGTGAGCCGGATGAGGCCCCGCTGGGGGGTTGGCGACCGCCATCAGGGCAGACTCCCCGCCGTGAACCGGGCCGGAACCCGCATGGGTGAGCGAGAGTTCATCCTGTTCATGGCCCTGGTGAGCGCCATGGCCGCCCTGGCCATTGACATGCCGCTGCCCGCCTTCGAGCAGATGCGGGCCGCCTTCGGCCTCGCGCCCGACGCCACCGATCTGGCCCTCACCATGACCCTGTTCTTCATGGGCATGGCCGTGGGGACGCTGTTCTACGGCCCCATCTCCGACACTGTGGGCCGCAAACGGGTGCTGCTGGCCAGCATGGTGCTGTACGGCGGAGCCGCGCTGGTGGCTGCGCTGGCGCCGTCGCTGCCCGTGCTGTACGCCAGCCGCTTCGCATGGGGGCTGGCCGCAGCCGGTCCTCGAACGCTGTCCCAGGCCATCGTCCGGGACCGCTTCGCGGGGACGGCAATGGCCCGAGTCATGACCCTCATCCAGGCCGCCTTCTTCATCGGACCGATCATCGCCCCGGTCCTCGGCAAGGCTCTCGTCGAGATCGGCTCATGGCGCTGGGTGATGGCCTTCGGGATCTTCAGCGCGCTGGCCGTCACGCTGTGGTCGCTGCGCCTGGGCGAGACCCTCGCCCATGAGCATCGCCGGGAGTTGCAGCTTGGAGCAGTTGCCGTTGGGTTCCGCACGGTGGTCCGCAACCGCATTGCTCTCGGCTACACGCTGGCGAACACATTCGCCTTCGCGGCGTTCTACTCCTTCCTGGCCAGCACCGAGTTGATCTTCTCGGCCGTGTACGGCCAGCCGGAGTGGTTCGTGCCGTACTTCACCGTCATGAGTGTGGCCGCGGCGCTGACAGCCTTGGGCAACAATCGCCTGCTGCGCTCGATCGACGCGAGACGGGTAGCGCTCATAGCAGGGACGACCTACTCGGCGGTGTCGACGGCGCTGCTCGGCGTCACCATCGCGGGCAGCGGCGTCCCTCCGCTCCTGTTGTGGCTGGTTCTGTTCAGCCTGGCCAACTGCTGCCACACTGCGTTCTTCCCGACGAGCATCAGCCTGGCCCTGGAGCCGATGGGCAAGCTGGCCGGCACGGCTGCGTCGGTGATGGTGTTCAGCACCTCGATGCTGGGCTCGCTGCTGGCCTCCTTCACCGACCGCGCCATCGACGACACCGTGATGCCGATCAGCATCGCCTACCTCGGCTACAGCCTCATCTCCCTCAGCTTCCAGCTGTGGGCCCGCGGCGGGGCTTCGAGCCCGTAGCAACACCCGCTGGCCGGGAGGACCATCGGCTGGGGCAGACTCGCCGCCGTGAGTGGACCCCTGGGCCGCATGGGCGAGAGAGAGTTCGTCCTGCTCATGGGGCTGATGACCGCCATGTCGGCTTTGGCCATCGACATCCTGCTGCCCGCCTTCGCGCAGATGCGTCCCGCCTTCGGACTTGCAGACGACTCCACCCGGCTGTCGCTCACGGTGACCCTGTTCCTGATGGGTGCCGGGGTCGGGCACCTGTTCTACGGCCCCATCGCCGACGCCCTGGGCCGCAAGCCGACGCTGGCGGGAAGCCTGGTGCTGTACGCCGCAGCCGCCTTGGTGGCCGCGCTGGCCCCGTCGCTGGGAGTGCTCTACGCCAGCCGGTTCGTGTGGGGCTTCGCAGCCGCCGGACCTCGGGTTCTGACGCAGGCCATTGTGCGCGACCGGTTCGCGGGCACAGCCATGGCTCGGGTGCTGACACTCATCCAGGCGGTCTTCTTCATCGCCCCGATCCTCGCTCCCGGCGTCGGCAAGCTCCTGGTGGAAGTCGGATCCTGGCGCTGGGTGATGGCCTTCGGCGTGATGACCGCGCTGACCGCGGTGTTATGGTCGCTGCGCCTCGAAGAGACCCTCGACCCCGCCCACCGCCGGCCGTTGCGGCTGGGGCCGGTGCTGGCGGGCTTCCGGGCCGTGGTCTCGAACCGCACCGCGCTGGGCTACACGCTCATGGTCACCTTCGGCTTCGGGGCCTTCCTGGCCTACCTGGGCAGCACCGAGTTGATCTTCGGCGACGTGTACGACCGTTCGAGCTGGTTCGTTCCGTACTTCACCGTCTCCGGCGTGCTGGCCGCCGCCGTGGCCTTGAGCAGCAACCGCCTGCTCCACCGGCTGCATGCCCGCCAGCTGGCGCTGGGGTCCGGCAGCGCATTCGCCGCCGCCTCGGCCGCGCTGTTCGCGGTGACGATCGCGACCGACGGCCTGCCGCCGTTCGGGGTGTGGCTGGTGCTGTTCAGCCTGTGCAACGCCATCCATGTCGCGGTGTTCCCGTCCGGCATAAGCCTGGCTCTGGAACCGATGGGAGAGATGGCCGGCACGGCCGCGTCGGTGCTGGGGTTCGGCACCTGGATGCTGGGCGCGTTGCTGGCCTCGTTCACCGACCGGGCCATCGACGGCTCGGTCATGCCGATCGGCATCGCCTACCTCGCGTACAGCCTGATCGCGCTGGCCTGCCAGCTCTGGGCCCGCGGTGGAACGTCACGCCCCCGCCGATGCGGCGTTTAACCTGACCGGCAGAGGAGGCGCCGCTGTGGCCGGGATCGAGTTCGAGCACGGGCTGGCCGAGATAGGAGACGGGCTCTGGGCGTACCTTCAGCCCGACGGCAGCTGGGGATGGAGCAACGCCGGCCTCGTGGCCGGGGAAGGCCGGTCCCTGCTGGTCGACACGCTGTTCGACCTGCCGCTGACACGGGCGATGCTCGACAGCATGGACTCCATCACCGTCACGAGGCCGATCCAGACGCTGGTGAACACCCACGCCAACGGCGACCACTGCTACGGCAATCAGCTGGTTACGGATGCCGAGATCGTGGCTACCGAGGGGTGCCTCGAAGAGTTCTCGGAGGTGCCGGCCGGAGCCCTGACAGCGATGGTGGCGGCGGACTTCGGCGACCCGGTGGTGAACGACTACATCCGGACCGCCTTCGGATCGTTCGACTTCGGCGGCATCGTGGCGACCCCGCCCACCAGGGTCTTCGCGGATCGCTTGGACCTGACCGTCGGCGGGCGCGCCATCGAGTTGATCGACGTCGGCCCGGCCCACACGAGGGGCGACCTGGTGGTCCATGTGCCCGACGCCCGGACGGTCTTCACCGGGGACATCCTGTTCGTCTACGGCACGCCCATCGTGTGGGCGGGCCCGGTCGACAACTGGGTCCGTGCCTGCGACTTGATCCTCGAACTCGGCGCTGAGGTCATCGTGCCCGGGCACGGGCCCGTGACCGACGAGCGCGGCCCGACGATGGTCCGGGACTACCTGACCTTCGTGCAGCGGGAGGCGACCGAGCGGCGCAACGCTGGAATGACAGCCGCCGAGGCCGCCCGCGACATCGACCTCGGCGAGTTCGGCGAATGGACCGACAGCGAGCGACTAGCGGTGAACGTGCACGCCGTCTACGCCGATCTCGACCCGGCGTACGTCCCACCGGACTTGATGCAGCTGGTGCGCGAGATGGCGCATCTGGCCCGGCGCTGACGAGCCTGCCTTCCAGCACCAGCGAAGCGGCTCACTGCTGCTGCTGGCTCTGCTGGTGCCGCCAGTTCGGAGCGGCCGGCGTTGTGACCACGGCCCTGGGCGGTTCCGGCTCGCCGGCGGGCGTGGATGCCTGCCCGTCGAACTGCCGGCCGATGACAACCTCGGCGTCCACCTCCGCGGTGCCCGAGCCGGTGAAGGCACCCCGCACCGGTGGCACGTCGCCGTAGTCTCGGCCGCGGCCGATCACCACATGGCGCTCCCCGACCGCACCGCCGTTGGTCGGGTCCAGGGCCCACCAGCCCCAGCCGGGCAGGGCTGCCTCTATCCAGGCATGGGTCTGCACGCTCACCACATCGGCGGTCTCGGTGTCGGGCGCGGTCTCGTCGGCCGCGAACAGGTAGCCCGACACGTAGCGGACCGGGACGCCCACGCTGCGCAGCATCCCGGCCGCGAGATGGGCGAAGTCCTGGCAGACGCCCGCCCCTCCGTCCAGCAGTTCCGTCAACGTTGTGCCGATGTCGGTGGCTCCCTGCCGGTAGGTCAGGACCCCCCGCACGTCGGCCATCACCGCCCGGACCATGTCCTGCACCGACGAGGCGCCGGCGACCGCGGAACCAGCCCGCTGCGAGAGAGCGTTGCCACCCTCCCAGTGCACGTGCTGGGAAGCGGACAGGAACTCGAGATGACTCGTCTTGAAGTCGGAGTCGGTCAGGGCCGCAACCTCCACCGGCTCGGCGGGCTCCGCACGAGAACTGGTCTCCACTGTGGACTCGGCCACGAGCTCCAGCTCGTTGTGGGGAATACGGATGCCGAGATGCTCGACGGTCGTGCCCCAGTAGTCGGACACCGACAGGACCTCCAGTCGAGGCCGCGAGATCAGCCGGTAAGCCAGCACCCGCTGGTGGTCGTCGTGGAGGGGGCGCACCCGCACCTCGTTCTGCGACTCGGTCACGGTCTCCGAGTAGCGGAAGTGCATCCGGTAGGCGATCCCGAGCCTCATCGTGCCCCTTCGCCCGCACGGCCGGGGCGCACGTACTGCGAGCGGACGGACGCCATGGCCAGCGGCGGAACTATGCCCGCCTGCACGTCGGCGGCCAGACCCGCCAGCTCGTTCATGAAGCCCGCCAGAGTCGGCACCGGCGCTGAGTCCATCGCGTCGGTGACCTCGCCCAGTTCCAGGCGGGCCCGCAGCAGACCGGCCTTGCGACGCGGTCGATCCAGGGCGCTGGCCGTCGATCCAAGACCGGTGAGGCTCTCCTCTGCCCGGCCCAGGCACGCGAGCACCGAGCGGGGCAGGTCGGGAGCGCGCAGCAGGTAGCGCACGACGCCGTCGAAGTCGGGAGCGTTGCCGTGCTGGCGGTGATAGGCCTGCAGCGAGCTGGTGAGGCGCAGCATCCTGGTGGCGTCCATCACACCGCGCGAGTCGGCGTGGCTGGCCTCCAGCAGGCCCACCGTGAAGATCGACCGCTCCAACATCCGACCGATGACCACGAACGCATGGCCCTCGTCTCTTCTCATGCCTTCGTTCAGGATCCCCGAGATGGCTTGGCAGGCCCGCCGGACCATCAGCAGCACCTCATGAAGGTTGCTCGGAGCGGCGTTGGCGTGACCCAGGAAAGGGAACCTGAGGTACAGGCCGTTGGCCTCCTCCCACATCTCGATCGGGATCCGGTCCCGGACCCGCCGCAGGTTCTCCCGGACCGCGGTGACGGCCGAGACCACCGACCCCGGGTTGTCGGTGTCAGAGAGCAGGAAAGCCACCAACTGGGGGCGGCTCTCCAGCGGACCGACCGCTTCCAACTCCTCCTGGAGGCCCAGGGTCCGCACGAGCAGTTCGCCCTCTGCACGGGCTTCGTCGGAGCGCAGGTGGGTAATCGAGTCGGCCGCGTAGTTGAGGCAGCGCGAGGTGCTCTCGGCCCGCTCCAGGTAGCGGCCCGTCCACAGCAGCGCCTCAGCGTGGCGGGCCAGGATCATGGCGCCTCCCCGGACGCGGACCGGAGCAAGTGCATCACGGCGTCTCCGGGGCCAGCACCCAGGTGTCCTTGGAGCCGCCGCCCTGGGAGGAGTTCACGATGAGCGACCCCCGCCGCATGGCCACCCTCGTCAGCCCGCCGGGGAACACCTGGGTCCGCTCGCCGGTCAGCACGAAGGGACGCAGGTCCAGATGGCGGGGCTCGAGGCGATCCTCGGCGAAGGAGGGCAGCGTGGACAGATGCACCAGCTCCTGGACGATCCAGTCGCGGGGCTCGGCCTCGATCGTGGCCCGGGCCTGGTCCAGTTCCTGCTCGGTGGCGTGGGGACCGATCAGCACGCCGTAGCCGCCGGACTCCCCGACCGGCTTGGCCACCAGCTGGTCCAGCCTGGCGAGTGCCTCGGCGCGTTGGTCGGGGTCCCACATCGTGTAGGTCGTGACGTTGTCGATGATGGGCTCGGCGCCCAGGTAATAGCGGATCAACTCAGGGACGTAGGGGTACACGGCCTTGTCGTCGACCACGCCGTTGCCCATGGCGTTGCACACGGTCACGGTGCCGGCTCGCAGCGCGCCGAGCAACCCCGGCACGCCCAGCGTCGAGTCGGGCCGGAAGGCCACCGGATCCAGGAAATCGTCGTCTATGCGCCGGTAGATGACGTCCACCTTGACCAGGCCTTCGATGGTGCGGGAGTAGACCGTGTGGTCGTCGACCACCAGGTCCCGGCCCTCCACCAGCTCGACGCCCATGGAGCGCGCCAGGAAGGCGTGCTCGAAGTAGGCCGAGTTGAAGATGCCCGGGGTCAGCACCACGATGTGCGGGGAGTCCCGCCCGTCGGGCGCCATCGATTCCAGCGTCGAGCGCAGCATCCTGCCGTACTGCTCGGTGGGCTCCACCGGATGGTCGTAGAACAGCCAGCTGCAGGCCTTGGCCATGGCCGCCCGGTTCTCGATCACATAGGAGATGCCGCTGGGGCTGCGCAGGTTGTCCTCCAGGACGCGGTAGCGGCCGTCGGCGGCCCGGACCACGTCGATGCCGGCGATGTTGCAGTGCGCGGAATGGGGGACCCGGATGCCCACGGCGTTGCGCTCGAAGCCCTGCGACGACACGACCAGCCACCGGGGCACCACGCCGTCGGCGATGGCCTGGCCGCCACCGTTGTACAGGTCGGCCAGGAAGCAGTTCATGGCGGCCACCCGCTGGCTCAGGCCCCGGGACAGCTCGTCCCATTCGGCTGCGGCGATGATCCGGGGGAACAGGTCCATGGGCCAGATGCGCTCGGTTCCCTCCTCCTCGCTGTAGACGGTGAAGGTGATCCCCTGGCGGCGGAACTCGTCGGCGACGAGGTTCTCGAGTCGCTTCACCTCGTCGATGTCGAGCTCGCGGAACCGCTCGACTATCCGGCGGTAGGGGCCCCTCACCGCTCCGTCGGCGTCGAACGCCTCGTCGAACGCGCCGCCCGGCTGGTACCGGTCGAGCAGCCCGCTCCCCTGCTCAGGCAACAGATCGACCACGACCCCTCATCGTAGATCACCGACCCTGCCGGTCAGGAGCGGGGCGCCGGCGCCTCGCTTCTTCTGCCGGCGGTAGCTTGACCGAGCATGAGCCTGCTTGAAGTCCAGGAGTCGATCCTCGAGACCGTCAGCGATGGTGAGCCGCTGGCTGTGCCCCGCATGCGGCCGGCATCGGGCGGGCCGCACCCGCTGATCGTGATGTTCATGGACAAGCCCGGCATCCGGGAGGCCCTGCGAGCCTTCGGGTGCCGCCTGGCCGCCAACGGATACGACGTCGTCCTGCCGGACCTGTACCACCGCCACGGACGGATGATCGGCTACAGCCCGGCGGAGTTGGCCGCCGACCCCGGCGCGCAGGACCAGTTGATGACGCTGATGATGTCGTTGACCGACGACGGCATCCAGAACGACCTAGACGCGGCCCTGGCCGCGGTCAGCGCCGACCGGCCGGCGGGCTCGGTGGCCTCCGCCGGCTGCATCGGCTTCTGCCTGGGGGCCCGGGCCGTGTTCCGCACGATGATGCGCCTGCCCGATCAGTTCAAGGCGGGCGCCATGTGGCATCCGTCGTTCCTGGTGGACGGCGAGCCCGACTCGCCCCATCTGACCGCCGGAGGCCTGGCCGGCTCGCTGTATGCGGGCTTCGGCGAGGCCGACCGGATGATGAGCGTGGCCAGCATGCAGCCCTTCATCCAGGCGGTCTCTGCCCTGGGCGACCGGGTCACCATCGACATACTGCCCGGGGCGGACCACGCCTACACCTGGCCCAATGCACCGACCTACAACGAAGCCGCCGCGGAGCGGGCCTGGTCCCAGACGCTGGCCCTGTTCGGAGGCGTGCTCGGCCCGGCGCGTGGCTGACCCTTCGGTCAAGTACCAGACCGTCGACGACCTGCGCCGGCGGGCCCGGCGCCGGACACCCCGGTTTGCCTGGGAGTACCTCGACAGCGGCGAGGGCGACGAGCGGTCCAGCACCCGCAATGTCGAGTCCCTCCGGCGAGTGCTGCTGACGCCGCGGTTCCTCAAGGGCGAGATGGAGCCCGACGTGGGCACCGAGCTGTTCGGGGTCCGCTACTCGCTGCCGGTGGGGATCGCCCCGGTGGGCCTGACCGGGCTGATCTGGCCCGGAGCCGACATCGCTCTGGCCGAGGCCGCGGCCCGGTGCAGGATTCCGTACGTGGCCAGCACGGTGAACACCGCCGATGTCTCGGATGTGGGGCCGCGCGCCGGGGGCATGGGCTGGTTCCAGCTCTACCCGCCGCGTGACGTCGCCGTTCGTGAGGACTTGCTCGACCGGGCACAGCAGGCCGGCTTCCACGTCCTGGTTGTGACGGCCGACGTGCCGGCGCGCGCCCGGCGGGAGCGCCAGACCCGGGAGCGGGTCTCGATGCCGCCCCGGATCACGCCCCGCCATGTGGCCCAGGCCACGCTGAGGCCGGCCTGGACCTTCGGGCTGCTGCGCAACGGCATTCCCCGGTTCCACACCCTGGAGCACTACGTGGACCGGGCGACGCTCCGGGAGCTGGCCGGCTTCGTGGGCGCCAGCCTGGGCGGCACCCTGTCGTGGGACTACCTGGCCGAGACGTGTGAACTCTGGCCGGGACCGGTGGTGGTCAAGGGGATCCTGCACCCCGACGACGCCGAGCGCTGCGTCGATACCGGCGCCAACGCGGTGGTGGTGTCGAACCACGGAGGGCGCCAGCTCGACGCCGCGCCGGCCGCCATCGAAGCCCTCGGCCCGATCGTGGACCGCATCGGCGGTCGGGTGCCGGTGCTCTTCGACGGCGGCATTCGCAGCGGCCTCGACATCGCCCGGGCGCTGGCCCTCGGAGCCGATTTCACGCTCTCGGCCAGGGCGTTCATGTACGGCCTGTGCGCCCTGGGAGCCCGGGGCGCCGGGTTCGTAGCCTCGATGTTCGAGCAGCAACTGACCTCCGTGATGCACCAGCTCGGCTGCGAGCACCTGAGCGAGCTGCGAGACCGCGACCCTCGCATGGCGCCGACTTGAGGGTGGCATTACACGTGCTATAATGGGATCGTAGGTGCCGGAGCGCCTCCCCTCGTCCGGTTGAAGGCTTCCACTTGACGTGGAAGGGGAGACGCTCCGGCTCTTGCATCCTAGACCGGCTCGCCATGACTCCGACTACACATGAAAAGTGCTTACATAGATCAAAAATGATCTCAGGTCTTGGGCAGCCGAGTCTCTATCCTGCCCAGGCCTTCGATCTCGGCTGCTAGCTCGTCGCCGGGGGCGATGGGGCGCATGGGGCAGAGCGAGCCGGTCATGATGGTCTCGCCTGCCTGCAGCGGGGTGCCCCGCTGGCTCATGGTGTCGGCCAGCCACAGCACTGAGTTCAACGGGTTGCCGAGGCAGGCTGCGCCAGAGCCGGTCGCGGCCTCCTCGCCGTTGACAGTGAGCCGCATCTCAACCCGGCGCAGATCGACCGCGGCCAAGGGCACCGGGCGGGTGCCGAGCACGTAGAGGCCGGCGCCGGCGTTGTCGGCGATCATGTCGAAGTTGGTGATGTCCCAGCCGGAGATACGGCTGTCGACGATCTCGAACGCGGGCAGCACGTAGGCGGTGGCGCTGATCACGTCGGCCACGGTGTGTTGTCCCTTGTCCAGATCCGCGCCGAGCACCACCGCCACCTCGACCTCGACCCGGGGCTCGATCAGCCCGGCCCCGCCGAGGTCATCGCCGTCGGTGCGGCACCTGTCCGCGAACAGCACTCCCCATATGGGCTCGTCCATGCCGAGCTGCTCCTGGACGGCCGGGTTCGTCAAGCCCACCTTGTGCCCGCTCACGCGAAGTCCGGCCCGGAGCCAGTGCTCGGTGTTGAGCTGCTGCACGGCGTATCCGGCCTCGGGACCAGCGGCTGCCAGGCCGGGCATGTCCCGCACGGGATCGCAGGGCACCCCCGCAGCCATCGCGCCCCGCAACTGCTCGGCCGCCGCCCCGAGCGCGTCGGGCTGAGGCAATGCGGTCACTCTCCGTATCCTGCTCTCGCCAGAATCCGGGTCACTCGCCGTGGACGTACTGCCAGCCGAAGCGGCCCTTGATGCAGAGGTGGCCGCTGGTGACCGAATGATCGGAGGGGGAGGTGACCTTCACGATCCGCTCATCCTGCACGTGCAGGTCGAGGTTGCAGCCCACCCCGCAGTAGGAGCACACGGTGCGGGTGACAGTCTGGTCCTCGGGCCGCCACTCCCCCACCTCGCGCAGGTCGTACTCCGTCTTGAACTGGAGAGCGCCAGTGGGGCACACCCCCACGCAGTTGCCGCAGTACACGCAGGCCGAGTCGGGCAGGGTCACGTCGAACTCGGTGGAGATGCGGGCGTCGAAGCCCCGGCCGGCCACCGCGATGGCGAAGGTGTGCTGGGCGTCGTCGCCGCAGGCCTCCACGCACTTGTAGCACAGCACGCACTTGGAGTAGTCCCGGATGTAGAGCTCGTCCTGGACCTTGACCGGCTCCTCGACCCGCTCGACCGGATGGTCCTCGTCGCCGTAGCGGTCGGGGTCGGCTCCGTAGGCCTTCATCCAGTGGTGCAGGTCGTCGGCCTGGCTCAGATCCACACCGGAGCCGAGAAACTCGAGCACCATGCGGCGGCTGTGGCGCACCCGGGGGGTGTCGGTCTGCACGACCATCCCCTCCTCGGCCCGCCGGGAGCACGACGGCACCAGCGCCCTGGACCCCTCCAGCTCCACCACGCACACCCGGCACACGTTGACCGGGGTCAAGTTCTCGGCCCAGCACAGCGTGGGTGTCTCGATGCCAGCCTCGACACAGGCGGCGTGGATGGTCGAGCCCTCGGCTACCTCGACCGGCTGCCCGTCGATGGTGAGCGTGACCGCGGTCTCTGTGATGGTCGTGTCGGTCATCGGGAGGGCGCCGACGCTATCAGGCCCAGGTCGAGGGCGGAGCGGACCGCCGACGCCGCGGTGTGGCCCAGGCCGCAGATGGAGGCGTCCACCATGACCTCGGCCATCTCGTCGATCAAGGTCCGGCGGGCCGGCGACAGCGACCCTCTCCTCTGCATCTGAACCAGCGTCTCATGCTGGCGCACCGCGCCGACCCGGCACGGCACGCACTGCCCGCACGACTCGTTGCGGAAGAACTCGGCGATGCGCACCACGACGTCGGTCATGTCGTCCGACGTATCGAAGGCCATCACCACCCCCGAGCCGAGGGTGGTGCCCGCCTCCCGGGTGTCCTCCAGCGTCAGCGTCAACCCGAGCGAGTCGGGGCCGACGAACGATCCGGCCGCGCCGCCCATCAGCACCGCCTGCAGCTCGCCGTTGCCGGCGACGCCGCCCGCCAGCTCCAGCAGGTCGCCCAGCGTCGTGCCGAACGGCACCTCGTAGAGGCCGGGCCGCCCGACCTTGCCCGACAGGCACAACAGCTTGGTGCCCGGCGAGCGCTCCGTCCCCCGGGTCCGGTAGTCGTCGGCACCCTCGAGGATGATGTCGAGAACGTTCAGCAGGGTCTCGGGATTGTTGATGGCGGTGGGCTCGCCGAACAGGCCGTGCGTGGTGGGGAACGGCGGCTTGTTACGGGGCTCCCCCCGGAACCCCTCCAGCGAGTTGAACAGAGCCGTCTCCTCGCCGCAGATGTAGGCACCCGCCCCCCGCCAGATGGCTATGTCGAAGTCGTGGCCGGTGCCCGCCGCGTCCTCGCCGAGAAGCCCGGCGGCCCGCGCCGCGTCGATCGCCCCCCGAAGTCGGGCGGTGGCCAACGGGTACTCGCCGCGGATGTAGATCCAGCCGTTCTGCGCGCCGGTGGCCAGACCGGCGATGGTCATGGTCTCGATCACCGCGAACGGGTCTTGCTCCATGACGATGCGATCCTTGAACGTGCCCGGCTCGGACTCGTCGCAGTTGGCCACCACGTGCTTGGGCCGCCCGGTCTCGGCGGCCACGGCCCGCCACTTCACCCCGGTGGGGAAGGCAGCTCCGCCCCGTCCCGACAGCCCCGAGGCGGCCACCGCCTCCAGCACCGCCTCCGCACCCATCTCGCCGGCCCGTCGCAGCGCCCGGTAACCGCCGTGGGCGAGGTAGGACTCCAGCGACTCGGGGTCGGCCACGCCGATGCGGCGCAGCAGGCGCAGCGACTCGTCGCCGGCCTGGGGCAGTTCGAAGGGCTCGTCGTCGGCGGGCACATGATCGGGCCGTCCCCCGGCGCCCTGCACGAACAGCGCGGGAGCGCGCTCGCACTGACCCAAGCAGGGCCCCAGGTGCACCTGGCCGCCCGCCGCCCGCACCGAGGCGGCCAGGTCGTCGTATCCCGCGATCTGGCAGGCCGCGTCGACGCACACGTGGAATGTGTCGCCGTCGTGGGCGGGCGGCTCGGTGCGGAACAGGTCGTAGAAGGTGGCCACCCCGAACGCCTCGGCCGGGGGCACGTCCAGCACCGCGGCCACATAGTTGATCCCGCCTGGGCTGATCCAGCCGGCCTCGTTCTGGAGGGCATGCAGCGCCGGCAGCAGGAAGTGGCGGCGCTCGCGGCGCCGGGCCGTGCCGGATGTGTACAACCTCTCGGTCTCGGGGCGCACCACCGGGTCCACCCCCCGGGAGCGCAGCGCGGCATCGACCGCGGCAGCCTCAGCGTCAGTGGCGCGGTCCGCGCCCAGGTAGATGTCGGTCATGCGTTAGGCGCCGGCAGGCTCCGGTTCGAGCTTGGAGATGCGGATGGCGGCCGCCTTGAATTCTGCTGTACCCGAGCGCGGATCCCACTCGTCGTTGGTCAGCACGTTGGCGTCCACCAGCTCCGGGAAATGGAAGGTCGTGAACGTCAAGCCCGCGGGGATGTCGGGCTGGAGGCGCACGTCCATCTCCACCGAGCCGCGGGGTGAGCTCACCAGCACCCGCTCGCCGTCGGCGATGCCGAGTTCGGCCGCGTCGGCCGGGTTGACGTCGAGGGCGTCGCCGTAGCGGATGGGCGAGGCATAGCCGCCCGACTGGACGCCGGTGTTGTAGGAGTCGAGCGCCCGGCCGGTGGTGAGCCGCAGCGGGAACTCGTCGGAGAGCCGCTCCTTGGGCGGAGCGTGATGGGTGACACTGAACGGCGCCGGATCCCGGCCCTCCAGATCGTCGGCCCACAGCCATCCGTGGAGGAACTCCGAGCCGGGGTCGTCCTCGCTGACGCAGGGCCACTGGATGCCGCCGGACTCCTCCAGCCGCTCCCAGGACATGCCGGTGTGCATGGGCGACAGCGACCTCATCTCGTCCCACAGCTCCTCGGGGCTGGGATGGCCCCAGGAGACGCCGAGGCGGCGGGCCAGATCGCCGATGATGTCGATGTCGTGGCGGGCCTGGCCGGGGGGCGGCACCGCGGGACGGACCCGCTGCACCCGCCGCTCGCTGGAGGTGACCGTGCCCTCGGACTCGGCCCACGCCACCGAGGCGGGCAGGACCACGTCGGCCATCTCCGCGGTGCGGGTCATGAAGATGTCCTGGACGACCAGGATGTCGAGCCCGGCCAGCAGTTTGCGGGCGTGCTCCACGTCGGCCTCGGAGTCGGCCGGGTTCTCGCCGATCACGTAGCAGGCCCGCAGCTCGCCGGCCTCCATCGCCTCGAACATCAGCGTCAGGTGCTTGCCGGGCACGCCGTTGAGCTCGGTTCCGTAGGCGGTCTCGAACTTGGCTCGCACCTCGTCGTCGGCCACGTCCTGGAAGCCGGGGAACTTGTTGGGTATGGCGCCCATGTCGCCGCCGCCCTGCACGTTGTTCTGGCCTCTAAGGGGGCACAGACCCGAGCCCCAGCGGCCCACATGGCCGGTGAGCAGGGCCAGGTTGCAGAGCGATACCACGTTGTCGACCGCGTTGTGGTGCTCCGTGATGCCGAGGGTCCACAGGATCTGGGCCTTGGGTGCGGTGGCGTAGGCGTGGGCCATCTCCCGGATGGCCTCCGCGGGAACGCCCGTCTCGGCGGCCGCCCAGTCGAGGGTGCACGACTCGACGTGGGCCGCGTAGGCCTCGAAGCCCCGGGTGGAGTGGGCGATGAAGTCGGGATCGTGCAACCCGGCGTGGATGATCTCGCGCCCCATGGCGTTGGCCAGCGCGATGTCGGTACCGACCGACAGTCCCAGCCAGCGGTCGGCGAACTTGGCGGAGGAGGTGCGCCGGGGGTCGATGGCGTACATCCGGGTGCCGTTTCGGAGGCCCTTGAGGACGTGGTGGAAGAAGATCGGGTGGGCTTCACGGGCATTGGAACCCCACAGCAGAATGACGTCGGCTTGCTCGACCTCCTCATACGACGAGGTCCCGCCTCCCGCTCCGAACACTGTCGCCAGACCGACGACGGAGGGAGCGTGTCAAGTTCGGTTGCAGGAGTCGATGTTGTTCGACCCGATTGCCGTGCGGATGAACTTCTGGGCGGCGTAGTTCATCTCGTTGGTTGCCTTCGAGCAGCTGAACATGCCGAAGCCGTCCGGTCCGTGGCGGTCGAGGACGGCTCGGAAGCCGTCGGTGGCCCGGTCGAGGGCCTCGTCCCAGGTGGCTGGACGCAGCCTCCCGTTGTCGCGCACCATCGGAGTGGTCAGCCGCGGCAGCCGCTTGTCGCGTGATCGTCCGCCCATTTGCCCCTTTCCTCCTTGCTGTTCCCTCAGCACAGCCTCACGCGTCAGCCCAGTGACAGAGTCTCGCGGGCCTGATCCGGAGACTGGATTCTGCCCCCCATTGACTCCACTACCTCACGGGCCCGGTGCACCAGATCCGCGTTCGACGCGAACACGCCCCGAGCGAGGTACAGGTTGTCCTCCAAGCCCACCCTGATGTGCCCGCCGAGCAGCATGGACTGGGCCACCCAGGGGATCTGGTTGGCCGACAGCGCGAAACTGGTGAACTCGGCGCCGGCCGGCAGCAGGCGGACCAGCGCGGCCAGCAGGCCCACATCGGTGGGCGTGCCGTAGGGGATGCCGGTGCACAGCTGGACCCACGGCGGATCGGCGATCAGGCCCTCGTCCACCAGCGTGTTGGCCAGCCACAGGTGGCCGGTGTCGAAGATCTCCAGCTCGGGCTTGACCCCGATCTCCCGCACTCTCTTGGCCATGTCGCGGATCATGTTCGGGGTACTCACGTACACCTGGTGGCCCTCGCCGAAGTTGAGCGTGCCGCAGTCGATGCTGCACATGTCGGGCTTGAGGGCCTCCACGTGGGCGAGGCGCTCCAGGCCGCTCACCAGGTCGGTGCCGTCGGACCCGAAGTCGAAGGGGTCGGGATCGCCGATCAGCAGGTCACCGCCCATGCCGGCGGTGGTGTTGATGATCACGTCACCGTTGGCCGCCCTCACCTGCTCGAGCACCTGGCGGTACAGGTCCACGTCGCGGGTGCCCTTGCCGGTGGAGGGATCGCGCACGTGGATGTGCACGATGGCCGCGCCCGCATCGGCTGCCTCCAGCGCGGCCGTCGCGATCTGAGAGGGCGTTATCGGCAGGTCGGGATGCTTGCCGGCGGTGTCGCCCGCACCGGTCACCGCGCAGGTGATGATCGGGTTGCGATTCACTGCCGGAACCCTACCGCTCTCGACGCGTTAGGGCAGCCCGTGGACGGCGCGAATCAAGCGCGTCCGCGCGCCCGACAGTAGATACGGTGACGGAGCCATGAGATGGTCGAGACTGTTCATCCCGACACTGCGCGACGCGCCCGCCGACGCCGAGGCGGCCAGCCACAAGCTGCTGGTGCGCGGCGGCTTCATACGACAACTCCACGCCGGCCACTACTCGCTGCTGCCTCTGGGGCTGCGGGTGCACGACAAGGTCGAGAGCATCGTGCGCCAGGGCATGGAGGAGATCGGCGCCCAGGAGTTCCTGCTGCCGGCCATGCACCCGGCGTCGATCTGGCAGCGCTCGGGGCGCTGGGACTCGGTCGGCCCCGAGATGTTCCGGCTCCAGGACCGCAAGGAGGCCGACCTCGCCCTCGGCATGACCCACGAGGAGGTGTTCAGCGAGATCGCCAGGGAGATCACCTCGTACCGGTCGCTGCCCCAGATCTGGTACCAGATCCAGTGGAAGTTCCGCGACGAGCCCCGGCCCAAGTCGGGCCTGCTGCGGGTGCGCGAGTTCGCCATGAAGGACAGCTACTCGTTCGACCTCGACGACGCCGGGCTGGACCACAGCTTCGGGATCCACCGCGAGGCCTACGCCCGCATCTTCGAGCGGCTGTCGCTCGACGCCATCGCGGTGCAGGCGTCGTCGGGGATGATGGGCGGCACCGGGTCGGTCGAGTTCATGGTGGCCTCCCCCGCCGGCGAGGACGACATCGCCCGCTGCTCGGGCTGCGGCTACGCGGCCAACGTGGAGCGGGCCACGTCCAAGCTGGCGCCCGTCGACGACGGCGATCACAGCGACGAGCTCACTCGGTTCCCGACCCCGGGAGTGCGCACCATCGCCGCGCTGGAGGCGGTGGAGGGCGGTGCGCCGGCCCACCGCCAGATCAAGACCATGGTGATGGTGCTGGACGGCTCCATGACGCTGGCTCTGCTACGGGGCGACCACCAGCTCAACCTCCAGAAACTCGCCGACGGGACGGGAGCCGTCGACATCCGCCCGGCCGAGCCGGACGAGACGCTGGAACGGCTGGGCGCCCATCCCGGCTCACTCGGTGCGGTGGGCGTGAAGGACCTGCGGATCGTGGCCGACCACGCCCTGCGGGGGCGGCGAAACCTGGCCACCGGCGCCAACACCGACGACTGGCACTACTCGGGGGTGGACATCGACCGGGACATTGAAGTGGACGAATGGCTCGACCTGCGAGAGGTGTCGGCCGGGGAGCCGTGCGTGACCTGCGGCCAGCCCTTGGAGGTGGTCCGCTGCATCGAGGCCGGCCACATCTTCAAGTTGGGCCGGCGCTACGCCGAGGCCATGGGCGCCACCGTGCTGGACGCCGACGGGGTGGAGCGCCCCATCACCATGGGCTCCTACGGCATCGGCATCGGGCGGGCCATGGCCGCGGTGGCCGAGGTGCACCACGACGACCGGGGCCTCGTCTGGCCGGTGGCGGTGGCGCCCTACGAGACGGTGATCACTGTGGCCAGCATGCGTGATGACGCCGCGGTGGCCGCGGCCGAGCGGCTGTACGGCGACCTCCAAGGGCAGGGTGTGGAGGTCCTCCTGGACGACCGCGACGCCCGGGCCGGCGTGAAGTTCGCCGACGCGGAGCTGGTCGGCATCCCCTGGCGGATCACAGCGGGCCGGGCGGTGGCCGACGGCGAGGTCGAGCTCACCGAGCGGGCCACCGGCGACACCCAGCGGCTCGGGATCGAGGACGCCGCGGCCCAGGTGGCCGAGCGGTTGGCCGGCACCTGATCCTGGGGCGCCCGGATCTCAGTCCGATAGTTGCATCGAGAGGCGGCCGGCCGCCTCGATCACCGCCATGCCGAGGTCGTGGGTGTCGTCGGGGTTCGGGAACCGGTACGCCGGCCCATGGACGTGCAGGGCGGCCTCCACGTGTCCCCCGCTCTCGAATACGGGGGCGGCCACGGAGTTGAGTTCCTCGGCGAACTCCTCGTACACCCAGGCGTAACCGATGCTGCGGATCTGCTCGAGGCGGTCCCGGATCTCGCCGGGATCGGTCACGGTCCAGGGCGTGCACTGAGCCAGCGGCGAGGCCAGGTACCTGTCGATGAAGTCGGGTCGCTGATGGGCGAGGATCACCAGGCCCGAGGGCACGGCGTGCAGCGGGGCGTGCTCGCCGGTCCAGTCCCGCACCTGGATGTCGGAGGAGGACTCGGTCTGATCGAGGTAGTAGACCTGCCCGCCGTCGATGATCGACAGCCCCGCGACCTCGTCCAGGCTCTCGGCAAGCTCCAGCAGGTGGGGCCGGGCCGCGGCCACCAGGTTGCGACCCCGGGGAGCCGATCCGGCCAGATCGATGAGACCCGAGCCCAGCCGGTACTCGCCGCCGGCCTCGGTCTGTTCGACGGCCTGCTCCTCCTCGAGGGAGGCCAGCAGGCGGGCCACGGTGCTCTTGGGCAGGTCGACCCGCTCGGCCAGTTCGGTGACGCCCACCGGACCCAGCGCCAGCGCCCGCAACAGAGCGAACGACCGCTGGATCGACTGCACAGTCACGTCAATACCCTGCGTTCGCTCACGGCCGGTCCCGGCGTCGGCGGATCTCGGCGTTCATGGCCGGGATGACCTGGTGCAGGTCGCCTATCACCGCCCAGTCGGCCTTGACCACCATGTTGGCCTCGGGGTCGATGTTGATGGCCAGGATGTGCTTCGAGCCCATGGCGCCCACCCAGTGCTGGATGGCACCGGAGATGCCCGAGGCGATGTAGATCTCGGGGGCGATCCGGGTGCCGGTCTGGCCGACCTGGTCGGAGTGGGGACGCCAGCCGTTGTTGGTGACGGCCCGGCTGCAGCCGACCCGGCCGCCCAGCAGCCCGGCCAGCTCCTCCAGCGGGGCGAACCCCTCGGCCGAGCCGACGCCGCGGCCTCCCCCCACCACGACGGGTGCCGTGGGCAGGGTGACCCCCGCCTCCAGCACCACCCGGTCCTTCACGACTGTGCGGGCCAGTTCGGCGTCGAGATCCACCGGGACGGCCTGAGTCTCGGGGGGCGCGGCGGGCGCGGGCTCGACCGGTGCAGAGGCCACCGTGTGCAGGCCGCAGGTGAGCAGCGCAGTGCCGGCCGCGGCGAGCGTGGCGTCCTCCAGCAGTGACCCTCCCCACTGGATGCGGGTCATGGTCCACTGCCCGCCGGTGCCGGCGGGCGGGGCGATGTCTGTGCAGTTGGCTACGAACGGCCAGTCGAGGCGGGCCGCGGCCTGGGCCATCACCTCGTTGCCCCGCTCGCTGCCGCAGGCCAGAACGGCCCGAGGGCCGAGAACGCTCACGAGCTGCGCGATTGACTCTCCCCACGCCTCTGGACCGAAGTCGCTCAGCACTCCGTGCTCCACGGTGTACACCCGGGCGGCTCCGTGGGCGCCCGCCTCTTCCGCGGCCGGGCCCGGTCCGGCCGCGCAGGCGCCGATGACGGCCCCGTGCATCTCCACACCCATCTTCGCGGCCAGCGTCCGGCCGAAGGTGAGCGCCTCCCGGGCAGGCTCGCCGAGCGTGCCCCGGTCGTGCTCGAGCACCACCAGCAGCATCACAGGACCCCTAGTTCTTCGAGCACATCGACGGCGGCGGGGGCGGCATCGGGGCCGTCGCCGAGGATCACGGTCTGCGACACGGTCTCCGTGGGCCGGTGCAGGCGGACCAGAGCCTGATCACCGGCGCCGGCGTCGAGTTCGAGCGTGGTGATCTCCAGCTTCTTGGACGCCAGCCGGCCCCTCATCGTCGGGTAGCGGGGCAGGTTGATGCCCTCCTTGACTCCGAGCGCCGCCGGCAGGTCCAACTCGTACACCTCGAAGCCGCCGTCGATCTCGCGGCGGGCCCGCACGCCCGATCCCTCTATCTCGATTCCCTTGATGCCGTTGACGATGGGGCGGCCCAGCGCATGGCAGACCCGCACCCCCACCTGGAAGCCACCGGAGTCGGCCGATTCGTTGCCGAACAGGATCAGGTCGAAGACGCCTCCGTCCGCTTCCAACGATTGGATGGCCGAGGTGAGGGCCCGGGCCGTGCGCTCGGGGTCCCAGGCTGATCCGTCGGTCTGGATGAGCACGCCGCGGTGGGCACCCACCGAGGCCGCGTAACGCAGTTGCTCGGCGGCCTCGGTCGGACCCAGGGTGAGCACGGTCACCTCGCCGCCCTCGCGTTCTGCGATCTGCACCGCCTCCTCGACGCCGCACTCCTCATGGGGGCTGGTGGTGAAGCCGAGGTGGGCCGCGTCCACGGCCAGGCCGTCCGCGGTGACGTTTATCTTTGCGCCGGGAGCCGGCACCCGCTTCACGCAGCACAGGATCCGCATTTCCGCGTCCCCGCTAGCTCTTCATGCGGGCGTCGTCGGGGTCGAACACCGCGCCGGTGCCCGCCACC
>VYCM01000088.1 GCA_009843915.1 Acidimicrobiaceae bacterium | reverse complement strand
ACGATGCGCACCGCGGGCGACATCGCCAAGGCGATCGTGTGCGGCGCCGACGCGGCCATGGTCGGTCTCCCGCTGGCGTCAGCCTCCGACTCGCCGTGCCCGGGCCGGCACTGGGATCTGTCGGCCGGCCATGCGACGCTGCCCCGGGGACGCATCATGGATGTCGAGCCGCGGGGCACGCTCGCCGAGGTCCTCCACGGCCCCGCTCTCGGGCCCGACGGCACCACCAACCTGATGGGTGGGCTGCGCACCTCCATGGCCAAATGCGGCTACACCGACGTGAAGGACTTCCAGCGGGCCGCCGTCGCCATAGTTTCGCCGTGAGCGAGGCCGCGCCGGGCCCGGGCGGTGCCTTCGACGCCGTCCTGGTAGTGGACTTCGGGGCCCAGTACGCGCAGTTGATCGCCCGGCGGGTGCGCGAGTGCGAGGTGTACAGCGAGATCGTGCCAGCGGCGGTCACCGCGGCCGAGGTCGCGGCCCGCCGGCCCGCCGGCGTGATCCTCAGCGGTGGACCGGCCTCGGTGCACGTCGAGGGCGCGCCGACCCTCGACCCCGCCATCTACGACCTCGGCGTGCCGATCCTCGGCATCTGCTACGGGGCCCAACTGATAGCCGAGCAGTTGGGCGGTTCGGTCGGTCCCAACGAGCGGGGCGAGTACGGCCGCGCCGAGATGACGGTGGCCGGCGACGGCGGCACTCTGCTGGCCGGGCTTCCTTCACCCCAGCCGGTGTGGATGAGCCACTTCGACGCCATTGCCGAGCCGCCGCCGGGCGCAACGGTCACCGCGGCCACCGAGGCTTCGCCGGTAGCCGCGTTCGAGAACCCCGAGCGGGGCCTGTTCGGGGTGCAGTTCCATCCCGAGGTCGAGCACACCGCCCATGGCCACGATGTCATGGAGCGCTTCCTGCGGTGGGCGTGCCGCGCCGGTCCGAGCTGGTCGATGCACTCGATCATCGACGCCGCAGTGACATCCGTCCAGAACCAGGTCGGCGACGGTCGGGCCATCTGCGGCTTGTCGGGGGGCGTGGACTCCGCGGTGGCCGCCGCGCTGGCGCACAAGGCCATCGGCGCCCGGCTGACGTGCGTGCTGGTCGACACCGGTCTGCTGCGCGAGGGCGAGGCCGACCAGGTGGAGGAGACCTTCGGCCGCCACTTCGGGGTGGATCTCGTCCGCCTCGACGCGGCCGCCGAGTTCTTCTCCGCGCTGGAAGGCGTCACCGAGCCCGAGGCCAAGCGGAAGGTGGTCGGCGAGCAGTTCATCCGGGCCTTCGAGCGGGCCCGCAACCGGGTTCCCGACGCCGCGTTCCTGGTGCAGGGGACGCTGTATCCCGACGTGATCGAGTCGGGGGCCACCACCCACTCGTCCACCATCAAGAGCCATCACAACGTGGGCGGCCTGCCCGACGACCTGGACTTCGAGTTGGTGGAGCCGCTGCGGGCGCTCTTCAAGGACGAAGTGCGGGCCGTGGGAGCCGAGTTGGGTCTGCCCGACGAGATCGTGCACCGCCAGCCCTTCCCCGGTCCGGGCCTGGCCGTCCGCATCATCGGAGAGGTGACCCCCGAGGCGGCCGACACCCTCCGCCACGCCGATGCCATCGTGCGCTCGGAGTTGCGGGCCGCCGGTCTGGAGCGCGAGATATGGCAGTCGTTCGCGGTGCTGCCCGACATCCGCACGGTCGGCGTCATGGGCGACGAGCGCACCTACGGGCGGCCGGTGGTGATCCGGGCGGTCACCAGTTCCGATGCCATGACCGCCGACTGGGCCCGCCTGCCGCACGATGTGCTCGAGGCTATGAGCAGCCGGGTCATCGCCGAGGTCCCCGGCGTGAACCGGGTGGCCTACGACATCACTTCCAAGCCCCCCGCCACCATCGAATGGGAGTGACGTCGACTCTGCGCTAGGCGAGAGCCTGGTCGAGGTCGGCGAGAAGGTCGTCGATGGTCTCGATGCCGACGGACAGGCGGATCAGGCCGGGATCGACGGCCAGGGGGGAGTCGGCCACCGACAGGTGGGTCATGGTGGACGGCTGCTCGATGAGCGACTCCACCGCGCCCAGCGACTCGGCCAGCTGGAACACCCGTGTCGAGCTGACCGCGGCCACCGCGGCCGTCTCGCCGCCGGTCAGGATGCACGACACCATCCCCCCGAAGCCCCGCATCTGGCGGGTCGCGATCTGATGGCCCGGATGGTCCACGAGACCCGGGTACAGCACCAGGGCCACCGCGGGGTGGTCGTTCAGATAGCTGGCGACCTCCACCGCGTTGTGGCAGTGCCGGTCCATCCGCACGCCGAGAGTCTTGATGCCCCGCAGCAGCAGGTAGCAGTCGAAGGGGCTGGGAACGGCTCCGGCGGCGTTCTGGACGAAGGCCAGTTGCTCGGCCAGCCCGTCGTCGTCGACCGCGATGAAGCCGCCTACCACATCGGAGTGCCCGCCCAGGTACTTGGTGGAGGAGTGGACCACGATGTCGGCGCCCAACCCCAACGGGTTCTGCAGGTACGGGGTGGCGAAGGTGTTGTCCACCACCAGGCGGGCCCCGACCGTATGGGCTGCGTCAGCCACCGCGGCGATGTCGACCACGGTCAGCATGGGGTTGGTCGGCGTCTCGACCCACACCTGCCGGGTCTCGGGCCGCAGC
>VYCM01000004.1 GCA_009843915.1 Acidimicrobiaceae bacterium | reverse complement strand
GGCCAGCCTCAACTCCAGATGGTGGGGGTCCATGGCCGTCACCGCGTCCAGCATCTGGCGCACGGCCGGCGCGTGCAGCAGGTTCACCGCGGCCATGACCGGCCGGCCCCCGAACGCGGCGCCGAGTTCGGCGATGCCGTCGATGGACGTCGCGGCGGGCAACTCGACCAGCACAGCGCGAAGCCGGCGGGACGAGGCCAACTCGGCGAGCGCTTCGGCCCGGGCAGCCGGGGGAGTGGCGATCACGGCCACGTCGCAGGTCCCGGCCAGCTCCTGAGCCGTCAGCACCGGACAGTCCAGCGCATCGGCGAGAGCCGCCGCCTTAGGTGAGGCGGTCGACCGGGCCGTCACCCCAGCCAGGCGCACGCCTCTGGCGGCTCGGACCGACTCGGCGTGCAGGGTGGCGGCCCGGCCCGCGCCGACGATTCCTACCGACGTCACACCGGAATACCGTATGGGCCGGATTGGGCTGCCGATTCGCTCGGCCTCTAGTAGCGCGAACTCTGAGCCGTTAGTGTCTCGCCGTGCCCGAAGCCTCCCCGCTCGATGACGGGACTCCTGACGACAACAACGGAGAGTCGACCGAGAGCGTTCATCCACTGCTGGAGATCCAGGAGATCGACACCGAGACGGAGCAACTCCAGCACAGGCGGGCGACCCTCCCCCTGCGCCGGGATCTCGCCGCGGCCCAATCCGAGCAGCGAGAGCTTCAAGACCAAATCGAAACGGTAGGCCTGCAACGACTCGAGGTGCTGACCCGCCAGAAGCGTCTGGAAGACGAGGCCGCGATCATCCAGGCCAAGGCCGACAAGGACGACAATCGTCTCTACTCCGGTGAGATCACCGCCATCAGAGACCTTCAGGCCCTGCAGGACGAGATCGCCGGACTGCGTTCCCGCCAGGGTGTCCTGGAAGAACGGGCCATCGAGGCCCTGCTGGAAGCCGAGGAGTTGAGTAGCGCGGCCGAGACTCTGGAGGCGCAGCGTGCCGTCGGCGGCGAGCGGATGACGGTGCTGGAGGCCGAGTTGGCCGCGACGGAAGCGTCGATAGACGAGCAACTCGCTGCGCTCTCGGGCACCAGGACCGAGGCTGCGGCTCGCGCCGAGGGATCGGCGGTGGCCGCCTACGAGCGGCTGCGCCAGACCTTCGGGCCGAGCACGGCCGTGTCCTTCGATCCGTCCTCGGGTTGCGGATGTCCCCAGCAGATGCCCGCGGTAGAGGTGGCCCGCATCAAGCGCCGCACCGAAGGGGAAGTGCTGGACTGCGCCGAGTGCGGCCGGCTGGTCCTGCGCTGAGGTGAGCGGCTGGTCCTGCCGGAACGGTCGGCACCGGTCCTGACGGGCATGTTTCTCTGGTTCGCGGCCTGCGCGGTG
Source organism: Acidimicrobiaceae bacterium (assembly GCA_009843915.1). Classification (GTDB taxonomy): domain Bacteria; phylum Actinomycetota; class Acidimicrobiia; order Acidimicrobiales; family Aldehydirespiratoraceae; genus Aldehydirespirator. The sequence goes on along the minus strand of VYCM01000004.1, from coordinate 18,999 downwards.
GTGGCCGTGGCGCTGGTGTTCGGCAGCAGCGGCGTCGACTACCGGGTGGTGGCGCTGGGCTCGATGCTGCCTCTGACTGAGAACGTCAGCGGGTCGCCCTGGGTGCTGCACACGCTGGCCGGCAGCGTCGCGCTTCTCGTGGCCGTAATGGCCCTCACCGCCGGCCGGGGCCGCCGGCTGCGGCGCCGGCGCTGGATCGGCCTGCCCATCGGCACCCTGGTGTTCCTGGTGGCCAGTGGAGCCTGGTCGCGCACGGCCCTGTTCTGGTGGCCGCTCGGAGGGAGCGGGGGAGTGGGACACGGAGTTCCCCCCGAGTTCGACCGCCCTCTCGCCGTCTTGGTCGCGTTCGAGTTCGCCGGGATCGCCGCCCTGGCCTGGACCGCCCGCCGCTTCGGCCTGTCAGATCCCGAGCGCCGCCAAGCATTCCTCACCACCGGCCGCCTGACCCGCCCAGCCGAACGCATCTGAGGCTGAGCCGGTGGTGGCGGGGAGTCAGCCTGTAGGCGGGATTCTGTCCGGGAGTCCGTTTCCGGGTCTCCGTGGATGACCATCCATCTGTGCGATCTACCCGGGAGTGTCTGCGGACGGGCCGCCCTCTCCCTGCTCGATCTTGCTCCGGGTGGGGTTTACCTAGCCGCTCCGGTCGCCCGGAGCGCTGGTGCGCTCTTACCGCACCGTTTCACCCTTGCCGGCGTGAGCCGGCGGTCTGTTCTCTGTGGCACTCTCCTGCGAGTCGCCTCGACTGGCCGTTAGCCAGCACCCTGCCCTGCGGAGTCCCGACCTTCCTCGATCCGCCTCAGCGGACCGCGGCCATCCGGCCGGCTCCCCGCCACCACTGCAAGGCTAGTTAGTCTGAAGCCTGGACGCGCCCGGATCCGAAGTGTCTGCGCGACCCGGAGGGAACCATTGACCACGCTCGACGACTACGGCGGCTGGCCCGGGATACTCGCCATTCTCGCCGCAGGCCGAGACATCGGAACCGGCGAGGCTCGCGCCGCGCTCGGGGCGATACTCGCCGGCGAAGCGACCGACGCCCAGATAGCCGCCTTCATCGTCGCCCTGCGGATAAAGGGCGCCGCCGTCGGCGAACTCCAGGGCCTGGTGGGAGCCATGCGCGACGCGGCCACCCCCCTGGACATCCCCGCCGACGCCATCGACATCGTGGGCACCGGCGGCACCGCCGGCCGCAAGACCCACGCGCTCAACGTCTCTACCATGGCCTGCTTCGTGGCCGCCGGCGCGGGCGCCACAGTCTGCAAGCACGGCAACGTCAAGGCCTCCTCCACCTCCGGCAGCTTCGACCTGCTCGAGGTCATCGGCCTGCCCCTGGGCCAGACGCCGGAGCAGGTGGCCGAAGCGGTATGCAACGCAGGGCTCGGCTTCGCCTTTGCCAAGGCCTTCCATCCGGCCATGCGCCACGTGGCCGCCGTGCGATCGCAGGTCGGCATACCGACGGTCTTCAACCTGCTGGGGCCGCTGTCCCATCCGGGCCATGCGAAGCGCCAGGTGATCGGCGCGCCCGATGAGTCACTGGCCCCCACCCTGGCCGCCGTGCTGCAGGCCACCGGTTCGGTGCGGTCGCTGGTGGTGCACGGCGACGGCCGATTCGACGAGTTCACCACCACCGGGCCGAACTTGGTGGTCGAACTGAACGAGGGGAAGGTAACCGAGTACCGCATCGAGGCGACTGACGTGGGGCTGGCCCCGGCAAGGCCCGACGAGCTGCGCGGCGGTGATCCGGTGGCCAACGCGCGGATCCTGGCCAGCATTCTGGCCGGTGAGCCCGGGCCCAAACGCGACATGGTGGTGCTCAACGCAGCCGCAGGCCTGGTGGTGGCAGGAGTGGCGGACGACCTTGCGGCCGGCGTGGAGGCAGCCGCCGCGGCCATCGACGACGGGCGGGCCGCCCAGAAGTTCGACGAGGTGACCGCAAACACGTCAGCCTCGTAGCCATGGGGCTGTGAGCGTCGACACCTCCACGCTGGCGGCCGTAGGCCGGCGGGCAGGCTTGTGCGCGGTCGGCTTCTGCCGGGCCGAGCCCTTCACCGATACCGCCGATGCCCTGCAGGAACGCAAGCAGGCCGGGCTGCACGGCGGGATGCAGTTCACCTACCGCAACCCGGACCGCTCCACCGACCCGGCGCGGCTGGTGCCCGGCGCGGCCGCGCTGGTCGTCGGAGCGCTCGAGTTCGGCGCAGCCGCCTGGGCTCGACCCGACGACGGCAGCCCGTACGCCCGGGTGGCCGCCTACGCCCGGGCGGACTACTACACCCCGCTGAGAGTCGCCCTGGAGGCCATCGCAGACGAGTTGCGGGCGGAAGGCCACAGAGCAGTGGTGTCGGCCGACGAGAACGGCCTGGTCGACCGGGCCGCGGCCCATCGGGCCGGCATCGGCTGGTGGGGCAAGAACTCGAACATCCTCCTGCCCGACGCGGGCAGCCTGGTCGTGCTCGGGGCGGTGGTGACCGACGCCCCCCTGGTGCCGGCCGATCCCGAGCCGGTGGCCGACGGCTGCGGATCCTGCCGGCGATGCCTGGACGGCTGCCCGACCGGGGCGATCGTCGCCCCCGGCACCGTGGACGCCCGCCGCTGCCTGGCCTGGCTGGTGCAGGCCGACGGCGTGTTCGACCCCGACTACCGCATCGCGCTCGGCGACCGCATCTACGGCTGCGACGACTGCTCGGAGGTGTGCCCGCCCAACCGGGTGCGCGTCCGCCAGCGAGCCCACGCCCCGGAGTCGCCGGGTCACGGGACGTGGGTGCAGGTGCTCGATCTGCTGGAATTGGAAGACTCCGAACTGCTGTCGACCTACGGGAGCTGGTACATACCGCGGCGCCAGCCCCGCTACCTGCGCCGCAACGCGCTGGTGGTGCTGGCCAACGTGGGCGAGCCGTCCGAGCCGCGGGTGCGGGCCGCGGTGGACCGGGCGCTGGGAGACCCCGATCCGCTCATCAGGGCTCACGCCGTGTGGTGCGCGCGGCGCCTGGGGCTCAGCCTCGACGCCCTGTCGGACCCCGGCGATCGGCTGGTGCGGGCCGAACTCGAGCGACCCGTACCCACGCGGAGCTGAGTCGTGACCCGTCACCTGCTCGTGACCAATGACTTCCCACCCAAGGTGGGAGGCATCCAGAACTACCTGTGGGAGCTGTGGCGGCGGCTGCCCGCCGACGATGTCGTGGTGCACACAACCCCGTACGAGGGCGCGGACGCATTCGACGAGGCCCAGCCCTACGCGGTGACCCGATCCCGGGAACCGTGGCTGCTGCCGGGGCCGCACCTCACCCGGAGGGTGCGGCGCCTGGCCCATCGCCACGACGTCGACCTGGTGGTCATCGATCCGGCCCTTCCGGCCGGACTGATCGGACCGCGCCTCGACCACCCCTACGCAGTGATCGTGCATGGCGCCGAAGTGGCCATTCCCGGCCGTCTGCCGGGCACGCGACGGCTGCTGCGGTCGGTACTGGCGGGGGCGGCGGGGGTGATCGCGGCCGGGGGCTATTCCGCCCGCGAATGCGAACGGGCCCTGGGCCGGCCGCTGCCGGCGTTCGTGATCCCTCCCGGCGTGGACGTAGATCGGTTCCAGCCGAGTTTCGCCGCCGAACGGATCGAGGCTCGCAGGCGGCTGCACCTTCAGCCCGAGGCCCCGACGGTGGTGAGCGTGTCGAGACTGGTGCCCCGCAAGGGAATGGACACGCTCGTGCGAGCCGCTGCCCTGATGGCCGGCTCCCGCCCGGACCTGAGGGTCGTCATCGCCGGGAAGGGCCGCGACCGCCGGCGCCTGACCCGCCTGGCCGGCCGCGTCGACGCCCCGGTCGAGCTGCCGGGGCGTCTCCGAGACGAGGACCTGGCCGCTCTCTACGGATGCGCCGACGTGTTCGCCATGCTGTGCCGAACCCGCTGGGGGGGCCTGGAGCAGGAGGGCTTCGGGATCGTCTTCCTGGAGGCGGCTGCGGCCGGTGTCCCGCAGGTCGCCGGCCGCAGCGGCGGCGCCCATGAAGCGGTGATCGACGGCGAGACGGGGATCGTGCTCGATCCGGCCACGCCGGAGAGCGCGGCGGCCGCCATCGGCACCCTCCTGGACGACCCCGGACGCCGGAAGGAAATGGGCGACGCCGCTCGCCGGCGGGCCGAGACCGAGTTCTCCTACGACGTGCTGGCCGCCCGACTCGGCCGCGCTCTCGATGCCATGGTCAAGCAGTCGTCGGGCTGATTGCGTCCGCGCTTGTTCGCTGCGGCCCGTGAGCGAAGCGAACAAGAGCGGAAATGACCACCCTGCGACGCGATTGGCCGCCGATCAATCCGCGCTCGCTCTATGCGCTCGGCCTCTGAGCCATGCCGCATCCACCGGCAACGTTGTTAGTGTCAGTCACGGCGCGACACACCCACAGCCGCGTCCCTTGCCGGCTCTAGATGGCGGTGCCAAACGTGGTCGATCAGGCAACCCAGCGCACCACGATCATGGCTTCTCCGGAGCGGTGCTTCGACGTGGCGGTCGACTTCGAGCAGTATCCCGTATGGGCCCGCGACGTCAAGAAGGCCCGCATCCTCAGCCGGGACCGGGACGACCGCGCCGTCGACGTGGAGTACTGGGTCACCGCCATGGGCCGCTCTACGACCTACACGCTCAGATACTTCTACGGGTCGGACCCGCTGCGCCTGGCCTGGCGCCTCAAGCGGGGCGACGCCACCACCCGTCTCGACGGCGAGTACACCTTCGTCGCGGTCCCCGGCGAATCCGACACCACCGAGGTGTCCTACCAGCTGACCGTCGAACTCGCCGTCCCTCTGCCGGGCTTCGTCAAGCGGCGGGCCGAGTCGCGCATCATGCATACCGCGCTCGACGAGTTGAAGGCTCACGTGGAAGCCGGCGCCGGATCCTGAGACCGAATCCCGAACCGGCATGTTCTGCGGCCTAGACATCGGCGGCACCAAGGTGCTGGGGGTGGCCGTTCACCCCGACGACCTCACAGCGCCCGTCGCGGCCCGGCGCGACGCGACCACGGCCGACAGCGACGCTCTGGTCGACACGATCATCCGGATGGTCGCCGCCCTCGAGTACGAGTGCGGCAGTTCGTTATCGTCCGTCGGCGTGGGCATCGCCGGGCTGGTCGACGCCAACGGCGTGCTCAGGTACTCGCCCAACATCGACGGCGTGCTGGATCTCGACCTTCGCCGCCGCCTGCGCTCGGAGTGGCGACGGCCCGTGGTGGTCGAGAATGAGGCGACTGCTGCGGCCTGGGCGGAGTCGCTCCACGGCGCGGGCCGCGGCAGCAGGCATGTCGCCCTGGTTGCGCTGGGCACCGGGCTGGGAACGGGGTTCGTGTTCGACGGGAGGCTGTACCGGGGCTGGAACGGCTTCGCGGGCGAGTCGGGTCACATGACCGTCGAGATGTCGGGCCCGGAGCATGTCACGGGCGCCAGCGGACCATGGGAGTACTACGCGTCCGGCACCGGCCTCGGCCGCCTGGCCCGCCAGGCCGCCGCTCGAGGCGACCTCGACAGTGCCGTCTCCGAGGCCGGCTCGGTGAGCGCCATCAGGGGCGAGCACGTCCACGCCCTGGTCGCCAAGGGAGATCCCGACGCCCTGGTCGTTCTCGACGAGTTCTGCCGCTGGGCCGCGGTTGGCGTTGCCAACCTGGTGCATGTGCTCGATCCGGAGGTGGTGGTCATCGCCGGCGGGCTGATCGACATCGGCGAGCCGCTGGTTCGGGGCATCGAGGCCTGGACGCATCGCCTAGTGCTCGGCGGCGATCACCGGCGGAAGGTGCAGGTGGTCCCGGCGCAGCTCGGCAGCCAGGCCGGAGCGATCGGCGCTGCTCTGCTCGCCTCAGAGGCCGCGTGATGCGGATCGGGATCCTCACCGGTGGCGGAGACTGCCCGGGTCTGAACGCCGTCATCAGGGCGGTAGTGCGAAAAGGCGAGCGGCGCTACGGCGACCACGTGATCGGATTCGTCGACGGCTGGCGGGGAGTGGTGGACGACGATTGGGTGCAGCTAGACGTCGAGGCCTGCCGCGGACTGCTGCCGAAGGGCGGAACGATGCTGGGCACGTCGCGCCACACGCCGTTCAGCCTTCCCGACGGCATGTCTCGCGCCACCGAGACGATCGGCGGACTCGAGCTCGACGCACTCATCGCCATAGGGGGCGAGGGCACCCTGTCGTGCGCGTCCGAGATGGCGGACCGCGGCTTCGAGATCGTCGGTGTGCCCAAGACGATCGACAACGACGTGGGCGTGACCGAGCGGACCTTCGGCTTCGACACCGCGGTGACCGTGGCCACCGAGGCGATCGACCGGCTCCATACCACGGCTGAGAGCCACGCTCGCGTCATCTTCGTGGAGGTGATGGGCCGCAACGTGGGCCACATCGCCACCTGGGCCGGGATCGCGGGGGGTGCGACCTACACCCTCGTACCCGAGGAGCCCTTCGACCTGGACGACCTGTGCGACGCCCTGATGCGTCGCCGTGCCCGGGGCCGCTACGCGTCCATCGTGGTGGTGGCCGAGGGCGCCAGGCCGAAGCCGGGCACCCTCGAGGTGGCCGAGCCCCCGGTCGACGCCTACGGGCACAAGCGCCTCGGCGGCATCGCCACCGTGATCGCAGCCGAGGTGGAGGCCCGCACCGGATTGGAGACCCGGGTCACCATCCTCGGACATGTGCAGCGGGGAGGTTCGCCCACCCCCTTCGACCGGGTGCTGGCCACCCGGTTCGGGGTGGCGGCCATCGACGCGGTCCACGACGGCAGCTTCGGTCAGATGGTGGCCCTCCGGGGCGGGGCCATCGAGCTGGTGTCGCTGCAGGAGGCCACCGCCCGTTTGAAGCCGGTGGGCCGCGAACTGCTCGACGTGGCCCACACATTCTTCGCCTAGACCCGTTCAGCGCCCGCGCGAGCGCCTAGCCCTCCTCGTCCTCGCTCTCGCCCTCGTTCTCGTCGTCGTTCTCATCCTCGGCAGGCGAAGTGGTGGTGGTCGCCGGGGCGAAGTCGGGCTGGAACTGCTCATAGGCGCTCGTTCGGAGCACCGAGCCGGGCTCGGCGTCGGCGTCGCTGGTGGGGACGGACACCTCCTGGCCGTCGAGCAGGATCCGGACGCCGTCGATGCCCTCGGTTGCGGAGACGGTGAACACCAGCTGGGCCGCCGCGAACTCGAGCTCGTCGGCCGAGGGTGGCTGATCCTCGCCCTCCGGCGACAGGTGCACAATGTCGACGGTGGCCACGCCGTCGACCACCCTGGCGCTCAGGATCTCGAACAGCTCCAGAGTGTTGAAGTAGCCGGCATCCGATTCCTCGGGCGAGGCTGCCTCCCCGAACAGCGTCGCCAGCACCTCCTCCAGAGTGGCGCTGCGATTCACCTGGCGCTCCACCTCTACCACGATGGTGCGCTCGATGTCCTGGGGGTTCGTCAGCAGGTAGACGCTCCGGGGCTCGGTCAGGAGTGGAGCGGGAACCGTGGTGGTCGTGGATGCGGTGAAACCGGGCCTGAGGCTCTCGGGCAGCTCCTCAGGATCGATGGCCTGCGCCGTCTCATCGGTCGGCAGCCCGCAACCGGCGGCCGTAGCCGCAGCCAGCACCAGGACGACCCACAGGCCGATACCGCGCCGGCGGGCGCGGCGGAGCAGCCACCTCACGGGGCGAAAGCCTCCTCGGACTCGTCGTGGGCGGTGGCCACCGGCAGCTCGACGACGAAACGGGCGCCCCTGGTCGCGTTCGGGCGGTCCTCCACCCAGACCCGGCCGCCGTGCAGCCCCACGTGCTCGGCCACCAGGGCCAGTCCCAAGCCCGACCCCGAGTCCTTGCCCCGCCGGCCGCCGGCGCGGCCCCGGTGGAAGCGGTCGAAGATAAGCGTGCGCTCCGAGGGGACCACTCCCGGGCCGTTGTCCTCAACGCCGAGGTGCACCAGACCGTCGTGCCGGTCCAGGTTCACCCGCACCTCGCCGTTGCCGTACTTGGAGGCGTTCTCGACCAGGTTCGACACCACCCGGCCGAGCCGGCGCTTGTCGGCCAGCAGCACGGTGGTCTCCATGCCGGGGGCGGCCTCGAAGTCGACCACCGCGGTCGAGTCGAGCCCGAACTGGAAGATGGCGTGCTGAACGAACTCGACGATGTGCACCTCCTCGGCCTCCAAGTCGGCGGTGCCTACGTCGTAGCGGTTGATCTCCAGCAAGTCCTCCACCAGGCGCCGGAACCGGGAGATGTCGTCGCTGAGCAGGTCCAGCGCGGTGCGGCCCCGCTCGCCCAGCTCGTCGGCCATGTTGTAGAGCACCTCGACCGAGGCGGTCAGGGTCATCAGCGGGGACCGCAGCTCGTGGCTGACCTCCGACGCGAAGCGGGCGTCGCGGGCGATCCTCTCCTCGAGGGCCCGGGCCATCTCATTGAACGATGCGGTCAGCGAGGCGAGGTCGGCGTCGTCGGGCGGCGTCAGCCGGGTGTCCAGCGCGCCGGCGGCCAGCGCCTCGGCCGCGGTCCTCACCTTGACCAGCGGGTTGAGCATCCGGCCCGCGGCCCACCAGCCCACGGCCGCGGCGAACATAGTGGTGACTGCGGCCACGCCGAAGAGGATGAAGGCCAGCGTGTCCAGTGTGTCCTCGATGTCGTCGAGGGGGGCGGCCTCGAAGTAGATGGCGTCCGTCGGGGGGCCGGGTATGGGGACGGCGGACACGACGGCGGACCGGGAGCCGATCGTGGTGCGCATCCGCGCCGGCGTCCCAGACTCGACCAGTTCCAGCAGCGAGGCGGGGACCGTCTCCCGGTTGAACACGAGGGGGTCGGCCGAGGTCCACTCATCGCCGACCCGCAGCAGCGGGAACGTGCCCGAGGCCTGCCCCAGCCGCTCGACGATGGCCCGGCGGCCTTCGTCGTCTGTCTCAGCGGTGAGCTCGTTGCGTACCCGCCGGCCGTTGTTGGCGAACACCGAGAAGGCCGTCTCGTCACGCTCGTCCAAGAGGTTCTGACGGGTCAGGGCCAGGGTGGCGAACGAGATGGTGGAGGCCAGCAGCAGCCCGCCGATGGCGAAGGCGGAGGTGATGCGGCGGCGCAGTCCCCGCCTGACGAAGAGGGGCAGGAGCCTCGGGCGCCGCACTCGCTTCCCCGCTCGGCCTCTACGGCTGGAGCTTGTAGCCGAGGCCGCGCACGGTCACAACATGGCGCGGGTTGGCCGGGTCGGGCTCGATCTTGGTTCGCAGCCTGCGCACGTGGACGTCGACCAGCCTGCCGTCCCCGAAGTATCCGAGGCCCCAGACCCGTTCCAGCAGCACTTCCCGGCTGAATATCCGGCCCGGGCTAGATGCCAACTCCACCAGCAGCCGGAACTCGGTCTTGGTGAGGTAGGCCTCGGTGCCGGACACCCGAACCACTCCCTCGTCGGGGAGGATCTGCAGGTCATTGAAGACGATCTCGCTGCTGCCGTCGTCGGAGGACCGCGCCCGCCGCAGCAGAGCCCGGATGCGGGCTGAGAGCTCCTTGGGAGCGAATGGCTTGGTGAGATAGTCGTCGGCGCCAGCTTCGAGGCCCGCCACGACGTCGTGAGTGTCGGAACGAGCTGTGATCATCACGATGGGAACATCGCTCGACTTGCGTATCGCCCGGCAGATGTCGAACCCGTCGATTCCCGGAAGCATGATGTCGACGAGGACCACGTCGGCGGGCACGCGGTCGAACGCGGCCAGAGCCTCCTCGCCCGAGGCGACCTCGTCCACCTCCCAGCCCTCGTCCTCGAGCGCCAGCCGGAGCGCGGTGCGGATGCGCTCGTCGTCCTCCACGGTGAGGATCCGGGTGGCCACTAGCCCCGACCCCTCCAGGATTCCCCGACCGGCGGGCCGTCTGCGCCCCGAGGCTGCTGGGCCCGCCATTCGGCGGCCGCCCTCAGGGTCAGCACGGCCACGATGCCGGTTCCGGCCGCCGCGCCGGCCGCGGCGCCCAGCCCGACCAGGCCGGCGGTGGTGGTGCAGCCGCCGTCGCAGCCGAGATCCATCACCGCGAAGCCGATCAGGCCTCCGCACACGCCGGCCACGATGATGGCCGAGAACGCCAGTACCCGGGCCAGGAGCGAGGGCGATGAGTCGGGCGGCACGGTGCCGCGCTGGTCCAGCACCACCCGAATCCTAACCGAGCCCCGGCAACGCCTGGAGGGCTGCTCTGCAGCCGGGGAATGCTCCGTCGAATCCGCGTCGCTGGTCGCTGGCACACTGGTGCGATGCGTGGCGGGGTGCGTGGCGGCTCGTGACCGCGGAGCTCAAGGGGCGTCCGCCCGACGGGACCGTCGGGTTCCTCCATGTGGACATGGACGCCTTCTACGCCGCGGTCGAAGTGAGACGCCGCCCCGAACTGCGGGGAAAACCGGTGGTCGTGGGCGGCACCGGGAACCGGGGAGTGGTGGCCGCGGCCAGCTACGAGGCCCGGGTCTTCGGCATCCACTCCGCCATGCCGTCGGTCCGGGCCCGCCGGCTGTGCCCCCATGCCGTCTTCCTGCCCGGTGACCATTCCCACTACGGCGAGGTGTCCGGGCGGGTGATGTCGACCCTCACCGACGTGACCCCTCTGGTTGAGCCCCTGTCACTGGACGAGGCCTTCCTGGACGTTCGGGGCGCGGCCAGACTCCTGGGCACCGCCTCCGAGCTGGCCGGCCGGATCCGCGGCCGGATCCTGGATCAGGAGCAGCTCACCTGCTCGGTGGGAGTGGCCTCCACCAAGTTCATGGCCAAGCTGGCCACCGAGCGGGCCAAGCCCCGCGTCGGACCATCCGGAGTTGTGCGGGGTCCGGGAGTTCACGTCGTCGAAGCCGGCACCGAGCTCGACTTCCTGCATCCGCTGCCGGTCACAGCGCTGTTCGGCGTGGGGCCGGCCACGTCGCGGCGCTTGAGGCGGCTCGGTGTCGAAACGGTGGGTGACTTGGCCTCCATGCCGGAAGCGTCGCTCGTGGCCGCGCTGGGCACGGCCGCCGGCAGCCAGCTCCATCGCTTGGCCAACGGGATCGACGACCGACCCGTGGTGGTAGACCGCATGCCCCGCTCGATCAGCCACGAGGAGACCTTCCCCCGGGATCTTCACACTGCATCGGAGCTTCAAGCGGAGGCGACCCGCCTGGGCGACGCGGTGTCCCGGCGGCTGCGAGCGTCCAGCCTCGTGGCCCGCACCATCGTGCTGAAGGTGCGCTTCGGAGACTTCAAGACCATCACCCGTTCGGTAACGCTGCCCGACCCCACCGACAGCGCCCGCGAGGTTGTGGCCGCGGCCCGCGATCTGCTCGCCGCCATCGACGTCACGCCGGGCGTGCGCTTGTTGGGAGTGGGAGCCTCGGGACTGGTCGAGACCTCTGCCCAGCAACTGTCCTTCACCGACGGCACCGAGACCCACGACGCGGCCGAGCAGGTGACCGACCAGATACGGGACCGCTTCGGTGCGTCCTCGATCGGCCCCGCGGCCGCCATCCGCGGCGACAGAGGCCTGCGGTCGCCCCTGGACCCCGATCAGCGCTGGGGACCCGACGCCGAAGACCCGCAATCAGGCTGAAGCCGGGAGAAATGGCTTGACGCAGCGCAGTCGAATCCGGCTATCGTCAAGCTAGATATGCACGGCTGGTGCACATGCCAACGGTGCCGGAGGTGATGGCGTGCCGTTGTCAGAGGACGAACAGCGCATCCTCAGCGAGATCGAGTCGCATCTCCACGAGAGCGACCCCGAACTGGCCCGCGAGGTAGCCGAGACCACCGTCTACACGCACGCGTTCCGCAACATCAAGTGGGCCGCGCTCGGCCTCCTGGCCGGGGTTGTGCTCATGGTGTGGCTGCTGTCCACATCGTTCCTGCTTTCGTTCGGCGGTTTTCTGGTGATGCTCCTGTCGCTGCTGTTCCTGGAGCGCAATGCCCGCCGGGTCGGAAAGGCCGGGCTCGGCCAGATGACGGAGTCCATGCGGGGTGGACGGCTGCGTCACGTCGTGGGCGGTGCCGGTTCCCGAATGAGGGACCGTTACGACCGCGACAACCGCAACGGCGACTAGCCCGACACGGCCCGCCGGCGCCGGACAAGGAGCGGCGACGGGTCGAAGGCCGCGACCAACCGGCTCGACACGCTCACCCGGCGACGGCACGCGGCGACCACCCGCGACCCCAGGACTCCGGCCCGGACCGCCATCGACGCGGAGGTGTTGAGGGCGTAGCGCCCATGGGTGGCCAGGGTCGCAAGCTCGGAGACGGGGCCGACCTCCCCACGGGCCGCCGCCACCCGCCCGGCCAGCTCGAGAGGCGTCTCGAACGTCCTGGGGGCGAGACCCGCCAATGCCAGGGCCTCAACCGCGTCGCCCCACCACTCCTCGATCAGACCAGCCGGGTCGTTGGCCAGTCGAGCCCGGACCCGGCGGCGATCCAGGCGGCGCAGCACAGGCACGGACCCCAGCATCAGCGCCGCCGCGGCCAGCACCAGAACGCCCACCGCGACCAGGCGCGGGACCCCGAAGGGACCGGCGGAGTCGCCGGTCCCAGCCGACCGTTCGGCCGCGTCCGATCCCGAGGCCGCATCCTGATCGAGCGGGCTCCTCAATCCCGCAAAGCCGGATCCAGCCGCGTCGGCGGATACTCCAGACGGCGCGGCGTCCGGCTGGGGGGCTCTCAACTCCCCAGACGGCTGCAGGCCGGCCTGATTGGCTACATGGCCGGTGATCGCGAAGTCTCCGGGGGCTCCCCGGCCGGGGGTCGGTTCGAAACGGACCCAGCCGGTGCCGGCGAAGTAGACCTCGGGCCAGGCGTGGGCATGCTCGCCCCGCACGACGTAGGCCCCTTCCTCGCCCCGCGTCGGGTCCCACTTCCCCCAAGTGAAGCCGACCGCCACCCGGGTCGGCAGGCCGACGCTGCGGGCCATCGCCGCGTAGGCCGTCGCGAACTGCTGGCAGTAGCCGGCGCGGACGTCGAAGAGGAACTCCTCGAGGCTGCCGGTGCCGTGGTCGGAGTGCACCTGGAGGTCATACCGGAACCCGCCGTCCAGCCGGAAGTAGTCCTGCAGCAGCAGAGCTCGGTGGTAGTCCGAACGGCTGCCCGCGGTGACCCGCTGCGCCTCATCGAGCACGACCTGGCGTGCATCGTCGGGAAGCTGCGTGTTGAAGGCCAGGAAGTCGGCGTCGAGAGCCGACGTGTCGACGTTGCGGAGCCGGTCAGGATCGGCGATGGCGGGAACCACCGACTCCGCCGAGTAGGTGAAGCGGCTGGGGCCGCTCAGTGCGGCCGACCGTGCCTTGATCAACGAACCCGACGCGGTCTCGTACTCCAGGGCCACGCCGCCGTCGTCGATGACCCTCCGAGGCTCGAAGGCCACCGGCAGGTAGGAGTTGCCCAGTCCCGACAGCGACACCGTCTGGACGATGGCCGCTCCGGCCGCCGCCGGACCGATCGTGCCCGCCAGAGGTCCGGTCGCGTCCGCGTAGTCCGAGCGGGCGCCCCACCCGTTCCCGTCGAACTCGTCGAGAGATGTCAGCCTCCAGTACTGGCGCTCATCCTGGAGCACCTCCACCGTGAACAGCTCACGATCGGACAGTTCGACCAGACGGCTGCGAACTTGGACCAGCGGGCTGACGAGAACCCTCGGACCGTCCGGATTCCCGTCGGAACCGGACATCGATCCGGCAGCCGTCGATCGCAACTCGAAGTCGGCCCACGGCTCGGGCTGCGGGCTGGGACGGTCGACCCACGGCGCGGCGTCGGTCACTTCGAACTCGGCGAGATCGACCCACGGCGCCGCGCTCGCGCCGGGAAGCCACGGGCCGGCGACGGCTCCAGACACCACGGCCAGCATCAGCGCCGCGCTCCCGGCTCTCGCCATGGCCAGCGTGCCCCGTCCCGGCCTGGGCTCGATCCACGTGTCGACCCGCCGGTTGCGCAGCCAGAGGGCGACCATGGTGGCTCCGACGGCCCCGCTGAAGAGCGCTCCGTGCCTCACCGCCCCGTCGCCTGTTCCGGCCGCCACGGTGAACCCGTACACCGCCGAGGCCGGAACGACGGCGGTGACCGCGGCGCGCATGCGGAAGGCGGCCGTGTCGGCCAGGAAGGCGCTGGCCGACAGCGCGGCGGCCGCGCCGAGAACCAGGCCCGGCGCCGGCACGACCGGCGCCGACGAGGCATTGACGACGCTCCAGGCATCCACCAGGTGATCGCGCGCCAGAAGGGCGGTGTCGGCGGTGGGCAGCACGAGCCAGGCCGTGTCGGGATACAGCAGCACGGTGGCCGTCACCGCCAGGCTGGCGCCGCAGACCAACCCAGCCGCCAGCACGGGCAACCGGGCGCGCCGGGTCGCGGCCGCGATCACGTGAGCCACGACCGCGAGCGCCAAGACGTCGGAAAGGAACGATCCGTCGGTGAACAGCCGCGACATGCCGGCTCCGACGACGACCGTCACCGAGACTAGAGCAGCCTCCGACAACCAGTCGTAGAGAGCGCCGCGGGCCCCACCCGACGTCGGCCTCGCAGAGCTCATGGGTGGGCTGGGACCATGCGACCGGCCACTGCGGCCAGCCGCCACAAGCCTGGAAGCTGGCCGGGGCCGGTCAGGTGTATCCAGCGGCCCTCAAGGTCCGCGGCCGGCGAGGTCGGGCCGCGATGGCCGACACCGTGAGTGACGACCAGAGAGGCGCCGAGGCGGCGGGCCAGCCCGTGGCGGGCGCCCGCGTCGTCGATGGCGTCACCGGACGCGGTTACCGCCACCACGACGGATGCTCCGTCCGTGGTGGTGGTCTCGATGGTGGGCCGCCCGCCTTCCAGCGTGGCCAGGAACTCCAATGCCGCGCCGATGTCGTGCCGGTGGGTGAGCAGGGGAGTGCCGCGGCCGTCGGTGGTGAGGATCCGAGCCTCGTCGCCGGAGCGAAGCACCGCGCTGACGATGGACGCGGCCACCGAGGTGGTGTGATCCTGCACCGCGGCGGCATCGCCGGGTGGACGGGTGTCGATCACGACCGTCAGGCTTCCCGGGCGGGAAGGCTGGAACCGGCGCACGACCAACTCGTCGAGCCGGGCCGTCGAGCGCCAATGGATGTGGCGGAGGTCGTCGCCCTCGGTGTAGGGGCGCAGGACATCGAACTCCTCGCTGATGAGACCGAGCGAGCGGCGGCGGAACTCGACGGGCAGGGACAGATCACCACCGACCGGCAGGCGCAGCGACGCCAGCCGCTCGATCGGTGGATGCACGACCACGCGTGTGCAGCTCTTGAGGATGCGGCGCCGGCGGGCCAGCCCCAACGCGTCGCCGTCCTCGACGAGCGTGGGGCCGATCTCCAGGACACCCCGGCGTGCAGGCTGCAGGCGATAGCTCCTTGCCACCACAGATCCGCCCGGCACCGGCGCTACCCGGAAGCGGGCGTCGTCCGCGCCGCTGACCTGCTCGGAGATGCGCACGGTCGGGGACGGCAGGCGGGCCCGGTTCTCCACCTCCAGTCGCACGTCCAGCGGCTCGGAGACGGCCACCATCGTCGACGAGACCCGCCGCCTGACGGACAGCCGGGACGGATGGACCAGGCGCACCGCCAGAGCCATCACCACCGCGATGGCAGCCGTGGCCCCGATGACGTAGAGCTCCAGGATCCCGAAGACCCGCCCACCTGCAACCGCAGCGACCCCTATCGGTAGCAGCTTCCAGCCGACCGGGGTCGGCATGTCAGGAACTCTTGCGCGGTACGGGCACGGAGTCGATGATCTCGGTGACGATGTCGTCGGACCGCACACCCCGCACGCGGCTGTCGGGCTTGGGCAGTAGCCGGTGCGGCAGCATGGACGGAGCCAGCGCCTTGATGTCGTCGGGCGTGACAAAGTCGCGGTTCAGCGAGGCCGCCCTGGCCCGCGCCACCCTCAGCACGGCCAGCACACCCCTGGGGGACAGGCCCAGCGACAAGCCGGGATGGCGGCGGGTGGCACTGGCCACCTCGAGGAGGTACGCACGCAGCGCGTCTGAGACATGAACCTCCTCCAGCCGGTCGGACATCCACCGTACGACGGCCCCGTCGGCGACCGGCCCGATGAGATCGACAGGCTCCTGGGCGCCTCTGTCCATCAGGATCGAGTCCTCGGACTCGCGATCCGGATAGCCCACTTCGAGGCGCATGAGGAAGCGGTCCAGTTGACTCTCTGGAAGCGGGTAGGTGCCCTCGTACTCCAGCGGGTTCTGCGTGGCTATGACCGTGAACGGCGACTCGAGGCGCCTGGTCACGCCGTCGATGGTCACCTGCTGCTCGCCCATGGCCTCCAGCAGTGCCGACTGGGCCTTGGGGGAAGCACGGTTGATCTCGTCGGCCAGGACGATGTTCGAGAACACCGGCCCGGGCCGGAATTCGAATGTTCCGGCGGCCCGGTTGAACACCGACGTTCCGGTGATGTCGACCGGAAGCAGGTCGGGTGTGAACTGGATCCGGCCGAAGCTGACATCGACGCTGCGGGCCAGGGCCTTGCCCAGCGTGGTCTTGCCCACGCCGGGCACATCCTCGATCAGCACGTGGCCCCCGCACACCAGAGCCAGTACCAGCAGCTCGATGACCTCGCCCTTGCCTTTGACGGCGAGCTCGATGTTCCGGTGGATGAGCTTGAACTGCTCGTCGAAGTGTCCCATCGCCGCGTCAGCGTATATCGGCGCGGCTTCTAGGCTTTCGGCGTGGGTGCTGTGTTCGCGGCCAGGGTGGTCCTCCGATCGGCCAGGGCTGTAGCGGTCCGGCCCCGGCTATGGCCGACCGCCCTCGCTCAACTGGCCCGCTTCGCTCCCGATGGCTGGTGGCGCCGGCCCCCGTTCATCCCGCTGCCTACGCCCGAGCTCACCGGCTTCAGGTCCGAGACCATGTACGGCGATCCTGGCATCCCGCCCTCGCCGACTGACATCGTGGTGTGGCTGGAATGGTGCCGGACCCAGAACCGCTCGGCCTCGTGATGCCCGCTCTTGTTCACTGCGCTCACGGGCCCCTCGGGCCTGCTTCCCGCTCTTGTTCGCTGCGCTCACGGGCCCCTCGGGCCCAGGGGCCTCGCTCGCTCGGCCTCCAGTAGACCGCGCCGATCCGGCTAGCCTGCCCCCGATGTCCGGGGTGCTGGTTCTCAACGCCACCTTCGAGCCGCTGGCCGTGGTGAGCGCGCGACGGGCCGTGTGCCTGGTCCTGGCCGAGAAGGTGGAGATGCTGCACGCTGCGGGCCGGGCCTTCCGCTCGGAGCGGAGATCGGTGGAGGTTCCGTCGGTGGTCCGGCTGAGCCACTATGTGAGCGTGCCCCGTCCCCGGCACCGCTCCCCGAACCGGCGGGCGGTGTTCGCACGGGACCGGGACTCCTGCCAGTACTGCGGCGACCGGGCCGAGACAATGGATCACGTGGTGCCCCGCAGCCGCGGCGGGAAGCACACCTGGGAGAACGTGGTAGCTGCCTGCCGACGCTGCAACGCCAAGAAACGGGACCGCCTGCCCAGCGAGAGCGGCATGCGGCTCCGGCGGCGTCCCGAGCCACCGTCGCCTTCGACCTGGGTCGAGATCGCGGCCGGAGGCGTGCCCGACGTCTGGACGGCCTACCTGCAGCCACGAAGCGATCTCCGCACCGCGTGAGCGGGCCTGAGAGCCCAGACTCGAGAGTGCAGCGCGGCGGCCGCTGGACGGTGGAGCGCCTGCACGGCCCGGTGTCGGGACTGCTCGAGTCGGCCGAGCCCCCGGCGGCTGCCACGAGGGTGGCCAGGATCCACACCGTCACCGGCGCGGGACTCGTGCTCGGCAGCACGCAGAGTCTCGAGACTGCGGATCAGATCCGCGCGGCGGCCGCGGGCACGGAGATCCTGCGGCGTCGCAGCGGTGGGGGAGCGGTGCTGCTGCTTCCCGGAGGCCAGATGTGGGTGGACTTCTTCGTCCCGGCCTCCGACCCGCTGTGGAGCGACGATGTGGCCCACGCCGCTCAATGGGTGGGCGAACTCTGGTCCGCGGCGGTCGAGCCCTTCGTCACCGAACCGATCTCGGTCCATTCAGGCCGGCTCGTAGCCGATCAGTGGGGGAGGCTGGTGTGCTTCGCCGGGTCCGGTCCTGGGGAGGTCTTCGCCAGCGGGCGCAAGATCGTCGGAGTCAGCCAGCGCCGCACCCGCTCACGGGTCCGCATCCAGACCACAGCCCGGTTACGGCGCGAAGCAGCCGATCACGTCCTCGACGAGCTTGAACTCCTGGACGTCACCGCAGCCGATCGCGAGACGGGCCGGGCGGTCATGGCGAGCCGCTGTGGCTCCGTCCCGGCCGCGGAGGCCGACTTGACGGAGGCCCTGCTTGGAGCCCTGGAGGCGCAGGCGAGAGACAACCGGTAGCAGCCGCCCAATCCTGTATTTCCTCAGGCGCGATTTCTGCCGCGCTTGACTTGCGTGGGGGTGTGAAAGGGAGTACAGTGGTTCGCTGTGGAGTATTTGGGAGCGACCGGACTCGGGCCGAGGGCGTGAGCGTCAACCATGACCGGCCATCGCACCCTATTCGTCGGCGTCCACGAGCACACGCTGGATGGCAAGGGCCGGCTGATCCTGCCGTCGGGTTTCCGCAGCCACCTGGCCGGCGGCGCCTACATCACCGCGCTCGATTCTTGCGTGGGCATCCTGCCGGTCGAAGAGTTCGCCGACACCGCCGAGCAGCTCCGGACGCAGGTGGGCGGCGAGCAGGTGGACATCAACGCGCTGCGGAGCTTCGCGGCCCAGGCCGACTTCGTGGTTCCCGACGCCCAGGGACGCATGAGGATCCTGCCCCATCTGCGGGACGCCGCCGGACTCGAGCGCAAGGTGATCGTCACCGGCATGATCCGCCGCATCGAGGTCTGGAACCCCGACCGCTGGGCGGATGTCCAGTCCGTGGGCACCGAGCGCCTCGCCGACGCCATCACGCACGGAAGGGGGATCGCCAGTGTCTGAACGCCGGCTCCCGCTCCAGCAGGCCCACCCCAGCCCGCGACGCCGACCCGACCACCCCCACCCAACCCCAGACCCAACCCACCACCCCGGCCCCAGCACGCCCCGAAAGGCGGCCCCAGGGTCGTATAAACAA
>VYCM01000009.1 GCA_009843915.1 Acidimicrobiaceae bacterium | reverse complement strand
GCTGTTGCAGAACGGGATCCCGCAGTCCATGCAGCGCGACGCCTGCTGCCGGAGCCTGTCCTCGGGAAAGTGCTCGTACACCTCCCGCCAGTCGCGCAGCCGTACCGGCACCGGCCGGCGGGTCGGTAGCTCCCGGGTGTGCGTCAGGAACCCCCGCGGATCGGCCATCAGCCCGCTCGGCCTCTGGTCACCCGTGGGCCGCGGCCATCACCGCGGCTACCTCGTCGGTGCCGGAGGCCCGGGCCTGCTCGGCCGCCAGACGCACGCGCTTGTAGTCGACGGGCATCACCTTGACGAACTTCTTCGAGGCTGAGGCCCAGTCGCCGAGCAGCCGAGCAGCCACCTCGCTGCCGGTCTCGTGGCGATGGCGCTCCACCCGGTGCCGCAGCCACACGAAGTCCTCGCCGTCGAGCTCCTCCAGCTCCACCATCTCGGGATTCACCCGAACCGGCAGTTTGCCGCCGGGGTCGTATACGAAGGCGATACCGCCCGACATTCCGGCCGCGAAATTGCGGCCCACCGGGCCTAGGACCACCGTGCGCCCGCCGGTCATGTACTCGCACCCGTGGTCGCCGACGCCTTCGACCACCGCGACGGCCCCGGAGTTGCGCACGCAGAACCGCTCCCCCACCAGACCCCGCAGGTACATCTCGCCCGACGTGGCGCCGTAGCCGATGACGTTGCCGGCGATGACGTTGCGCTCCGCCGCGAAGTTGGCGTCGGCCGGCGGGCGCACGACGATGCGACCGCCCGACAGGCCCTTGCCGACGTAGTCGTTGGCGTCGCCCTCGAGGCGCAGGGTTATGCCCCGAGGCGCGAACGCTCCGAAGGACGTTCCGGCCGAGCCGGTGAAGTTCACGACGATGGTGTCGTCCGGCAGGCCGGCCGCGCCGTAGCGCTGGGTCACCTCGCTGCCCAGCAGCGTGCCGACCGTGCGGTTGGTGTTGCGGATGGGAATGTCGATGGTCACCGGACGGCTGTCCTCCAGGGCGCCCTCGGCGAGCTGGATCAGCATCTGGTCGAGGGCCCGGTCCAAGCCGTGGTCCTGCTCCGCCCGCTGGTGGCGCACGGCATCCTCGGGGATGGTCGGCAGGTGCAGGATGGGCGTGAGGTCCAGGCCCGAGGCCTTCCAGTGGTCGACCGCGTCGGTCACGTCGAGCATCTCGACCTGCCCGACGGCCTCCTCGATGCTGCGGAAGCCGAGCTCCGCCAGCATCTCCCGCACCTCTTCGGCGATGAACTCGAAGAAGTTGACCACGAACTCGGGCTGTCCCGAGAACTTCTTGCGCAGTTCGGGGTTCTGGGTGGCCACGCCCACCGGGCAGGTGTCGAGGTGGCACACCCGCATCATCACGCAGCCCATCACCACCAGGGGCGCGGTGGCGAAGCCGAACTCCTCGGCTCCCAGCAGCGCGGCGATGACCACGTCGCGGCCGGTCTTGAGCTGGCCGTCGACCTGCACGACTATGCGGTCGCGCAGATCGTTGAGGAGCAGCGTCTGCTGGGTCTCGGCCAGTCCCAGCTCCCAGGGCGCGCCGGCGTGCTTGATGGACGTCAGGGGCGACGCTCCCGTGCCGCCGTCGTGGCCGGAGATGAGCACCACGTCGGCGTGGGCCTTGGACACCCCGGCGGCCACCGTGCCCACCCCCACCTCGGCCACCAGCTTGACGTGGATGCGGGCCGCGGGGTTGGCGTTCTTGAGGTCGTGGATCAGCTGGGCCAGGTCCTCGATGGAGTAGATGTCGTGATGGGGAGGCGGGGAGATGAGACCGACCCCCGGCGTGGAGTGCCGGGTCTTGGCTATCCACGGATAGACCTTGTGGCCCGGCAGCTGGCCCCCCTCGCCGGGCTTGGCCCCCTGGGCCATCTTGATCTGGATGTCGTCCGCGTTGACCAGGTACTCGCTGGTCACGCCGAAGCGCCCCGACGCGGCCTGCTTGACCGCGCTGCGCCTCAGGTCGCCGTTGGGATCGGGGATGTAGCGGTCGGCGTCCTCGCCGCCCTCGCCGGTGTTGGACTTGCCCCCGATGCGGTTCATGGCTATGGCCAGGGTCTCGTGAGCCTCCTTGGAGATCGATCCGTAGCTCATGGCGCCGGTGGCGAACCGCTTGACGATCGCCGCCACCGGCTCGACCTCGTCGAGCGGCACCGACGGCCGCTCTCCGGTGCGCAGCCGGAACAACCCCCGCAACGTTCCCAGACGGCTCGACTGGTCGTCGACTCGCCGGGTGTACTCACGAAAGATGTCGAATCGACGCTCGCGGGTGGCGTGCTGCAGCTTGAAGACCGTCTCGGGGTTGAACAGGTGGTACTCGCCCTCGCGCCGCCACTGGTACTCGCCGCCGGCCTCGATGGTGCGGTGGGCCCGCCGGGTGGCGTTGGCCGGGAAGGCCCGACGGTGGCGCACCGCCACCGCGGCCGCGATCTCTTCGGTGCCGATGCCTCCCAGGCGGCTGGCCGTTCCGGTGAAGTGCTTGTCCACCAGCTCGGGGCCCAGCCCGATGGCCTCGAAGATCTGGGCGCCGGTGTAGGAGGCCACTGTGGAGATGCCCATCTTGGACATCACCTTGAGGATCCCCGCGCAGGCGGCCTTCACGAAGTTGCGGTGCGCGGCCTCGACCCCCGTGGCCGGGTCCAGGCCGTGGAGTCCCTCCGTCACCATCTGGGTGATGGTCTCGAAGGCCAGGTAGGGGTTGACCGCGTTGGCGCCGTAGCCGAGATGCAGGCACAGGTGGTGGACTTCGCGGGCGTCGCCGGACTCCGACACCAGCCCCACCCGGGTGCGGGTGCGCTCCCGCACCAGGTGCTGGTGCACGGCCGAGACGGCCAGCAGCGACGGGATGGGCGCCATCCGCTCGTCGCTGCCCCGGTCGGACACCACCAAGATGTTGGCTCCGGCCTCGATGGCGTCGGAGGCCGCCTCGCAAAGCCCGTCCAGGGCCCGGCGCAGGCCGTCGCCCCCGTCGACGACGGCGAACAGGGCGGGCAGCACCTCCGTGCGGAAGTCGCCGAGACCGCCCGGCCCGTCGATCTCCACCAGCCGGGCCAGCTCGGAGTCGGTGATGACCGGGCTGTCGAGGTGAACGGTCCGGCACGACGACGGCTGGGGGTCGAAGAGGTTGCCCTCGCCGCCGACCCGGGCGTACAGCGAGGTGACCAGCTCCTCCCGGATGGCGTCCAGCGGCGGGTTGGTGACCTGCGCGAAGAGCTGCTTGAAGTAGTCGTAGATCGGCCGGGCCCGGTCTGACAGCACCGCCGGCGGCGTGTCGGTGCCCATCGAGCCCAACGCCTCCTTGCCGTCGATGGCCATGGGAGCCAGCAGCAGGCGGTGCTCCTCGTGGGTGTGGCCGAACATCTGCTGGCGCTGTATCAGCGACCCCTCGTCACGGCGTGATCCCCGCTCGTGTTCGCTGCGCTCACGGGCCGCTCGGGCCACAGGCACCTCGCGCTCGGGCAGGTCGTCGAGGTGCACCAGGTTCTGGTCCAGCCACTGGCCGTAGGGACGGGCCGAGGCCAGGCGGTCCTTGATCTCGTCGTCGCGCACGATGCGGCCCTCGGCGGTGTCGATCAGGAACATGCGCCCGGGCTGGAGGCGGCCCTTCTCGACCACCGAGGACTGCGGCACGTCGATCACGCCGGCCTCGGACGCCATGACCACCAGACCGTCGCTGGTGACCATGTAGCGCGAGGGTCGCAGCCCGTTGCGGTCGAGAACCGCGCCGATCACGGTCCCGTCGGTGAACGCGATCGAGGCCGGGCCGTCCCAGGGCTCCATCCGGGTGGCGTGGTACTGGTAGAAGGCCTTGCGCTCGGCGGCCATCTCGGCGTGATGCTCCCAGGGCTCGGGGATCATCATCAGGACCGCCTCGGCCACGGAGTAGCCGCCCAGCGTCAGTAGTTCGAGCACCTCGTCGAAGCCGGCGGTGTCGCTGGCGCCGGGCGTGCAGATGGGGAAGGCCCTCTCCAGGCCCTCCAGCGACGGCGACGACAGCAGCGTCTCACGGGCCCGCATCCAGTTGCGGTTGCCGGCGATGGTGTTGATCTCGCCGTTGTGGGCGATCATGCGGTAGGGGTGAGCCAGCGGCCACGACGGGAAGGTGTTGGTGGAGAAGCGGGAGTGGACCAGCGCCAGCGCGCTCTCGATCCGCTCGTCGCGCAGGTCGGCGTAGAACGACGTGAGCTGGCGGGACATCAGCATCCCCTTGTAGACCAGCGTCCGGGCGCTGAGGCTCGGGAAGTAGACGCCGGTGTGGGGCGGTGCGGCGTTGCCTATGGCCGCGTCGTCGTCCTCGGCCGCCTCGTAGCCGGCGCCCTCCGGCCCGATCTCGTGCTCGATGCGCTTGCGCACGATGTAGACCCGCCGGTCCAGGTCGATGCCCGCGAGGTCGTCGCCGGCGATGAACACCTGACGGAAGCTGGGCATCGCGGCCCGCGAGCCCGAGCCCAACACCGCGGTGTCGACGGGAACGTCCCGCCAACCGATCACATGGAGTCCCTCGGACCGCACGATGCGCTCCACCTGGGCAGCCGCCTTCTCGGCGTCATCCCGGGCGGGAGGCAGGAACCCGATACCGGTGGCGTAATGGCCCGCTGGAGGAAGCTCGTAGTCCACCACGTCGCGCAGGAACCGGTCCGGTATCTGGATCAGGATGCCAGCGCCGTCGCCGGTTAGCGGGTCGGCGCCCAGTGCCCCCCGATGCTCGAGATTGCACAGGGCCCGCACGCCCAGAGCCACCACGCTGTGGGAGGCCTTCCCGCTGATGTTGCACACGAAGCTGACGCCACAGGCGTCGTGCTCGTTCTGCGGGTCGTAGAGGCCCTGGGGCTGTGCGGGGTCGGCAGCCATCGGTCTCCTCGCGGGAGGCTGGATCGTCGTTGGCAGCGCTTCTCAGGCAGAACTGGTGTGCCCGAACCGCGGCTTGCACGGCGGCGGGAGGGACGTCATTGGCCGCTCACCGCTCGAAACGCGTCCAGACAACCTACCGGACAGTTACCCCGAACCGTCAAGCCCGGAGGCCGAGCGAATTGGCGGCGCAACACGGCCCATACGGCGCGAGGCCGTGGCCCGAGCGGCCCGTGAGCGCAGCGAACAAGAGCGGGAGTAACGCCGCCCGCCCCGATCAGCGGCGGGCTACCCGGGTCAGGTCCTTGGCCCGGTAGACGTAGGGCACTACCGCCAGCAGGATGGGCAGGATCTCCAAGCGGCCGATGATCATCAGCAGTGCCAGCACGAGCCGGGCCGGCTGGCTGAACGCCACCGCGTAGTTGGAGGTCGGGCCGGCCTCGCCGAGGGCCGGGCCCATGTTCCCAAGCGCCGAGACGACCGATCCGAGCGAGGTCTCGAGCTCCCCGCCGAGTGCGGTGACCGCCAGCAGGCCCGCGATCACCAGCAGGAAGTGGAGCAGGAAGAACCCGGCCACCCGGGACACGACGTTCTCGCTGACGGTGTCGCGGCCGAGGCGGATCGGGATCACGGCCCGGGGCGTCTGGGAGTGCTGGACGGAGCGCAGCATCACCAGCCCCAGCACCTGCATTCGCTTCACCTTGATGCCGCCCGACGTCGAGCCAGTGCAGCCGCCCACCACCATCAGGAACAGCAGCACGAGCTGCGCCCCGGCGACCCAGGTCACATAGTCGCCGGGCGAGCCGGACCCGGTGGCGTTGGACAGGCCGGTGCTGGTGCCCAACGAGACCACGGTGAAGACCGCGCCCCGGATCGCCGAGCCCAGCGGCAGGCCGTTCTCCAGCCACACCAGGATCACGATGACGGCCGAGGCGACGGCCAGCACGCCGAGGTACGAGCGGAACTCGCTGTTGCGGTGATACGGCACCCGGCCGGTGGTCACCGCCCGCCAGTGCAGCGAGAAGCTGGTTCCGCCGAGGACCATGAACACGATCACCACCGTCTCGACGGCCACGCTGTCGTAGTGCCCGATCGAGTCGGCGTGCACCGAGAAGCCGCCGGTGGCCGCGAGCGTGAACGCGTGGGCCACCGCGTCGTAGAGCGATGAGAATCCGTCAGCCGCGAAGAAGGCCACCGTCGCGCATGCCGTGAAGCCGATGTACACCATCCACAGGCGCCGGGCGGTCTCGCTGACCCTCGGGGTGAGTCGGTCCGAGGTTGTTCCCGGCGCCTCGGCCGTGATCAGCTCCAGCCCGCCGACACCGAGGAACGGGAGCACCGCCACCGCCAGGACCACTACGCCCATGCCGCCGTACCAGTGAGTGAGCTGGCGGTACATCATCAGGCCGCGGCCCGGGGACTCGAAGTCGGTCAGCACGGTGGAGCCGCTGGCCGAGAAGCCCGACGCCGACTCGAACACGCTGTTGACGACCTGCTCGACGAAGCCCGCGCCGGGTACGGCGAAGGTGCCGGCAAGCATGAAGGGAAGGGCGCCCACGACGGTGGTGAGGATCCAGGTCCACGCCACCGTGGCGAAGATGTCGCGCTTGCGGATCGCGCTGGGCCGGGTGAGGTACCACAGCAGGCCTCCCGCCGCGCCGGCCACCAGCGCGGAGGCTCCCAGTGCCAGCGTGTCGCGCCGGCTGGTGGCCGCCTCCAGCAGGGCGCAGGCCAGCATCCCCAGCGACACCGCCGCCAGGGCGATGCCGAGGATGTGAAGGGTCGTGGAGGCGAACCAGTCCCGAAGCGGGCTCGGACCGGCCGGCGTGGCCTCAGGAACTCCACCGCTAGCCATCGCCGGACCTGGACTCGACTAGAGCCTCCAGGCGGCGGGACGCCAACCTGACCGAGAAGCGGCCCCGCCGCACCGCGGCCTTGTACCAGTTCATGACCAGGCCGACGCCGGCCAGCACCGGAGGCACCGACATCCGGCCGCCCATCATCAGCGGCACCAGGGCCAACCGCTCCGCCCGGTCCACGCCGTCGAGCAGGCCGAAGGCCCCGATCTCCCCGACCGCGGGACCGAAGGTGGTCACCGCGCTCACCGACCCCCACACGCTGCCCAGCAGCGACACGCCCGAGACGCCCAGCAGCAGGGCCCCGACCCCCACCAGGACGACATACGCGACCTGGTGGCCGCCCAAGCGGTCCAGGGTGCGCTGGGATAGGGCCTCGTCATTGCGCCGCACCAGGACGACCGCGTACGGGTCGAGCTGGCGGCGAAGCTCTCCCCCGGCCGAGCCCATGAGCAGCTGGACTCGCATGACCCGCATGCCCCCACCGGCCGAGCCCATCATGGAGCCGATCCCGGCCGCGACCAGCAGAATCACCGTGGTCGCGGTCCCCCACGCCGTCCAGTCGACGACCGCGAACCCGGTGGTGCTCATCGCCGACACCGCCATGAAGCCGGCCTCGCCCCAGCCGATGCCCCGGTGCAGGGCCATGGCCGCCGTGGCTGCCACCAGCAGCACGACGAACGTCCTGAGCTCCTGGGAGCGCCAGAGCGGGCGGAGCCGGCCCCGGGCGATCCACCAGATCACGAAGATCCCGGCGCCGGCCAGGAACATGCCGGCGCCGGCAACCGCCTGGGTGGCACCTCCGTAGCCGGCCAGCGAGTCGGCCCGGCCGGTGAAGCCCCCGGTTGAGACCGTGCCCAGCCCTACGACCAGGGCCTCGGTGACTCCGAGACCGGTCAGCAGGTAGGCGATCACGCAGGCCGCGGTGAACCCCGAGTACAGGATGAGCACCCGGCGCCTGCCCGTGGATGCGCTGGGCACGAGGTCCAGCCCCCTACGCCCGGTGGTGTAGCCGATCAAGGCCGTGGACCGCAGCACGACCGGGAGGGTCACCACCCCGATCCACACCGCTGTCAGACCACCCACCCAGCTGGTGGCCGCCCTGAAGAGCAGGACGGACCGCGACACCTCGGCGGCATCCAGGAGGGTGAGCGACGTAGTGGTGAAGCCGGCTGCGGACTCGACCAGGGCGTCGTCGAGGCGGGCCAGGCTGCCGGTGCCCGCATACAGGACTGTGCCGAACAGCACCAGCGCCGTCCAGAGAAAGCCGATTCCGGCGAACACCCGGCCCGTTCCGGGCTGTTCCGGCGGCGCCACCCGCCGTCGGGCCACGGCCGCGAGAGCCGCGAGGACAGCCCCCACGCAGGTGAACGCGACGGCGTCGGCGTTGTCATCGCCGATCCCGGCGAGGCCGCACAGCATGGTGGCCACGCCGAGGACGAGGCCCGCATCGACGATGGAGGCCAGCGCCCAGGACACCACCCGCGCCGGGGGCCGCTCCGTCGAGCCGGGGAGCAGGGGGCGGGTGCGGCGCAGCCCGCCCAAGCGTCTCAAGCCGGCAGCCGGTCGACCCCCCGCAATGCCTAGTCGTCGCACGTCAACAGCCGGTGGACCTCCCGAGCCGAGCCCGGGGTGGCGAAGGCGACCACATGGTCGCGTCCGCGCAGCCGGCTCCGGCCGCGGGCGATCTGCGGCTTGCCGTCGCGCACGATGGCCCCGATGAGCACGCCCTTGGGCAGCTTGAGGTCCTTCACGAGAGCCTCGTCGGCCGGGCTGCCCTTCTCCACCTCGAGCTCCAGCACCTCGGCGTCGGACTCCAGGAAGGTGGTCACCGCGGCCACGTCGCCGCGCACGAAGCGCATCACCCCGTCGGCGGTGGCCGTCCGGGGCGACAGGGACACATCGACGCCCGCGGAGTCCAGCAGCGACAGCAGGGCCAGCTTGTGCACCACCGCGATCGTCTCCGACGCGCCCACGGACTTGGCGTACAGGCAGGCCAGGATGTTCGATTCGTCCTCGCCGGTCAAGGCGGCCACCGCGTCGAACCGGCCGAGGTTGGTCTCCTCGAGGAGGTCGGCGTCGGTTATGTCGCCCTCGAACACCTGCACACCGTCCAGGTGCTCGGCCAACTCCAGGGCTCGCCGTGCGTCGCGCTCGACGATGACCACCTCGACCCCCCTCGACACCAGCCGGGCCGCGAGGATCTCGGCGGTGCGGCCCCCGCCCAGCAGCAGCACGTGGCGGACCGCTCCGGTTCCCAGGCCCAGGAGTTTGGCCACCCGGTGGCGGGCCCGCCGCTTGCACACCACCCGCACCAGGTCGTCCTCGAGCAGCGTGTAGTCGGTGCGGGGTATGTAGGTGTCCTCGCCCCGGGAGATCGACCCGACCATGAACTCCCAGTCGGGCTCGTACTCGGCCGCGATCTCCGACAGCCTCCGGCCCACGATGGGGGCGTCGGCCTCGAGACGGGCGCCCATGACGATGGCTTCGCCGTGGGCCATGACCGCTATCTCGGACGCCCCGGGGTAGTCGAGCAGGTCGAGGATCCGCTCCGCGGTCGCGTAGTCGGGATCGATCACCAGGTCGGCGCGGAATGTCTGCCTCAACTCTGCCGAGGCCTTGCCGCGCAACTCCTCGGCCTCGATGCGAACGATCGCCTTGTCCACACCCCGCTGCTTGGCGATCAGCGACACGACCAGGTTCACCTCGTCGTTGCTGGTGACCGCCACGACCAGCTCGCAGCTGTCGAGGCCGGCGTCGGAGAGCACGCTGGGATGGGTGCCGCTGCCCTCCACCGTCAGCACGTCGAGGTCGGCGCCGATCTGGCGGAGACGGTCGGCGTCGATGTCCACCACGGCGACGTTGTGGCGCTCACGGCTGAGCCGGGCAGCCACGTAGGAGCCGACCTCGCCGGCCCCCACCACGATGACATGCACGGGTATTTTCTAGCCGCGAATCGCCGCGAACATGACTATCGCCCCGCGTGATCAGGCGAGCAGCCCGCCGTCGGCGATCACGATGCCGGCATCGGTGGCGACTGCGTCAAGGGGCACGTCCCACCGGTCCTGAGGGACGCGGTCGACCTGCTGGAACGAGTAGGCCACGCCGATGGCCGCAGGGCGGGGGACGCCGGCGCCGGACGGCAGCGACGCCAGGGCCCGGTCATAGAACCCTCCTCCCTGCCCCAGCCGGCAGCAGCGCCCGTCGAAAGCGGTCAGCGGAACCAGCACCGCATCGTGGTCGGCGAAGGCCACCAACTCGCCGTCCACCGGCTCGGGAATGCCGAAGGACCCCCGTGCGAACGACTGGCCCTCGCACCAGGCCACGAACTCCAGATCGTCGCCCACCACGCGGGGAACGGTGAACACCTCCCGGCGCTCGCCGTCCAGCAGCCCGTCGAGCGGGATCTCCCCCCGCACCGCCCGGTAGGCGGCAACCCGGCGGGCCCCGGCCATCGCCGGAAACGCCTCCAACCGCCGTGCCACCGCTGCTCCGGCCTCGGCCACGGCCGCTGGGCTCAAACCGGCGCGGCGGGACCTCATCTCGGCCCGGAGCCGGGCCTTGGCATCCGACACCGAATTCATCCCCCAAGAGTAGGCTCGCCGGGTTCTAGGACCCTCAAAGGGAGCAGTGTCTTGCAAGCAATCCCCTATATCGCGCTGGTTTCGGCCCTGGCCGCCCTCGCCCTCGCGGCCTTCTACTACAAGAACGTGTCGTCGGCCCCGGCCGGCAACGAGCGCATGGTCTCGATCATGAAGCAGATCCAGGCCGGGGCCCGCGCCTTCCTGCGCCAGGAGTACACCTGGGTGGCCGGCTTCGTGGTGGCGATGGCCATCCTGATCCCCGTCGTCACCGGGGTGGCCCTGTCGTTCGTCAGCTACCTGCTGGGGGCGGCCCTGTCGGCCGGCGCGGGCTACGCGGGCATGACCGTGGCCACCATGGCCAACGCCCGCACCACCAATGCGGCCATCGACGGGCCGGCCAAGGCATTGCCGCTGGCGTTCAGGGGTGGAGCGGTGATGGGCTTCTCGGTGGCCGGGCTGTCGCTGCTGGGGTTGACCTTCACCTACCTGCTCTTCGTGGAGTGGATCGGCACGAACGACGCCTTCGAGATCTTCACCGCCTTCGGCCTGGGTGCCAGCTCCATCGCCCTGTTCGCCAGGGTGGGCGGGGGCATCTACACCAAGGCCGCTGACGTGGGCGGCGACCTGGTGGGCAAGGTGGAGGCCGGGATCCCTGAGGACGACCCCCGCAACCCGGCCACCATCGCCGACGCCGTGGGCGACAATGTCGGCGACGTCGCCGGCATGGGCGCCGACCTGTTCGAGAGCTACTCGGGCTCGATCATCGCACCGGTGGCCCTGACCGCTTTCAGCTTGGGCCTGACCGCCGACGCCGCGTCCCACGACTGGAACGTGCAGCTTCTCATGTTCCCGATCGCAGTGGCTTTCGTGGGCATGATCGCGGCCATCATCGGCTCGTTCGCGGTACGCGGCGGGGACAGCAGCGAGGTCAAGGCGCTCGCCCGGCAGCTCCACCGGGGCACCACCGTGGCCATGTTCCTCACCGTCATCGGGACCCTCATCATGGGCGGGGTCTTCTTCGGCGACGCCGACCTGTTCGAGGCGTGGTACGGGCTGCCCCTGTCGGTGATAGGCGGGCTGGTCGCAGGCTGGGGCATCGGCAAGGTGGCCGAGATCTGGACCAGCGACCACTTCAAGCCGGTGCGGCGCATCGCCTCGCAGGCCGAGACCGGCCCGGCCACCACGGTGCTGTCGGGAGTGTCGGCCGGGATGGTGTCGGTGGCCGCCTCGGTCGGGCTGATCGCCGTCGGCGTCCTGATCGCCTACTGGGGCGGCCAGCAGACCCTGGGCGACACCACATTCGGCGGCGTGTACGGCATCGCGGTGGCCGCGGTCGGGATGCTGGCCACCACTGGCGTGGTCGTGTCGGTCGACGCCTACGGGCCCATAGCCGACAACGCCGGCGGGATCGCCGAGATGTCCGAACTCGACCCGAGCGTGCGGGAGGTGACCGACGCGCTCGACTCGCTCGGCAACACCACTGCCGCGATAGCCAAGGGCTTCGCGGTCGGATCGGCCGCGCTCACCGCACTGGCCCTGTTCAAGTCCTTCGAGGTGGCGTTGACCAGCGCCGCCGCCGAGGAGGGCCGCGACTTCGCGTTGAGCCTCGACGTCGGCTCGGTGGACGTGTTCATCGGGCTCTTCCTCGGGGCGATGGTCCCGTTCCTGTTCGCGGCTCTCACCATCGACGCGGTCGGCCGGGCAGCCAACAAGATGATCGAGGAGGTGCGCCGCCAGTTCCGCGAGATCCCGGGGCTGCGTGAGGGCACCCCCGGAGTCGAGCCGGACTCCGCGGCGTGCGTGGGCATCTCCACCCGGGGGTCGCTGCGGGAGATGCTGGCCCCGGGCGCGCTGGCGGTCGTGGTGCCGCTGGTCATCGGCTTCATCGATGTGGACGCGCTGGGCGGCTTCCTGGCTGGAGCACTGGTGACCGGCTTCGCTTTGGCCATCTTCATGGCCAACGCCGGCGGGGCCTGGGACAACGCCAAGAAGTACATCGAGGCCGGCGCCCACGGCGGCAAGGGGTCCGATCCGCACAAGGCCGCGGTGGTGGGCGACACCGTCGGCGACCCGTTCAAGGACACTGCGGGGCCTTCGATGAACATCCTCATCAAGGTGATGACGATCGTTTCGCTGGTGTTTGCTTCGGCGTTCGTCTGACAGCAAGGCACTTCCGGCCGGCGGGTCCTGTCGCCGGGCTCCGTCCGGTCGACGGGGCTTCGCCCCATTGTCGACCGCCCGGACCCGTCGCCACCCCCCGGCCTCGCCGACCGCCCTTTCAGCGTCTGTTACGACGCTGGGGTTACTTCTACGACGGTGCGGACGCCCTGGGCGGCGCGAAGGCGGTTGAAGCCTTCGTTTACGCTGGCTAGGGGCACGCGGTGGGTGATCATGGTTTCTAGGTCTAGGTCGCCGCTTTGCCATAGGGCTATTAGGCGGGGGATGTCGCGGTTGGGCCAGCAGTCGCCTAGCAGGCTGCCGACCAGGCGCTTCTGCTGGATCATGAAGACTGTGACCGAGCCGATGTCTACGGTGTGCTCGGGCGGGGGTGCGCCGACCACGACGGTGGTGCCTCCTGCGCCGGTGACCTCCAGGCCGAGTCTGACCAGGTCGGCTACGCCGGCGGTCTCGAAGGCGTAGTCGGCGCCTTGGCCGCCGGTGGTGTCGGCCACCGCGGCCCGCAGCTCGGCGGCGTCGCCTCCTACGGCGTGGGTGGCTCCTAGGCGCAGGGCGGCCTGCTGGCGGGACTCCACCGGGTCGGAGGCGATGATCTTGGACGCTCCGGCGATGCGGGCTCCCTGGACCGCGGAGATGCCGACGCCTCCGAGGCCGGTGACCACGACGGTGGAGCCCCGCTCCACCTTGGCCGTGTTGAGCACGGCACCGACGCCCGTCTGCACCGCGCAGCCGATCAGGCAGGCCACTTCGAGAGGAACGGCGTCGTCGAGGCGCACGACGCCCGAGGCCGGAACCACCGTTTGCTGCGCGAACGCGCCGACGCCGAGGCCGCGGTGCACGAGTTGGCCGTCCCGCGAGAACGGCGACGTGCTGTCGGGGCGGGTACCGGCCACGAAGCTCATGGCCTGCGGGCAGCGGCTGGCCTGCTGGCGGGCGCAGCCCTCGCAGTGCCCGCACGGCGCCAGCGGCGTGATCATCACCTTGTCGCCCTCGGATACGTGGCCGACTCCGTCGCCGACCGCGGCCACCACTCCGGCCGCTTCGTGGCCGAGCACCGCCGGGAACAGGTAGCCGCCCTCGATGATGGTGAGATCGCTGTGGCAGATGCCGCTGTGGCTCACGGCCACGCACACCTCTCCCGGCCGGGGATCGGCCAACTCCAAGTCGTCGACCATCTCCAGCGGGGAACCCGGATCGGTTAGCAGTGCGGCTCGCATAGGACGCAGACCCTACTTTGGCCCGCCTATGGGAATTGGCAGCGCAGGACTCCCAAACGGGCACCCACCGCTTCCAATTCCCCGGACTGGCACCAGCACCCACCGAATTGGCAGCGCAGGACTCCCAAACGGGCACTCGCCGCTGCCAATTCCTGGAGTGCTCAGGCCTCGACGGGACCGCCCCGGGTGGTGGGGCCCACCCTGGCCAGCACCAGCGACATCACCCGGTGGGCCGCGTCGACGGCCGCGGTCGGGGCGGCCCCGGCCCGTCTCGACATCAGGTAGCCGGCCACGAACCCGTCGATGGCGCCCGTGCGGTCCACCACGGTGGCCGGAAGCGACGGCTGGCGGTGGTGAATGCCCTCGGCGGTGATCACCGTGGTGCGCTCCGGTCCGATCACGATGGTGCAGCCGCTCCCCTCGACGGGCTGGTCCGGCTCGAGGCCCAGGCGGGCGTGGTCGCGCCGGGTGAAGATCACCGTTTCGGGCTGTACCGCCGTCACCATCTCCGCGAACGCGGCCGGGCCGTAGTCCGCGGCCTCGTCGGAGGACAGCCCGGTCAGGGTGATCGGCACCCGGCGCTCCATTGCCCCGGTGACGATGCCCTCCACCGCGGTGGCGAGAGGGTCGGACATGAGCGAGCGTCCCGGCACGAACAGCTGCACCGCGCCCACCAGCACCTCCGCGTCCACCGCCTCCAGGGTCGACGAGGCTCCCCTGTCCACCAGGGTGGTGCGGTACCCCTGTTGCAGCAGGTCGACCGTCACCCCGGTCACGCCGTGGGCGATCACCTGGGTGTCCACCCCTCTCCTCTGGAGGTCGGCCACCAGCGAGCCGCCCAGAGCATCGGCACCGACCTGGCCAACGAAGCGGGCCGACCCGCCCCGCTCGCAGGTGATGGCCGCGACGTTGGCCGCAGAGCCGCCTCTGACCCTCAGCGTGCGCACCTCCGCGACGTGGCCCCGACGCATCCCGTCGGGAAGCTCGACCACGAGCTCCTCGACCAAGTCCCCGATCGTCAGCAGCATCGCCCTCTGATCCGGTGACTGTAGTGTGCGGTCGTGGTCTCGGAACTCTTCGACCCTGGCGCCTGGCGGGCTGTCGACGGCTTCGACGACCTCACCGACGTCACCTACCACCGGGCGGTGGACCAGGGAACGGTGCGGGTCGCCTTCGATCGCCCGGAAGTGCGCAACGCCTTCCGCCCCCACACCGTGGACGAGCTGTTCCGCTGCCTCGACCATGCCCGCATGACCGGCGACGTGGGTTGCGTGCTGATCACCGGCAACGGGCCGTCACCCCGCGACGGGGGCTGGGCCTTCTGCTCGGGCGGGGACCAGCGCATCCGGGGCCGGGACGGCTACCGGTACGCCTCCGGCGAGACCGGCGACACCATCGACGCCGGTCGGTCGGGGCGGCTGCACATCCTCGAGGTGCAGCGCCTGATCCGCATGATGCCCAAAGTGGTGGTCGCGGTGGTGCCCGGCTGGGCCGTGGGCGGGGGCCACAGCCTCCACGCGGTGGCCGACCTGACCCTGGCCAGCGCCGAGCACGGCCTGTTCAAGCAGACCGACACCGATGTGGCCAGCTTCGACGGCGGATTCGGCTCGGGCTACCTGGCCAGGCTCATCGGCCAGAAACGGGCCCGCGAGATCTTCTTCCTGGGACGCACCTACTCGGCCCAGGAGGCCTTCGAGATGGGGATGGTCAACAAGGTGGTCCCCCACGACGAACTGGAGACTGTCGCCCTGGAGTGGGCCCGAGAGATCAACGCCAAGAGCCCGACGGCGCAGCGGATGGTTAAGTTCGCCCTCAACCTGGTGGACGACGGGCTCATCGGCCAGCAGGTGTTCGCCGGCGAGGCCACCCGGCTGGCCTACATGACCGACGAGGCCGCCGAGGGCCGCGACGCCTTCCTGCACAAGCGTCCCCCGGACTGGTCCCCCTTCCCCTGGCATTACTGAGCGGGCGGCCCGCCGGTCGCGCCGGGTCGGGCTCGGTGCCACTCCCGCTCTTGTTCGCTGCGCTCACGGGCCGCTCGGGCCACGGCCTCGCCCGTATGGGCGGATTCGCTCGCCTATTCGCTCGGCCTCTAGGCCGTGGCGATGAAGGCCGCCACCGTCTCTATGTGGGAGGTGAGCGGGAAGAGGTCGACCACGGTCCAGCGGTCCAGGGTGTAGCCGCATTCGATGAGGCGGCCGGCGTCCTTGGCGAACGACGACGGGTCGCAGCTCACCAGCACCACCAGACGGGGCTTGCATGACAGCAGGGGGCGCACGGCCGCCTCGCCGATCCCAGAGCGGGCCGGGTCGGCCACGAGGACGCTCGCCGGCGAGGCCCGCCACTTCTCCACCGGGATCCGCAGCACCTTGGCGCCCTCGCCCAGGTTGATCCGGGCGTCGGCCGCGGCGTCGACGCTGCGCTCGATGGCGGTGACCTTGCGGCCGGATCCCGCCGTGCCAGCGAACAGCCCGACACCGGCGTAGGCATCCACCAGGGGCCCCTCGTCGGCCAGGGCCTCCACCATCTCGGCCACCTCGGCTATGAGAGCCTCCGCCCCCGCGGGCCGGTTCTGGAAGAAGGACCGGGCCGAGATCCTCCACCGCCGGCCCGACAGCTCCTCGTGTATCCAGGCCCGCCGGTCGCTGTCGAGCTCGTCGGTGCCCACCACCATCACGTCGTCGGGAACGGCCACCTCGTCCACAGTTGGGTTGACCACCACCATCCGCTCCCCGGTGCGGGACCCCACCCGGATGAACACGCCGTCGGCGGGGCCGTAACGGCCCTCGACCAGCAGCTCCTCGGCCGCGTCGTCCACCGCCCCGCAGTCCTCGGGTATGACCACCTGGTGGCTGGAGCGGGCCATGAACCCGGCTCTCCCGTCCACCACCTTGGCCCGCACGGTGGTGCGGCCCCGGTCGACGTCGAGCATGCGCAGGGCCGGGGCCGGGGCGTCGACGCCGTGGCGGGTGAGCTGGTCCACCACGATCGACGCCTTCATCTGCATCTGGGCCCGGGCGTCGACATGGAGCATGTCGCAGCCGCCGCAGCCCTCCAGGTGGTGCTCGCACGCGATGGGAACGCGGTTCGGCGACTCCTCCAGCACCTCGATCACCCTGGCTCTGGCCCAGCGCCGATCGACGGTGTGGACCTCGGCGGTCACAAGCTCCCCGGGAAGGGCGCCCTCGACGAACACGACTCGCCCGTCGCAGCCCCTAGCCACCCCGACGCCGTCGCGCGCCGTGGCCGTCACCCGCAACTCCACGAAAGCGACGGTATCGGCGCGATCAGCGTTAGCGACCGCCCCTTCCGATCGGCTCCCGTCCGGTGAGCTGGCGGCGGCCGCGACCAGGCTCCTCGGCCGGTCCCGGCGCGGTTAGGGTTCAAGCGTGGCTGTGGAGATAGCGCCTTCGGTGCTGGCGGCCGACGCCTCACGCCTCGGCGAAGAGTGCCAGGCCATCGCCGAGGCGGGCGCTCACCGGGTCCACTGGGACGTGATGGACGGCGTGTTCGTACCCAACCTCACCTTCGGACCCGACGTGGTGGCCGCGTGCCGGCCGCTGGTGGACCTGCATTTCGAGGCCCACC
Source organism: Acidimicrobiaceae bacterium (assembly GCA_009843915.1). Taxonomy (GTDB): domain Bacteria; phylum Actinomycetota; class Acidimicrobiia; order Acidimicrobiales; family Aldehydirespiratoraceae; genus Aldehydirespirator. The sequence continues at coordinate 69,509 of VYCM01000009.1, read as the reverse complement.
TCATGGTGGTGAAGCCCGACGAGTTGGCCCCCCTCTACATCGAGGCCGGTTGCGACACCGTGCTGATCCATGCCGAGACCTGCCCGCACCTGCACCGCTCGCTGGCCGCCATCTCCGAGGCCGGCGCCCGCTGCGGCGTGGTGCTCAATCCCCACACCCCGGCGTCGAGCATCTCCGAAGTGATCCCGATGATCGACGAGGTGCTGGTGATGACGGTCAACCCCGGCTTCGGAGGGCAGCGCTACATCGCCTCAGTCGAGTCGAAGATCGCGGAAGTGCGCGGGATGATCGAGGACTCGGGCCGCGACATCGACCTGGAGGTCGACGGCGGCATCACCGCGGCGACCGCTGGAGCCGCGGTCGGGGCCGGGGCGAACGTTCTAGTGGCCGGATCCGCGGTGTTCGGCCACCCCGAGGGCCCGGCCATCGCCATCAAGGAGCTGTCCGCAGCGTCTGAGTAGGCCGCGGGCGCCCCGGCGGCGTTGTTTCCCGCTCTTGTTCGCTGCGCTCACGGGCCGCTCGGGCCACGGCCTCGCCCGTATGAGCCGGACTCGCCCGCCGACCCGCTCGGCCTCTAGAGCATCTCGCCGCGCTTGACGATTACGTGGTCGATGATGCCGTAGTCCATGGCCTCCGACGCCGTGAACCAGCGGTCGCGGTCGGAGTCGGCCTCGATCTGCTCGACGGTCTGGCCGGTGTGGTGGGCGATGCGCTCCTGCAGCAGCTTCTTGGTGTAGGCCATCTGCTCGGCCTGGATGGCGATGTCGGTGGCCTGGCCCCGAACCCCTCCGAGGGGCTGGTGCATCATGATCCGGGCGTGGGGCAGGGCGTAGCGCTTGCCGGGAGCCCCCGCGCACAGCAGGAACTGCCCCATCGAGGCGCCCAGGCCGATGCAGATCGTGCCCACCTCGGGCTGGATGAACTGCATGGTGTCGTAGATCGCCATGCCGGACGTGACCGAGCCGCCGGGGCTGTTGATGTACAGCCAGATCGGCCTGCTGGCGTCCTGGCCCTCGAGGTACAGCAGCTGAGCCATGATGAAGTTGGCGATCTCGTCGTTGACGTCTGAGCCGAGCACCACGATGCGGTCCTGAAGCAGCCGGTTGTACACCTCGCTGTGACGGTTGGCGACAGTGGTCGGCGTTTCGAAGCCGACCTCGTCGGGATCGGGACGGAGCCGGGGCGGCGGTGAATGCGACGTCATGGAGAGGAGGCTAGCGGTGCCGCACGCGGGCAGAACCCCACCGTGCGGACCTGACGGCGGTGGGCCGCCGGATACCCTGATCGGACTCGCGGACGTGGCGGAATCAGGCAGACGCGCTGGGTTTAGGTCCCAGTACCCGCATGGGTGTGGGGGTTCGAATCCCCCCGTCCGCACCCACGAAGGGAGGCAACCAGGTGCCCACAGCCATCGTCACCGGAGGAGCTAGGGGTCTGGGCCGGGTCTACTGTGCGGCCCTGGCCGGCGAAGGGTTCGACATCGTCGTGGCCGACCTGCTCGACACCACCGAGGCCGTCGACGAGATCGAGGCCGGTGGCGGCCGGGCCATCGGTTGCCATACCGACGTCAGCACCGCGGCCGACACCGAGGCCCTGGCCGCGGCCGCAGCCGACGCGTTCGGCACCATCGACGTGCTGATCAACAACGCCGCCTACTACTCCCAGATCACCCGCAGCCCGTTCCACGAGATATCGCTGCAGGATTGGGACAGGGCCTTCGAGGTCAACGTGCGGGGCTCCTGGCTCATGTCCTGCGCGGTCTACCCCTACATGAAGAAGCAGGGGTCGGGGAAGATCATCAACATCTCCTCCACCACCTGCTTCAAGGGCACGGTCGGCTTCCCCCACTACGTAGTGAGCAAGACCGCGCTCATCGGATTGACCCGCTGCCTGGCCGAAGAGCTCGGTCCCGACGGGATAACGGTCAACACCGTGAGCCCCGACCTGATACCCAACCCGTCGCTGCGTCCCTCCGACACCGCCAGCGACGAGTTCGTGGTGGCCGGACGCTCCATCAAGCGCACCCAGGTGCCAGAGGACATGGTCGGGACGATCCTGTACCTCGCGGGCCGCGGCTCCGACTTCGTGACCGGCCAGAACCTCGTGGTCAACGGGGGCGCCTTCTACCAGTAGGCCCCTCCCAGCTCCCCGGTGACGGCCCGATTCTGTCCGATCTGGACGACGCTCTAGCCTGAGCCGAATGCCGCTGAGTGGAGCGCCCTACGGCGAGCACCAGATCGTCCTGCCGGAGCCCTTCGACGAGTCGCTGAAGGACGCCCCCATCGATCTCGAGATCCGGATCGAGATGTTCCGCAAGCAGCACCAGATCCGGCAGCTCGAGAAGCGGCTGTACACCCTGTTCCTGGAAGGGCTGGTGAGGGGCACCAGCCACCAGTCCATGGGCATGGAGGCCACCAGCGCGGCGTTCGGCGTGGCGCTGCGCCCCGACGACTACAGCTTCAACACCTACCGCGGCCACGGCCACACCGTCGCCCGAGGCGTCCCACCGGAACCGATCATCGCCGAGCTTCTGGGCAAGGCGACCGGATTGGTGGGCGGCAAGGGCGGGTCGATGCACCTGACCTCGGTGGAGCACGGGATGATGGGCAGCTACGCCATCATCGGCGCCCATCTGTGCATCGCCAACGGCGCGGCATGGTCGGCCAAGCTGCGGGGCACGGACCAGGTGGCGGTGGCATTCTTCGGCGACGGGGCCACCAACATCGGGGCGTTCCACGAGGCCGTCAACTACGCGGCCAACTACCGGCTCGGAACCATCTTCGTGTGCGAGAACAACCTCTACATGGAGTACACGCCGATCGCTGAGGTCACCCCGGTGAGGCATCCGGCGGCCGACCGCGCCCCGGCCTACGGGCTGGACGCCACCATCGTCGACGGCAACGACGCCGACGCTGTCTACCTCGCGGCTCGGGCTGCGATCGAGCGGGCCCGCACCGGCGGCGGACCGTCGATCATCGAGGCCAAGACCTACCGCCACGGTGGTCACAGCCGCGCCGATCCGGGCAAGTACCGCCCCGACCCCGAGGTCGAAGCGTGGTTGGATCACGATCCCATCCCGATGTACCACCAGCGTCTCCTCGATCTCGGTGTCGGCGAGGACCGTCTCACGGCCATCATCCAGCAGGTCGCGGCCGAGATCGACCGGGCAGCCGAGGCGGCCAAGAGCGCGCCCGAGCCTCCCGCCGAGGCGCTCTGGACCAACGTGTGGGCCAATGGGGGCTCCCAGTGGCGGAACTGACCTACCGGGAGGCGGTCGCGGCCGGCATCGCCCAGGAGATGCGCCGAGACCCCTCCGTCGTGTTCCTCGGCGAGGACGTGGGCGGAGCCGGGGGCGTCTTCAAGACCACCGCCGGCCTGCTGGAGGAGTTCGGACCCGACCGGGTCGTGGACACGCCGATATCCGAGCAGGCCATTCTCGGCGCAGCCATGGGAGCGGCCATGACCGGGCTGCGGCCCATCGCCGAGATCATGTTCTCCGACTTCTTCGCGGTGTGCTGGGACTTCGTCGCCAACGAGATCGCCAAGTCGCGCTACATGACCGACGGCATGGTCGGCTGCCCGCTGGTCATCCGGTCCGGCAACGGCGCGGGCCTGCGCTTCGGTGCCCAGCACTCCCAGAGCATCGAGAACTGGGCGATGGCCGTCCCCGGCGTGAAGGTGGTCGCGCCATCCACGCCGAAGGACCTGATCGGGCTGATGGCCGCCTCGGTCCGCGATCCCGACCCCGTGCTGCTATTCGAGCACAAGGCCCTCTACCCCTCCAAGGGCGAGGTCCCCGAGGGCGAGATCGTCGACGAACTGGGCAAGGCCCGTGTGCTGCGGGACGGATCCGACGCCACGGTGGTGGCTCTGGCGCTGATGGTGCCGCGGGCGCTGGAGGCGGCTGATCGTCTCGCGGCCGAGGGCATCCACCTGACCGTCATCGACGTCCGCAGCCTGGTCCCGCTGGACACCGCCACGATCCTCCGATCAGTGGCGGGGACCAGCCGGCTTTTCACCGTGGAGGAGAACCCGCGCCTGTGCGGCTGGGGCGCCGAGATCTGCTCGATCGTCTCCGAGGAGGCGTTCTGGGATCTCGACGGCCCCATCGTGCGGATCACAACGCCGCACCTGCCCCTCGCTTCGGCTCCCAACCTGGAGGACCTGGCCCTGCCCGACGCCGACCGCATCGCGGCCACGATCAAGGCTGCACTGGGCTGACGGCGGCTAGCTCCGGAGCATCTCAAGCAGGGCTCGCAGGGCTCGGGCGCGATGGCTCATGGCGTTCTTGGCGGCCGGGCCCATCTCCGAGAAGGTGAGGCCACCGGCCTCGGCCGGCGCGAACACCGGGTCATAGCCGAAGCCGCCCGTGCCTCGGGGTTCGGTGGTAATGGCGCCCTCGACGGTGCCCTCAGCCACGACGCTGGTGCCGTCCGGGAAGCAGACCGCGGCCATCGTCCGGAACCGGGCCGTCCGCTGCGATGGCTCCACGTCGCGCATCTCGTCCAGCAGCCGGGCCAGGTTGTCGGCGTAGCTCGCGCCAGGACCTGCGTACCGGGCCGAGTACACGCCGGGGGCGCCGCCCAAGGCGTCGACTTCCAGGCCGGTGTCGTCGGCCAGAGCGGCCGCGCCCGCGAAGTCGCACACGGCCCGGGCCTTGAGGATGGCGTTGCCCTCCAGGCTGTCGGCATCCTCGGCTACCTCGCCCATGCCGGCCGGGCGGGGCAGCAGCACGGCGTGGCCCTCCAGCACCTCGGCCATCTCGGCCACCTTGTCGGGATTGGCGCTGGCGCAGACCAGCTCGATCATCTGGCAGGAGGCGGGCTTGCGAGCATCGACCGCTGCGCGGCCACGATCTCCGAGATCCCCTTCGAGGCCAGGTCGAGGAGTTCGTCGAGCTGGGACCGCGTGAAGGGCCGGCCCTCGGCGGTGCCCTGCACCTCTACCAGCTCGCCCTCACCGGTCATGACCACATTGAAGTCCACATCGGCGCGGGAGTCCTCCGAGTAGGGCAGGTCCAGCAGCGCCACGCCGTCTATCAGGCCGACGCTCACTGCGGCGCACTCCCCCACTATCGGCGACGCCTTCAGCTTGCCGGCCTGCATCAGCCGGGTCACCGCATCGTGCAGGGCCAGGTAGCCCCCGCAGATCGACGCGGTGCGGGTGCCGCCGTCGGCCTGCAGCACGTCGCAGTCCACGATCACCTGGCGCTGCGGAAGCGCAGCCAGGTCGACGACCGTCCGCAGCGACCGGCCGATGAGGCGCTGGATCTCTTTGGTGCGGCCGCCCACCCGGCGGGAGACCCGCTCCGGCGACGATCCCGGCAGCATCGAGTACTCGGCGGTGAGCCATCCGCTGCCGCGCTCGCGCATCCACCGGGGCACGTCGTCGTCGATCGACGCCGTGCACAGCACCCGGGTGGCCCCGAACTCGGCCAGCACGGATCCGCCGGCCATGGTGGTGTAGTCGCGCCGGAACCTCAGCGGTCGCAGCTCGTCGGGCCTGCGACCGTCGACGCGCCGGCCGTCGGCATCAATGGCGGTCATTGCAGGTGCCTCACACCGTCATGACCAGACCGGGGCGGGCCACATCCACCGGGCCGTCGAACACCTCGCTGGCCTCTGCGAACTGGGCGTCGGGATCGCAGCCTGGAGCCAGATGGGTGAGCACCAGGCGCTCCACTCCGGCTACCGACGCGGCCCGGGCGGCCTCGCGGGCGCTCATGTGAGGGATGCCCTGGCCCTCGTGTTGACAGCCGTGGCTGGCGTCGCACATGGCGACGTGTATGCCCTCACCCAGCGAGCGGAAGTCCCATCCGGGCCCGGAGTCGGAGCTGAAGGCGAAGGATCGGCCGCCCGAGTCCACCCGCACGGCCAGTGTCTCCACCGGATGGTCGGTGAGGGCGAAGCTCCACTGCTGGTCGCCGATGGTCAGCTTCGACGAGGGGTCGATCACGTGCCAGGCCAGCGGATCGGACTTGCCCGACCGCATCACGGTTATGGCCCTGTCCATGGCCCGGGTCTCAGCCGTGCCGTAGACGGGGACGCCGCTGCGGGGCACGAACCAGATGAAGACGTTGCGGATCACCGGCAGCTCCAGCCAGTGATCGGGATGGCAGTGGGTGGTGATGATGGCGTTGAGATCGGCCAGATCGATGGACTCCTGCAGCGGTCCCAGCGTCCCGGGGCCGCAGTCGAGCAGCACCGAGGCACCGGGACTTCGCACCAGGTAGCCGGTGCAGGGGTTGTCGGGCGCGGCGTAGCTGCCGCTGCACCCGAGGACCGTTACCGTCAGCGCCACCGGAGTACTCCCGGTCGAGCGCCCGGCGCTCCCCTAGCGCTCCTCCTTGAAGACCACATGCTTGCGGATCACCGGGTCGTACTTCTTGAGCTCGATGCGGTGACGGGTGTTGGTCTTGTTCTTGGTGGTCACGTAGGTGTAGCCGGTGCCGGCGGTGGACCGCAGCTTGATGATGGGACGCTTGTCGCTGGCCATCGCCGTCTCCTTGCTCTAGACCTTGCGGCCGTTGCGGCGCATCTCGGCCACCACGCTCTCGATGCCCCGCTTGTCGATGGTCTTGATGGCCTTGGTGCTCAGGCGCAGCTTGATCCAGCGCTTCTCGCTGGGAAGGTAGTAGCGCTTGGTCTGGACGTTGGGATCCCAGCGGCGGCTGGAGCGGCGGTGCGAGTGCGACAGCTGCTTGCCGAACTGCGGCTTCTTGCCGGTCACCTGGCAGATCTTGGACATTCGAGAAAGGGTAGCGAGGCTCCGCCCGCGCTCCACTGGAATGTGACGGATGACCGCGGCCTGCGACGGTCCGCCGCCGCTAGAAGTAGATGATCTCCGAGGCCCGCTCGGCCACCTCGTCGAGGTCGCCGGTCCAGGCCCGGCTCGAAAGGTACTTCCAGCCGCCGTCGCACACGATGAACACCACCGTGCCGGCGTCGATCCGCTCGGCCACCCGGACCGCCCCGGCCAGGGCCGCGCCCGACGACAGGCCGGCGAAGATGCCGGCGTCGGCCAGCCGCCGGGTGTACTCCACCGACTCGCGGGGCCGCACTATGCGCTTGCCGCTGAGCAGGTCGGATCCGCCCCACTTCTCGTAGACCGGCGGTATGAAGCCGTCGTCGAGGTTGCGCAGGCCGTCGACCATCTCGCCCGCGGGCGGCTCCACGGCATACACCTCGATGTCGGGGTGGGCCTCCTTGAGGCAGGTCCCGACGCCCATGAGGGTTCCGCTCGTGCCCAGGCCGGCCACGAGGTGGGTCACGTCGGGCACGTCGCGCAGGATCTCGGGCCCGGTTGTCTCGTAGTGGACACGGGGGTTGGCCTCGTTGGCGTACTGGTACAGGAACACCCAGTCGGGCTGTTCCAGAGCCATCCGGCGGGCCAGGCGCACCGCGCCGTTGGATCCCTCCGCGCCGGGCGACGCCACCATGTCGGCTCCGAACACCTGCAGCATCTGGCGGCGCTCCGGCGACGTGTTCTCGGGCATCACGACCGTTATCGGGTAGCCCCGGATCCGGGCGATCATGGCCAGGGCGATGCCGGTGTTGCCCGAGGACGGCTCCAGTATCCGCTTGCCGGGGCCGAGGGTGCCGTCGGCCTCGGCGTCGAGCACCATGGCCTTGGCGATGCGGTCCTTGACCGAGCCGGTCGGGTTGGAGCTCTCGAGCTTGGCCACCAGCCGGACTTCGGGGTTGGGGCTCAACTGCGAGACGTCCACGGCGGGCGTGTTGCCGATGAGGTCGAGTGCGTCCCGCTTGAGGGCCATGTGGCGTGGTCCTGTGGTCGTCCTAATCCCGAGTAATTCGCTCAGGATTATAACTGCGGGACAATGCGAACGCGGCGGGCAGGGTCAGCACGCAGAGCACTGCCATGGCGCCCAGCGACCACGAATAGGCGACGGCCACCGCGTCGGCGACGGCGCTGTCGACGACCGCCTCCGCATCGCTCAGCAGATCGCGGACCAGCTCGGTGTCACCGGTGCGGCGGTCGACGACCCCGAACATGATCAAGCCGCCGACTGCGGCTCCGTAGGCGAAGCCGAGCGACCGAATGAACTGGTGCGCCGAGCTCACCCGGCCCATCTCCTGAAGGTCGGCCCGGCCCTGGAGCAGCGACAGGCTCGATGTGGTGATGGTCCCGATTCCCCAGCCGACGCAGATCAGGGTGGACAGCAGCAGGGGGACCGACGCTCCGACCCCGGTTGCCGCCGTGGCGCAGACCGCGCCGGTTGCGATGACCGCCGCGCCTATCAGGATCACCGTCTGGGCTCTGAGGTACTGCTGGAGCTTGCCCGCCACCCAGGCGGCCGTCGACCAGCCCAACGTGGGCCACACCACCGCGAAGGCCGCGAACGTCACCGAGGAGCCCCGGGCCGCCTTGAGGTACAGAGGAAGGAAGACGCTGGCGCCGGTGCCGCCCGACACCGCCAGGACGGCCACCACGTGGATCGGCCAGAAGCGTGCCTTGGTGACGTGCGGCATCCGGACGATGGGCGACTCACAGCCGCGTGCGTGCCTGACGTAGAGCGCGGCCAGCAGGACGCCGGCGGCGACCAGCACGATGCTGTACCAGCTGAGGTACGACGTGGCGACCAGCAGGGCGGCGGTGAACCCGCTCAGTATCAGCAAGCCCCGGCCGTCCAGCGGTTCTTCGGCCGCCTGGGCTTCGGGCGGCATGCGGCTCCATCCCACCGCGGCCGCGATCAGCCCAACGGGGAGGTTCGCCAGGAACACGGACCGCCACCCGAGCGTGCTCACCAGGGCGGCAGCCACAGCCGGGCTGCCGATGCCCATGATGCCCCACACCGAGGACATGAGTGCGTAGGCCCACGGTCGGGCCTCGTCGTCGTACACGAGCCCGATGCCGGTGAGCGCCGTGCCGATCAGTGCACCCATGGCCAGTCCCTGAACCAGCCGGGCGGCCACCAGCAACTCCATCGTGGGCGCGGCGGCGCACATGGCGGAGCTCAACAGGGCGGCCACCACCGTGACCCGGAAGGCCCGCCGGGCACCGGACCCGTCGATGAAGGGACCGACGGCGAGAACCGCAATGGCGGCAGCCACCAGCTCCGCGGTGATAATCCAGGGCAGCAGCGCCACCCGTCCGAGGTCGTCACCGATATCGGGAAGGGCGGCCGTGACCGACAGGTGGTTGTAGGAGGCGATGGCCACCAGGGCCATGAGAGAAAGGGACGCCGCCCGGTACTTGGGGTCCAACAGGCCCGATGCCCCGGCGCGCGTCACCGCCCGAAGCTATCGGCGGGGTGCAGCCGATAGAATACGCGGATGCCCGAGCCCGAACTGTTCTTCGAGGACTTCGTCCCCGGCGACGTCATCGAGCTCGGCACCTACGAGATGACCGAGGCCGAGATCATCGACTTCGGCCGGCGCTTCGACCCCCAGTACTTCCACACCGACCCGCAGGCCGCGGTCAACTCGCCGTTCGGGGGTCTGATCGCCAGCGGCTGGCACACCGTGTCGGCGTGGGCCCGCCTCTGGATCGACACCGTGGTCTCGAGGGCCGACGGCCGGGGCTCCGGCGGCATGCAGGAGGTCCGCTGGTTCGAGCCGGTGCGTCCGGGCGACTCGCTCACCGCGACGGTCGAGATCCTCAACACCCGACCGTCGTCGAGGCATGCGGACCGGGGCACGGTGTTCATCGGCTGCAAGATGACCAACCAGCACGGCCGGGTGGTGATGACCTTCCACGGGCGGGGGCTGTTCGGCCGGCGCCATCCGTTGAGCGAGTCTGCTGGCGTCTCGCCGGATCCGTCGGCCGCCGGCTCGGCCATTTCCTCCAAGGGCGCCGTCGAGGTCAGATCCGCCGACGGTGTGGACCTGAACTTGAGGATGATCGGAGGATCAGGCCCGGACCTGCTGGTGTGTCACGCCACCGGGTTCCACGGTCTGGCCTACCGGCCGCTGGCGCAATCCCTCAAGGAGCACTTCACAGTCTGGACTCTGGACTTCCGGGGCCACGGCTCCTCGGGGCCTGCGCCGGGCGACGACTACGCCTGGAGCGGCATGGGCGCGGACGTCGCCGCGTGCGCGGCTGCGATCGGCGGTGGGCGGCTGTACGGGTTCGGGCACTCGATGGGAGGCGCCGCGCTGCTGATGGCCGAACGTTCGCAGCCGGGGACGTTCGAGCGCCTGTTCCTCTACGAGCCGATCGTGCTGCCGCGGGGATTCTTCGACCAGCCCGGCAATAACCCGCTGTCGGCGGGCGCCCGCAACCGGCGCGAGGTCTTCAACTCGCGGGCCGAGGCGCTGGAGCGTTACTCGAGCCGGTCGCCGCTGGCGGTGATGCGGGCCGACGCACTGGCCGCCTACGTCGAGGGCGGCTTCGTCGACCTTCCCGACGGGCGGGTGCGCCTGGCCTGCTCGGCCGAGACCGAGGCCCGCACCTTCGAGGCCAGCGGCGGACTGCCGACCGAGGAGACGTCGGCGATCGACGTTCCCGCGACGGTGGCGGCCGGAACGGTCGTCGCCGGCGTGTCCAACCCCGGGATCTTCGGCCCCGCGATCGCAGAGGCGCTGCCCCAAGGACGTTTCCTCAGTTTCGAGAGCTTGAGCCATTTCGGCCCGCTGGAAGCCCCCGGCGTGGTGGCCGCGGCCACAGTCCGCGAGCTCCTGGACGGCTAGCCCGCGCCGTCGATCGCCACGGGCTCTTCGGTGACTTCGCCGTCGAGAATTCGGAACGACCGCAGCGACGGCTCGGCATGGCGCAGCGACACGATCACGAAGCGCCAGGCGCCGAAGGGGTCGAAGCGAGCCGCGTCGGCGATGTCGGTGGGCGACGGGTAGTTGGTGGTGTGGGTGTGTGAGTGCATCACGCCCATGACTGCCAGGCCGGCGTCGTCGGCAGTGCGCTCCACGTCCATCATCTCGAGGCCGTCGAGCACATAGATCTCTCGGGACTCGGCCGCGTTGCGCATCGGAAAGAAGCGCTCGACCCGGTTCGAGCCGGGCAGCCCGGCGAACAGGCCGCAGGCCTCATGGGGAAGCCCGGCGATGGCGTGGTCCACCATCGCCGTGTGCATCTCCGCCGACATCTCCAGCACCGCTGCGCACGCTATCGCCGGGTCGCTTCTCCCCTGCTGGCGGCACCGGTACCGTGAGCAGCATGGCGAAGTCGCAGAAGCGTCGGGACGTCCCCGAAGGGGCGTCGGTGGTGGCGACCAATCGCCGCGCCCGCCGGAACTACGACATCCTTGAGACTCTCGAGGTCGGTCTGGTGCTTCAGGGCAGCGAGGTCAAGTCCCTGCGGGAGGGCAACGTGCAGATCGCGGAGAGCTGGGCCCGCATCGACCGGGGCGAGCTGTGGCTGCACAACCTGCACATCTCGCCCTACTCGCATTCGGCGGCATCGTTCCGCTCGGAGCCGGACCGGGTCCGCAAGCTGCTGGCCCACCGGCGCGAGATACAGCGCCTGGCGTCCCGGGTCGACCAGGAGCGATTGGCGCTGGTGCCGCTCGCCCTCTACTTCAACGAGGGGAAGGCCAAGCTGGCCCTGGCCCTGGCCCGGGGGCGCACCCGGTCCGACCGCCGCCGCGACATCCAGCAACGCGCCGCCGACGCCGAGGCGGCCCGCTCGATGGCCGCCGCCCGCCGGCGCCGCACTCCCCCGCCGCCATGAGCCGCGACCAGCTCGCCTTCTGGGTGGCGGTGGTCGCCAACGGGGTGACCTTCGTGCAGATCATCCCCCAGATCGCCAGGCTGATCCGCACGGGACGCACCGAGGGTGTGTCACCCATCTGGGCCGCGGCCGGCATGACCATCAATCTGGGCTGGCTCACCTACGTGGTGGAGAACGGGTTCTGGGAGACGATCCCGTCGATCTTTGCCGCCATCTCCAGCTTCGGGCTGGCGCTGTTCCTGCTGTACCGCAACGGTGTGAGTGTGCGCGCCTCCCTGCTGGTAGGCGCAGCCGTGATAGTGGCCAGCGTGGTTATCCAGCGGGCGGCGGGCTGGACGGTACTGGGCACGGTGCTGGGCCTGTCCAACGGGCTGTATCTGGGACCCGCGTTGATCGCGGCGTGGCGCACCTACGCCCCGGTCGGGATATCGCCCGGCACTTGGTGGCTGACCGTGTTGGAGGGCTTCAAGTGGGGTCTCTACGGAGTGTTGGTGGCCGCGGTGCCGATCGTGGTGTACGGGTCGACTGCGATCCTGCTGGCCGTCGGGGTGCTGTTGCGGCTGTGGATGACCCGCCACCGGATCCAGGCGGCGCTCGGTCATACTGCCTGAGTATCATGGTTGGTCCCTTCGGGGACAGCAGCTTGAAAAGAGACTGCACGAGGGGCTGACCGGTTTCGACGTCGGGACCAGGAGGCCGCGGAGTGCGACCGGAGTTGCTCAGACTCCTTAAACGGGGCAACCAAAGAGACGCCGAAGACGACGCTCTCGTTCTCGCCGCCTGATCAGATCTGATCTAGCAGCCGAGAATCATCGCGACCAGCAATGGCACGCGGGGCCGGACCGCTGCAGCCTGGCACCAGAAGCAGGGGTGGACGACGGGGAGAGACCCGCTGACAGCCGGCAAAGACCGCTGACACCGGAGAAAGATCCGGCGGCCGGATCCTCGGATCCGCACGACCCGGCGTAGCGGCAGCCGCAAGCCGCAGACTCGGGAATGGTCGTAGCGAGCCCGGTATCCGCCTGACGGACGGGAGTTCGATTCTCCCCAGCTCCACTACTGGTAAGTGAGCGTCTAGGAGTTGTGATGTCAGACACCACCGCCGACGATCGATTGATGGCCGAGGACATCAACGCCTACCTGGCCGAGCATCGCAACTGGGGACGATGGGGGCACGACGACCAGTTGGGGGCGCTCAACTTGATCACGGCCGAGAAGAGGCGGAGTTCGGCGGCCGCGGTGCGCACGGGCCGGACAGTGTCGCTGAGCCGCCCCCTCCCCACAGGGCCGGGACCGGACAATCCGCACCCGGCCCGCCACTTCATGCAGCGATTCCCTCGAGATCCGGGGGGCGGGGTGGCGGTCGACTTCATAGGCGTCAACTGCCACGGGCTGGCACTGACGCACGTGGACGCTCTTTGCCATGTGTGGTCAGAATCCGGCATGTGGAACGGCCGTGATCCCGATGAGGAGATCTCCTTCGACGGAGCAGCCTTCGGCGGAATCGAGGCCTGGAGGGACGGCATCGTTACCAGAGGGGTACTTCTCGATGTCCCCAGGTATCGAGGGCAGCCGTTCGTCACCTTCGAGGAGCCCGTGCACGGAGCGGAGCTCGAAGCGATCGCCGAGTCGCAAGGGGTCGAGATCGAGCCGGGAGATGCAGTAGCGGTGTACTGCGGCCGCGAGGAGTGGAGTCGCCGTCATGGGCCGTGGGGAGGCATGACCGGTGCCGGCTCCCTACCGTCCGCCAGCGACGAGCGGCCCGGCCTGCACGCCTCCTGCCTCCGGTTCATAAGGGAGACCGACACTGCGGTCCTTGTCTGGGACATGATGGATCTCACGCCCTACGGCCTCGCGATCCCGTGGGCGGTTCATGCCGCGGCGTGGGCCTTCGGCGTCGCTCTGGTCGACAACGCCCTGCTCGAACCGCTGTCGCACGCGTGCGAGCAAGAGGGTCGTTACGAGTTCCAGCTCGTAGTGGCCCCACTCCAGATACCGGGAGGCACCGGGTCCCCAGTCAATCCTCTTGCGATCCTCTGATGGGCAGCTGCACGCACAGAGTTCTGAGGTGTGAAACACCCCGCCAGTACATCAATAGCGGGCTACTACGACCCAGCACGGATGGGTTGCTCGGACCGCTACTTCGCGGCCGTTGCCTCGATCTCGACTAGGAACTCGGGGAACGCCAGCCTGGTGACCCCGACGAGGGTGGATGCGTACCGGGTCCCGGCTTCTCGAAGCCGCTCGAGTTCGTCGGCGTGCTCGAAGAAGAGGTCCATGTCGGTGGTGAAGATGTTGATGCGCACGATGTCGGCGAGGCTCATGCCGGCCTCGGCGAGGACGGCCTCGATGTTGTCTATGACCTGGCGGATCTGGCCGGCCATGTCGCCCACGTGCACCGGATTGCCGTCGGCGTCGAGCGAGGTTTGGCCCGACAGGTAGAGGGTGCGGGTCGGGTTGACGACTTCATGGCCCTGGTGGAACCCGTATTCGTCCTGCCACGTCCAGGGGTCGATGATCCTGCGCTCCATATCCATCCCGGCACCCTATTTCGACCGACGGCTGACACGGGTAGAACTACCTACCAGCAACTACTATTTCCCGGCGAAGCGCACACCCAGCCGGCCGAATCGGCGCTTGCGGAGCAATCGTGATCATTCTCGCAGACGGCAAGACAAACGAGGTCGCCCAGCGGACCGACGCCGACGGGGTCTTGTGGGTGCGGCTCGGCGAGCTCCCCGAGGCGACCGGCTGGCAGATGAAGCCCGAGGGCGCGTGCCTGGGAGAGATCTGCGTGCCGCTGCCGGAGCACAAGCGTGAGGAGTGGATCGCCGACGCCGACGATTGGGTGTGGTTCAACTACTCGGGGTTCGCGGACATGCTCGGCCAGAAGTACGTGCGCGACGGCGACGTGTGGAGCCTCGGCTCGGTGCCCGCAGTGCGTCAGATGGGACTGGAATCGGCCATCGCCCCCGACTTTGAGGTGACCCAGTGCAATGGCGACACGTTGAGGCTCTCGGACCTGCGGGGCCGCAAGGTGGTGCTGTTCACCTGGGCCTCCTGGTGAGGCTGCCGCTTCAGCCTGCCGGTCTGGCAGGAGCTCTACCAGTCGATCGGTCCGGACCGGTTCGAGCTGATCAGCGTGGCCCAGGACTCGGCGGGTCCCCCCGTGGTCAACAAGTGGTTCAACCGGGCCTCGCCGACCTACCGGTGCGTCATCGACCCGACCCACGAGATCAGCTCGATGTTCGGCTGGGTGAACGTGCCGTCGGCCGCCTGGATCGACGAGAACGGGAAGATCGTTCGCAGCAACGAAGGGGTGTACCCGGCTGAGACCACCGTCGGGTTCGGCCTGGGCAAGGTCCGCCTGGGCGACGACTCGTTCGCGGAGGCCACCCGGGACTGGATCGAGCGGGGCGCCGACAGCGAGCACGTCTGGTCGAGCCGGGAGCTGGCCGAGCGGCTCAAGCCCGTCGACGACGACAGGCTGCTGGCCGAGGCGACGTTCAAGCTGGCGCTGCACTTCGAGGCGGCTGGCGACAGCGAGCGCGCCTTGAAGCACTTCGCCGCGGCGCAGGACCTGGCCCCCGACAACTGGAACTATCAGCGGCAGGGCTGGACCCACAAGGGAACGGCCTATGCCACCCTGAAGATACTCAAGCGCACGAGCGAGATGCGCAAGCAGACCGACACGAGCTTCTACGACCCCACGGGGCTGCCCGGCGAGAACTTCCGCCGGTTCACCGAGCCCGAGTGGCTGTGGACGCCCGCGGTCCGCCGGCTCAAGCAACTCCTCCGCCGCTAGAGGGTGCTGCCGAAGCTCTGGGCCGGCTAGAGGGCCTTGAAGGCCCTGACCTGCTCGGTGATGGCCCGCTCGGTCGGCAGGCGTTCGATGCTCGAAGCGCCGAAGAATCCGACGCTGCTGGGAAGCCTCGACAGTGCTTCGCCCACGTTGGACGGCTCGTCGAAGGGCCCACCGTGGCAGATGACCACGATGTCGTCGCGGACTCCGTGGCCGGCCTCGGCGATCGCGTTCACGCGTTCGATCGCCTCGTCGAGAGTCATGGCATCAGCCGCACCGATGGTGCCCGACGTGGTCAGGCCGACATGGGCGACGAGCATGTCCGCGCCCGCCTCGGCCATCATCACCGCCTGCTGCTGGTCGAAGACATACGGGGAGGTGAACATGTCCAGCGAGTGGGCGCAATGGATGGCGTCGACCTCCTTGTCGTATCCCATTCCGGTGGCTTCCAGGTCTCGCCTGAAAGCGCCGTCGATGAGCCCGACCGTCGGGAAGTTCTGAACGCCCGAGAAGCCGATCTCCTTCAGCTGCTTCAGGAACACCGGCATGAGCCGGAACGGGTCGGTGCCGCAGACCCCTGCCAGGACCGGAGTGTCCTCGACGACGGGAAGCACCTCGGCGGCCATCTCCACCACGATCCCGTTGGCGTCCCCGTAGGGCATCAGACCGGCCAGCGAGCCCCTGCCAGCCATGCGATAGCGACCGGAGTTGTAGATGATGATGAGGTCCGCCCCGCCCGCCTCGGCGCACTTGGCGGAGATGCCGGTGCCGGCGCCGCATCCCACCACGGGCCGGCCTGCTGCGACCTCGGCGCGCACCCGCCGGAGGATCTCGCTGCGTGCCAGTGCCACTGAGCCGCTCCTATCCGCCCGCGTCCCGCAGCATCTCAAGCAGCGTGCCGGCGGCCAGATCGGCGAACTCGGGATCGTTGATGTTGCTGTCTACCTCATGGACGGCGACGTCGGCCCGGAGGTTGCCGCGGATGGCGTCGAAGCATGCCTGGTCCGCCTCCGGGTCCCAGAACCTCTCCCCCTCACTGTCCAGCATGGAGACGCCCCTCATTGGCAGCAGGACGGTGGTCGGCGCATTGGACAGGTTGACTGCGGCCGCGAGGATCTCGCCTATCCGGACGTTCTCCTCCACATTGGTGCGCAGCAGGGTGACGTTCGGGTTCCACTGGTAGAGGTTCCGGCCCGCGTACCGCTCGGGGACGGTGTCGATCGAGTCGAAGTTGGCCATGTCGACGCATCCCGGAACGACGACGGCAGGGATGCCCGCGCCGGACGCGGCCTGGCAGCGCTCCGGCCCCGCGCTGAAGACGCCTCCACACACCCAGTCGGCCAACTCGGTGGTTGTGATGTCCAGGGAGCCGGCGATGTAGCCGTCGGCGATCAGACTCTCCATGGTCCTGCCCCCGATGCCGGTGGCGTGAAACACCAGGACCTCGTAGCCGCCGGCCTCAACGGCACCGCGGGCTCGCTCGACGCAGGTGGTCGTGTTGCCGAACATGGAAGCGGTGACCAGCGGGCGCTCCTCGCCGGCCGGCGGGCGCTCCAGCTTCACCATGCCGGCTATCGCTCCCGCCGCGTTGGAGTAGACGGCCCGGCTGATGCTGTTGATCCCGGCCACATCGACAATGGACGGGATGAAGGTGATGTCCCTGGTCCCCGCGTAGGCGCTGACATCGCCGCCCGCCACGGTCGACACCATCACCTTGGGCACGCCCACGGGCAGGACGCGCATCCCCGTGGTGGCAATGGAGGTGCCGCCGGTGCCGCCCATGCCGATGATCCCGCCGAGCCTCCCCTCCTCGTACAACCGGCGGACGACGACCGCGAGACCCGTCGCCATGGTCTGCATCGCCTCGTCCTTGTGCTCGCCCGAGGCCAGATAGGAGATGTCGCCATCCGCCGCCGACGCGACCTCCTCCCTGGTGACGTCGGGCTCCAGGGTGGGCTCCCCCATCGTCCCGAAGTCGACCACCAGCGTGTCGACCCCTTCGCTCTCGATGAGTCCCTTGACGAAGGCGAATTCCGCGCCCTTGGTGTCCAGGGCGCCGATTATCACGACCGTATTCGGATTCTGACTGCTGCTCATGTCGGACCCTCCCAGGACGCAGCCACCACAACCGAGACTATGCGCTCCCGGCGTTCCGTGAACACACGTGCTGCCCGAGCGGTGACGCGGCCGTGCCGGGAGCCCCCCAACTAGGCCGGGCTGGTGGCGCGCCAGCCGCGAGCGGCGACGATAAGGCCGCCGACTACCACCAGGAATGCGCTGGCCCCGGGTGAGAGCGCCGGGGTCGCCAAGCGGACGAAGGAGGCGATCCAGGCCATCCCGACGGCCGTGATGGCGCATCCCAGGCCGAACAGCACAATGCCGAGGTAGCGCTGGGCGGCATGGCTGCGCACCAACCGACCGAGGGTGGCCGCCAGGGACGCGACCGTGAGGGCCAGGACTATGTAGCCGATCCCCGGCCCTTCGGTATCCAGGCCGCGGACCACCACCCGGCGGGTCTCGGCCAGGGCCTCGGTCAGCACCTCGGCCGCCAGGCCGCCCTGATCGGCGCCCTCAGCCTCGGCCGCCAGCTCCGCGGCGATCTGAGCCGCGTCGCTGCGCTGGTCCAGGATCCATGATCCCGAGGCTCCCGCGAACACGAGGAACAGGGTCAGCACGACCATGCCCGCCAACTCACGGGTGCTTGCACGGGCCGGCTCGTCGGCGGACCTCATCCGCAGGGCCGCGCCGGCGCCTCCGCCGAGGACGATCAGCGCGCCGAGAAGAGCCAGCCACACACCGGGGCCGTGACTGTAGTTCTCGCCCCGCGGCGACACGGTCAGGTAGGCCGCCGCGAGCGAGGCCAGCACCAGCCCGGCCGCCAGGAAGGCGCCGCCGCCGGCCATGAACTTGTCACGGCTGCGCGGCCGCCATAGCGCCGACGCGCCGCCGAAGGCGACAGCCACGGCGACTAGGCCGAACACGATCCCGAACCAGGAGCCGCCGGTGGCGTCCAGCCCGCTGTGGGCACCGGGAAGGTCGTTGTCGTCGAAGCGGGCCCAACCCGACAGCAGCCCGGCGTCGTTTCCCCAGGTCAGCAGCACCGAGAATGCGGCCAGCAGACCGCCGATGAGAGCGGCAGCGGCCCCGATGCGATGCGAGGCGGTCAGCTCCAGCGCAGCCGGTGCAGCCGGTCCGGCGGGGGCCTCCGGGCCGGCCTGCATGCCGGGCACGGCGGGGACCACAGGATCGGCCCGTGTGATCCAGGCGCTGCGCATCCGCGCCAGGAGATTGCGCCTGTCGTCGCTCTCCTCGGGCTGCGAGATCCGGTCGAGAAGCACCCCGACGAAGTAGAGGCCCGCTCCGGCGGACGCGCCGACGGGAATGTCGGCCGTGTTCAGCGCGGTGAGGATCGGCTTGCCCAAGCCGCCGCCGGCGATGATGGCCACGATTCCCACCATGGACAGCGACAGCAGCAGGGTCTGGTTGAGTCCGGCCATGATCGCGGGGCGGGCCAGCGGCATCTGGACCTCGCGCAGGATCCGGAATTCGGTCGCTCCGAACGCCCGGGCCGCCTCGACCACGTCGGCGGCGACCTGCCGGATGCCCAGGTTGGTGAGCCTGACGATGGGCGGCAGCGCGAAGACCAGCGTGGCCAGCACGCCGGGGGTCCGGCGCACGCCGAACAGGAAGATGATGGGCAGCAGGTACACGAAGGGGTGGATCACCTGCATCCCGTCCAGGACCGGGCGGAGCCGGCTCCAGAACGCGTCGACCCGGGCCGCCAGGATCCCCAGGGGGATGCCGATCACCGTGCAGATCAGCACGGCCACGATGATCATCCCGAGCGTCTCCATGGTGAGATCCCAGTACTCGTTGCCGAGCAGGCCGCAGATCAGGAGGCCGGCCGCGCTGCCCAGCCCCACCAGGATGTTCCTGGTGGCCACCCCCAGCAGGAAGAACAGCAGCAGCACGACCGGCCACGGGAGCCAGTCCTGCAGCAGGTTGTCGATGATGAGCTCCAGCAGCTTGTCGACGGGCCACTTGACGGCGTCCAGGAACCCCTTGATGTGGGTGGTCAGCCAGAAGACGATCTCCTCGATCCACAGACCGAACGGGATCTCCCAGGCGTCGAGGTTGTCGTTGTCCCAGAAGCTGGTGGCCAGCACTCGCTGACTCATGTCTGAGCCTCTTGGGCCTTGGCTTGCTGCAACTGCTCGGAGACTCCCTCGACCCGACCCAGTTCGGCCAGGACCTCGAGGGGGCGGACCGCCCCGATCAGCCTGCCCTCGCCGTCGACCACGGCCAGCGGAAGGCCCGACCCGAACAGCTGGTAGACCTTGGCCAGCGTCGTGTCGACCGTGACGGCCGGAACCGCCTCGACGAGAGGCTCCAACCGCTGGTCGCCGCGGGCTCGGGCCCGTTCGGCCGACTGGCGGGTGACGACGCCCAGGGGTCGGCCGTCGGCATCGACCACATGGGCCGCATCCGACCCCAGGCCGGCGATGGCGTCCAGCACATCTGCGACAGACCCGCCGGCCGGCACCGTCGCCGCGTCCTCGCGCACCGTCTCCACGGCCAGCACCCGGCCCTGGTCGACATCCTGGACGAACTCGGCTACATAGTCGGTCTCGGGGCGCATGAGGATGTCTTCGGGCGCCCCGATCTGGTGGATGGCTCCGTCCTTCATGATGCACACCCGCGAGCCGACCCGGAGCGCCTCGTTGAGATCGTGGGTGATGAACAGGATCGTCTTGTGGAGCTTGCCCTGGATCTCCATCAACTCGTCCTGCATCTGGCGCCGGATCAGCGGATCCAGAGCGCTGAAGGCCTCGTCCATCAGCAGGATGTCCGGGTCGGTGGCGAGGGCGCGGGCCAGCCCGACCCGCTGCTGCATGCCGCCGCTGAGCTGCCGCGGGTAGCTGGCCTCGTAGCCGGCCAGCCCGACGAGCGCGAGCGCTCCCTCCGCGGCCGCGTCGCGGGTCTTGGGATCGACGCCCTTGACCCTCAGGCCGAAGGCGACATTGGAGAGTATGTCCTGGTGGGGAAACAGGGCGAAGTGCTGGAACACCATGCCGGTGCTGTCACGGCGGAAGGCCTGGAGCTCCTTGGGGTTGAGGGCCGTCACATCGATTCCGTCGACGACGATCGTGCCCGTGGTCGGCTCGTAGAGCCGGTTGACACAGCGGAGGAGTGTGGACTTGCCCGAGCCGGACAGGCCCATCACCACGAAGATCTCCCCCTCCTCGACATCGATGTTGGCGTCCTTCACGCCGACTACGTGTCCGGTGCGCTCCTTGATCTCCTCCTTCGAGCAGCCGGCTCGCAACAACGCGAGAGCTTCGCCGTCGGGCTCGTCGCCGAAGATCTTCGTTGTGTCCGCAATCTTGACCTTGGTCGGCATACGCCCATTCCTAGACCTGGACCTGCCCCGCAACACTAGTGGTGCAGGCCAGTCGATGGCCTAGGAGCAAAGTTGACATCGCTATTGCGAGACTGGCCCGCCTGAACTAGGAAGGAGCGGGGACAGCTCGGGGGTCGGAGGCTCCTGAGCCCATCAACAACGGAGGGCCACAAATGAGAATTTTCCGCGGACGAGCGCTCGTCGCCGTCCTTCTGACGTTCGGACTGCTGGCCGCAGCCTGCGGCGACGACGAAGAGCCGGCGACGACGCCGGCACCGGTCGACGACGGCGCCGAGGCCGAGGCGGCCCAGGCCGAAGCCGAAGCCGCCGAGGAAGAGGCGGCCGCCGAGGAAGAGATGGCGCTGCCCGGCGAGGGTGTGACCGTCACCATGGCGCGGGGCAACTGGAAGGAGACCAACTTCCAGAACTACGTCGTGCAGTTGCTCCTCGAGGAGCTCGGCTACGAGGTCACCGACCCCGAGGAGATCGCGCCGGCGACCTTCTACCCGGCCTTGGCCCAGGGCGACTACGACCTGTGGGCGTCGTCGTGGCCCCTCAACCACACTCCCCTGCTCGAGGGTGAGAGTCCCGACGGCGGCACCTTCGGCGACCGGGTCCAGTACATCGGCACGATGATGGCGTCGGGAGCCCTGCAAGGCCTCCTGGTGGACATTCCCAGCGTGGAGCAGTTCGGCTTCACCACTCTCGGCGAGCTGCTCGACAATGCCGACGCGGTCGCCCACTTCGACACCGACGGCGACGGCAAGGCCGACCTCAACGGCTGTGACGACGGATGGGGTTGCCAGAAGGTGATGAACGACACGATCGCCAAGAACGGCTGGGACGATCGCATCGCGCAGGTGTCGGCCACCCACGCGGCGCTGTTCGCCGAGTCGCAGGCGAGCTTCGAGACGGGCGGTCCCGTCCTGCAGTATGTGTGGACGCCCACCGCCTTCGTGGGCAAGCTCGTGCCGGGGCGGGACGTGCTGTGGCTCGCCATCGAGCCGGACCAGGCCCTTGAGGGGCAGGAGGGAGTCTCCGCAGTGGGTGATGCCTGCACCAACGACCCGTGCACCACCATGTTCACGCCCTCAGACATCGTGGTGACCGCCAACAATGACTTCCTGGCGGCCAACCCGGCGGCTGCGTCCCTGCTCGCCAACTTCGAGATCGACCCGCTGGCGGTTGCCGTCCAGGCGGTGGCCATCGACGCAGGCGCCAACCCCAACGATGACATGGTCGCTGCGGCCGCCGAATGGATCGCGGCCAACCGCGACATCATCGATCCGTGGATCGCGGCCGCGCTCGCCGCAGCCTGAATCACCGGCCGACCGGCCGCAGACAAGACAGCTGAGACTGTTAGGGCGGGGCATCAGCCCCGCCCTAACATCGCCTTCCGGAGGCGCAGGTTGGTGACCACGGCGGCTGTTGCCCCATCCCAGGATCGACTGCAGGCCGAACTCGACCGGCGGCTGCCTCGCTTGCGTCCCCCGGCGGTGGTGATGCAACCGGCGATGATGGGCTCGGCCCGGCTGACTCGCTACAGCTTCAGCCGCACGATGCTGCGCCGGGCGGTCCGGGACCGGTGGCGCGCCCGGCGAGCCCGTTTCGACATCGACGAGCGCGGTCACGGCGAGGCGGTGTACGAGATCGACGCGGGCGGCCACACGCTCAGCTTCGTGGCGTTCACCACGACAATCGACGAATGCGAGCACACCGACCGCGTGATCGCCGAGCGGTGGGAGATCGCCGGCGCCCTCGTGGAGGGCGACCTCACCGGCGAGTTCCTCAGCCTGTTGCGGCGCCACGTGCCGCGGCAGGAGGCGGGCCGGTTCGATCCACGAGTCCTGGTGCTCACACGGGGCAATCGCAGCGTGCGCTTCTTCGACTACCTCGTCGATGCCCTCGCCCGGGGCAGGCAGCCAGACCCCGACCTGGTGGCCGACGCCGGCTACATCCTCCGGAGCACCGCCTTCTACGCCAACGGCAAGTACGGGATGCGGTCGTTCGAGGGATACTCAGAGGACCATCCCCTCCGGATCCCGTACCGGGCCCAGTTCGTGTGCGCGTGGCTGTTCCGGGAGCTCGGGTACGACCTGGTCGAGCACTGCGCCCGCGCCAGCGGTGGCGACGCCGCGGCTCCCTTCGACCAGCACTGGCGCCGGTACTTCGGCCTGGGCAACGCCACCGGTCTGGGGCTCGTGCCGTTCGCGTTCAAGCACCCGAGGGTGATCCACGCGTGGGTCGCCATCCGGGAGATGGCGCTGGCCGACGTGCGGTCGCTGCCAGGCAACCGTGACCGGCTCGAACGACTCGACACGTGGATCGACAGGGCCCACTCGCACTTCGTCCACGGAACCGACGACGACTGCCGGCCCTTCCTCAACAGCGTCGACGTAGCCACGGTGGTCCTGCAGATCCGGGAGGCGTTCGACCGCTGCCGCCGAGACCCCCTTCCCTTCGATGCCCTGTACCGCTGGTCGGAGCAACGCGGTCCCGAGACCGCTGAGATGGTCGTGTCGCTGCTGCTGGAGTTGCACGAAGGCGACGACGATCTGATCGACGAGTTTCTCACCGTCGACGAGCACTGCCCGCTCGACCCCGCGATGACCGTGGGGCACCTCCGGGCCATGCTGGCGTCGAGGTTCGAGTGGCTCGGCCAACTCGGCCTCGACAACGAGGGGGCAGACAAATGGTGGTGGGTCATTAGCGACAACACCGAGGAACCGCGCCGCGCCCGTCGCGACGGCCTCGAACCGGCCCGCCGCGACGTCGCCATCGACGTGGCGATGCGCCTCTGGAGGTTGCGCGGCGCGCTCGACGGCTACGACGACGACGCGCCGATCCAACGCGTGCTCAGCGAGCATCCCGAGCACCGGCTGGCGGCTGAGCGGCTGAGCGTCAGCGATCGCGCCTACACCGAGCCTCGGGACAACCCCTGTTCTGCCCACTACCTGCCGTTGCAGCTCCAGCGATTCCAGCTAGCCATGTACGGCATGGACAACTTCAAGCCCAAGTCCACTGACTGGCTGAGGGTCACTCTCTTCCAGGGTGCGCCGCGCCTGGGCGACCTCGGCACGGACGCCGGCGACGACTGGGTGCTGCCGGCCCGCCCCGGGGGTTCCCGGTGATCATCGACGGACTCCAGATCAACGACTGGTCCCGCGCCGTCGTCGACGAGGTCAGATCGGGCGGGGTGGACATCGTCCACGCCACCGTGGGCGCCTGGGAGGACCTCGCCGGCGCCATGACGCGCATCGGAGCGTTCCGTCATCTGTGCCGGCACAACGCCGACGCCATCCGGGTAGTGACGAACGTCGAGGAGATCCATCGAGCCTGGGCCGACAACGTCCTCGGCGCGGTCCTCGGCTTCCAGAACAGCACGATGCTGGGCGACGACCCCGAGATGGCCCAGATCTTCGCCGATGTCGGGGTGCGGGTGGTGCAGCTCACCTACAACATCGCCAACCATCTGGGAGCCAGCTGCTGGGAGCCGAACGACGGCGGGCTCACCCGCGCCGGGCACCGGATGGTGGCCGCGCTGAACGACGCCGGAATGCTGATCGACCTGTCCCATGTCGGCAATTCCACAAGCCTCGACGCGGTGCACGCATCGTCGCAGCCCGCGGCGGTGACCCACGGCAACCCGCTGTGGTTCTGCGACTCACCCCGCAACAAGCCCGACGAGGTGCTCGAGGCGGTCGCCAGCCGCGGCGGGGTGATCGGCTGCACCCTCTACCCGCTGTTCATGGGCGGGGCCGAAGTGAGCCGGAAGGACTACTGCGCCATGATCGCCCGGCTCGCCGACCAGATCGGCGTGGAGCACGTGGCCATCGGAACCGACGCGGTGCTCGGATGGGACCCCGGTGCACTGAGCTGGATGCGCAGCGGCCGCTGGGATCGCCCGGAGGGGCCCGACGAGGCCCCGGCGTTCCCCGAGTGGCCGGCGTGGTTCCGGGGACCCAGGGACTTCGGCTCGCTCGCCGAGGGTCTCGACGGAGCCGGATTCTCGCCCGCCGAGCGCGACTCCATCCTCGGCGGCAACTGGCTGCGCCTCTTCTCGGTGGTGTTCGGGTGACGGATGGCGGGGCCCGCGGCTGACATGGGCGCGACCGTCACGGTGGCGCCCCGGGAGATCCACGATCTCGTCTACCGGGCCAGCCGCATCGCCGGATGCGACCCGGGAACCGCCGAGCGGATCGCCGAGAACGTCACGTTGGCGGAGATTCACTACGGCGCGGCTGTCCGAGCCCTCTGCGAGACGCTCGAAGCCGCCGACCTCCCGACATCGGCCTGGGCAACCGCGCCCGATGCGCTGCTGTCGGCCGAAATCGCAGCACGCTCCAATGGCACGGCTTCGGCCACCTTCGATCCACCGGCGCCGCTGGCGTCCATCGCGGCCTCCCTCCAGCAGAGCCTGGAGCGCGGCGTGGCATCAACCGGGATCGACGGCAGGGCGTCGGGTGCCACGACAGTGGGCGCCGTCCAACTGCACTTCGTCGGCCGGCAGGCCGGAGCCGCGAGCGGCGCACCGATCGATGGGGCCCGCTCCGACGCTCACAGGATCGGCATCGGGGTCGACCAGCCCTGGTTCAACAGGCTCGAAGTAGCTGCCGCCGGGTTCCTGGTTGCCGAGGCCACGCTCGACGAAATCGACGACTAGTCCACCCCGACGGCCGTGGAACAGCTTCAGCCACGTGTACTTTGGCAACATTCAAAAAAGCGATGTCACTCTCTTGACAGTAGAAGTGGAGACATCTATCGTCGGGCGTCAGTCGATCTTGCAGATGGAATCGGCCCCGGGCAGTTCAAGGAGTAGCCATGCACATGACCCGACGCACCAACGAAGCACGGACCGTGATTGGGTGGCGCCTGCTGGCCGCGCTCCTCGCGATTGTGAGCCTCGTCGCGGCCGCATGCGGCGATGACGCACCGAGCGACTCGGCTGTAGAGCCCGCACCCACCGCCGCGGCTGACGCCGACGACGCAGCCGCGCTTGAGGAGGCCCAGGCTGACGCCGCCGCCGCCCGAGCAGAGGCCGACGCGGCCGCCGCCGCAGCCGCGGAGGCGGAGGCGGCCCTGGCTGAGGCAATGGCAGCGGCCGAGTCCGACGAGGGTGTTGACCCGTCGATCGTGGCCGATCTCGAGATACAGCTACAGGAGGCACAGGAGGCCGCGGCTGAGGCCGAAGCCCTCGCGGCCGCCGAGGCCGAAGCCGCGGCGCAGGCCGAGGAGGCTGCCGCGGCGGCTGCCGCGGCCGTCCCCGTCGATGACCGCAACTGCGTAGACGAGGTGGTCATCGGCACCGTCTGGCCCATGTCCGGCACGTTCAGCTTCGTGGGCAGCGCCGAGATCGCGGGAGCAACCAAGGCGGTGGAGGACATCAACGCGGCCGGCGGCATCGAGTCGCTGTGCGGCGCCACGCTGCGGCTGGCGATCTACGACGCCGGCGGCTCGGCCGAGGAGGCGGCGACGGCCGTCGAGCGGCTCCTGGACGACGAGCCCGAAGTCTCGGCCATCGCCGGCTCGTGGCTGTCGTCGTTCAGCCTGGCCGCCACCGAGGTGTCCGAGCGGGCCGGGATCCCGTTCGTCACCGAGAGCTTCGCCGACTCCGTCACCGACCGCGAGGGCTTCAGCCACGTGTTCGGCTACTCACCACCGGCGTCGGCTATCAAGGGCCTGATCCTCGACGCCATCCAACCCGGCCTCGACCAGGCAGGGATCACGATGGAGACCGTGGCGGTGGTGGGCTCCACCTCGGCTGCGGCAGTGCCTCTGCAGCAGGCTCTGCTAGCCGAGTTCGGCGAGCGAGGGATCGAGGTCGCGGTCACCGACACGTGGGCACCGGGCGGGCTCGACGACCCCTCGGGCGTAGCCACGAAGATTGCCAACGCCGACGTGGACGTCATCTTCAACATCGCCTTCGCCTTCAGCGACGTGAGCGGCCTCCAGAACGAGCTGATCGCCCGCGGCGTCACCGCTCCGGTTGTCCAGAACGGCGGGCAGGGCCTGCTGCCCGCATGGGCCGACCTCGGTCCCGAGGTGGCCGGGCTGTCGACCTTCGTGTACGCCAACCCGCTCGCCGGCACGGACGCCTTCGACGAGTTGGCGGCCGCGATCGACCAGCCCTACGCCCGCCAGGACCACATCGGCGGCTACTTCGTGGTGCATCTCATCGCAGCCGCACTGGAGCAGTCCGGCGACCCCTCCCCGGCCGCGGTCACCAAGGCCTTCAACACCGTCAAACTGACTGAAGGCGTCGCAGTGGACCTCATGCCGACCTCGGCGATCAGCTTCAGCTCGACCGGTCGCGTCGACCAGCACTTCGGCGTGCTGGCGCAGTGGCAGGAGGTGGACGGGCGCCTGATCCCGTGCACCGTCTATCCGCTGGAGTTCGCGGTGTGCCAGCCCGTCTGGAGCTGACGAGAGTCCATCTCCCCGCGGTACTCGATACCTTCTCCCAGGAGCCGGCCCCGTCCCCGACTGACTGGGGGCGGGGCTGGTTGACGTGATGGTCGAATTCCTCCAGTTCCTAGTACCCGGGATCCTGATCGGCGGCGTCTACGCGCTGCTGGCGTCGGGCCTCGGGCTCATCTTCGGCGTGATGCGGGTCGTGAACTTCGCCCAGGCCGACTTCATGATGCTCGCCATGTACCTCTCATGGGCACTGTTCGCGGGCGGCGTCGGCTTGGACCCGTTCCTGGCTGTGCCCGCCGTCTTCGTCTTGTTCCTGGTGCTGGGGATGGCAGTCCACTGGCTGTTCATCCGCTTCGTGATCGGCAAGCGCGAGAACCACGACGCCCAGGTGATACTCACCATCGGGCTGGGTCTGATCTTCCAGAACCTCATCCTCATCCGGTACTCGTCGGAGCCGCGCGTGGTGGCGCCGTCGTACGCCAACGCCGGCGACTTCATCGGCGACATCTTCATCAGCCGGGTACGCCTCTACGCCTTCCTGCTGTCGGTGCTGGTGGCGGCGCTCCTCTTCCTGTTCCTCAACCGGTCCCGCACCGGGCGAGCCATCCGGGCCGCGTCGGAGAACTGGGAGGCGGCCACCTACATGGGCATCGACATCGACCGCACCAACCGCATCGCCTTCGGGGTCGGCGTGGCCCTCACCGCGGTGGGGGGATCGGCCCTGGTGACCTTCCAGAGCATCACCCCGTTCGTGGGATTCCGGTTCGTGGTCGTGATGTTCGCCGCGGTCGTGCTCGGCGGCCTCGGCAGCGTCAGCGGCGCGTTCGTGGGGGGCGTGCTGATCGGGATCATCCAGTCGGTGTCACAGGTGTGGACCTCGGCCGCGGTGAAGAACGTCTGGGTGTTCGCCCTGTTCCTGCTCATCCTCTACGTGCGGCCCAACGGCCTGTTCGGCAAGGTTCAGCGGGCCATCTGATGCGACGCGTCGTCCCCTTCGTCGTCCTCATCGCCGTCGTTGCGGTCTTCAACGGCTGGCTCGACCAGCGCTTCTACGTCCGGGTGCTCACCCTCTCGGTCGTGTGGGCGCTCGCCGGGGTGGCGTGGAACCTGATGGCCAAGGCCGGCCAGATCTCGCTGGGCCACAGCGCTTTCGTCGGTATCGGCGCGTACGGCTTCACCATCCTGCTGCGCGGCGGCGGAACCTCCCCGTGGACCGGCATGGCCATCGGCATGGGCGTCGCCGCGGCGGTGGCCCTCGTCATCGGCCTGCCCACCTTCCGGCTCAGGGGGTTCTACTTCACCCTGGCCACCATCTCCTTCCCCCTCATCATGGAACTGCTCGTCTCGCACTACGGAGACCCTGAACTCACGGTCCCGTTCCATCCCGAGAGCGAGTGGAAGTTCATGGAGTTCTCCAACTCCCACACCTATGTGTGGGTCGGCCTGGGGATGCTGGTGGTGGCCCTGGCGATCAGCGAGCTGATCGACGTGACCTCCTTCGGGTTCGCCCTCCGCGCCATCCGCGACAACGAGGTTCTGGCCCGGGCCGTGGGCATCCGCACGGTCGCATGGAAGTCGGCGGCGTTCATGATCTCGGCGGCGCTGTCGGCCGCCATGGCCGTGCTGTGGGTGAAGGCAGTCCTGCGGGTGACGGTCGCCGAGGAGGTCTTCGGAATCACCGTGGTGATCGTGATGCTGTCGGTGGCGTTCGTCGGCGGGGTGGGACAGACCTGGGGACCGGTAGTCGGCGCGGCGTTCCTCATCCCGCTGGCGATGTTCCTGGACGACTCGATCGGCGAGTCCGTCCCGGGCGCTCAAGAACTGGTCTATGCGGCCGCACTTGTCCTCGTCGCGCTGCTGATACCGCGGGGAATCCTTCCCGCGATCGAGGAGGGCTGCCGCCGGCTGGCGGCGTGGCCCCGTCCATCACTCGAACACCAAGGGCCAGGCCTTCTCGGGCGTCTCGCGGCACCGCCGCCGCGGCCGTCGCCGCTTCTGCGGATGCCGCGAAGACCCCTCCGGCCGAAGCTCCCGCAACCGAGCGGCACGCCTGTGCTGGAGGTGGACGGCGTGGCCAAGAGTTTCGGCGCCAACCGTGTGCTGTCCGACGTGGCCTTCCGTGTCGATCCGGGCCGGCGCGTCGGCATCATCGGCCCCAACGGAGCGGGCAAGACGACGCTGTTCAACATCGTGACCGCCCACCTGCGCGCCGACTCCGGACGGATCCTGTTCAAGGGGATGCAGATGGACCGGATGCGCGCGCCGCGGCGCTACGAGCTCGGAATGTCACGCACCTTCCAGGTTCCCCAGGGCTTCCACCTCATGTCCCCGCTCGACAATGTGGTCGTGGCCGCCATCGGCGCCTCGATGCCGGATCCGATGGCGGCGTCGATGGACATGCTCGAGCGAGTCGGCCTCGCCGGCAAGGCGCTCGGCGAACTGAGCGCCCTCACCACCGCTGAGATCAAGAGCCTCGAACTGGCCCGCGCCATGGTGAGCGAGCCGGACCTGCTGCTGCTCGACGAGCCGCTGGCGGGCTTGAACGAGGCCGAGCGGGCCCGCTTCTTCGAGACGGTCGACGAACTGGTCGCGCCCCACGCGGCGATCGTGGTCATCGAGCACTCGGTCCGGTCGCTGATCCAGTACGTCGAATCGGTCGTCGCTCTGGACGAGTGCCGCGTCATCGCCCAGGGCCCGCCCGAGGAGGTCGTGTCGGACCCCCGCGTGATCGAGGCCTATCTCGGGTCGAGATGGATGGAACATGCTAGAGATCAGTGACCTCTGTGCCGGCTACGGCGGAGTCCCCGCGCTGCGCTCCATCGACTTCCGGGTCGGGCCGCGCGAGCACGTGGCCATCCTCGGACCCAACGGCGCGGGCAAGACCACCCTGCTGAAGACGATCAGCGGCACGGTGGAAGCGGACTCGGGCTCGATCCTCTTCGACGGCCAGGACCTCCTCTCGCAGGCGCCGCACAGGCGGGTCGAGACCGGGATCGTGCACGTTCCCCAGGGGCGGATGATCTTCGCGTCGATGACGGTGTCGGACAACCTTCGCCTCGGCAGCCACCGCAGGGGTGCTCGGGACCGGCACGACGAGCGCCGCGAACTCGTGCTCGAGATCTTCCCCGCGCTGGCCGACATGCTCGGCCGGGACGGAGGCGCCTTGTCGGGAGGCCAGCAGCAGATGCTGGCGGTCGCGCGGGGGGTGATGGCCTGCCCCCGGCTGCTCATGCTCGACGAGCCCTCGATGGGTCTGGCTCCCCGCGCCGCGGACGACATCTTCGAGGGAATCGCCCGGCTGCTCAAGAGCGAGACGACCGCCATGATCGTCGTCGAGCAACGAGCCCACGAGGCGTTGGAGGTATGCGATCGGGCCTACGTGCTCGAGTCCGCGGAGGTGGCTCTGGAGGCCACGAGTAGAGAACTCCTGGCCGATGAGACGCTGGCTGCTACCTATCTGGGTTCGGGGGCATGATCGCCGTAGAAGCTGCGGTACCAAGCCCTGGTCACGATGCGCGCCACCGTCTCCACATCCACCGGCGCCGTGTTGAGCGCGGCGTGGGCGAACGTCGTGTACGCCGTCTGCTCGACCAGCGAGGCCATGGCTCGGGCCACCGTGGCCGGATCGAGGCCGTCGAGCTGGACGCGATCGTCGTTCTCCACCGCATGCACGAACCGGGCGACGTGGCGCTCTCGCATCGTCCACCAGATCGTGGTGAAGCGATCTTCCACCGTCGTCGCCTCGATGAAGGCCCGCAGTACGCCGCTGTTGGCGTGGTAGTGCTGGAGGTATCCGAGGTTGGCTTCGAAAAGGGCGGCCTCAGGATCCTCGGCGATGGACGTCGACGACCGGCTCCGCCGGAAGAGCTCCTCGTGGAGGTCCCGGATGACGCTTCCGAAGAGATCCTCCTTGTTCTCGAAGTACCGGTACAGGCCACCGAGAGAGAGCCCGGCCTGAGCTGCGACATCGATCATGCGGGCGTCGACGTAGCCGTTACGCGTGAAGACCTTCGACGCTGCATCGAGAATCGACTGCCGTGTTCGCTGACCCTTCGGGGTGGTCGGCTCAGTGGCCATTGGCGCTCACTTGGTCGCAAGGCGTGTGTACGGTGTAAGGCACGTGACTGGTCCCGATCTGGCTGGTCCCTGTTCGGATCGGCTCGGGTCTGGAAGCCCGCAGCGAACGATGTTACCGCTCCATGCGCCTTCCTCTCACTAAAGCAAAAGCGATGTCGGTCTTCTGACAATGGGGCGCGCCTGCCATACTGCGGCAGGCAAGCCGACCGGAAACGGAGGAGAGCTGTGGTCGATGACCTGGCAGAGCGCTACCGGCTCGCTGGATGGTGGACCGGCCGCAGGCTGATTGACCACTTCGAGTCGCACGCTACCGAGGGACCGGATGCGTTGGCCCTGGTGAGCGGTCCGGACTCACTGTCCAGATCCGAACTGTGGCACGCAGCCGGCCTGGCTGCCGAGGAGATCCGTTCGATCATCGGCAGCCGCAGGCGGGTCGTTGTGATCCTTCTCCCCAACTCCGCGGTTTGGGTCGTCATGTTCCTGGCCACGTTGAGGGCGGGCCATATTCCGGCCACGCCCCCGGTCACCACCCCCGAGGCCCACCTGCGCCACATCTTCCATTTGATCGAGCCGGCTCTGGTCATCTGCACCGACCGGAACCGGCAGGGGTCTCCGGCTGAAGCAATCTTCAGGGCGGCCACCGCGGCCTCCGTCCGGGTCGCCGCCGCTGACGGAGCCCGACTGGAGGTGTACGGATCGGCGATCTGCCCCGATTGGACCGGCAGCGTGCCCGAGGAGACCGCGCACTTGATGTTCACGTCGAGCACGACCGGGCCGCCGAAGGCGGTGAGCCACAGCGAGGACACCCTGGCCACCCTCAACCGGCAGTTCGCCGAACGCTTCTCGCTCAGCTCCGAGACCCCCGTCTTCATGCCGTCACCGCTGGGGCACAGCGTCGGCGCGATTCACGGTGCCCGCCTCTCGATGTTCCTGGGTGCGCCCCTCATTCTCCAAGACCAGTGGAACGCCTCAACCGCCCTCGACCTCGTGGCCCGCCACCGCGCCGCCTTCACCGCGGCGGCGACGCCGTTCCTGGCCGATCTGGCCGATGCGGAGTGGTACGGCGCCGAACCGAAGCTGGGCCCGATGCGGAGCTTCCTGTGCGGCGGCGCCCAGGTGCCGCCGGTCCTCCTCCGGCGCTGCCGCGCAGAGTTCCCCAACACCTTTGTCACACCGCTGTGGGGCATGACCGAGGGCGGCCTCACCACCTGCGTGGCCGGCTCGACCAACGAGCAGGTCGAGAACACGGTCGGGGTCGGACTGCCGGGTCTGGAGTTGCGAACCCTCGACGCCGGCATGCGGCTGCAGACCTCGGGCGAGGGCGAGCTCCTCATGCGCGGGCCGGGCGTGTTCAACGGCTACTACGGCCAGCCCGAGCTGTACGCCAAGCACATCATCGGCGACGAGTTCTTCCGCACCGGAGACCTCGCCCACATCGATCCCAACGGCTACGTGTCGATCACCGGACGGCTCAAGGACCTGATCATCCGCGGCGCGGTGAACATCTCGCCGGTCGAGACCGAGAACACGATAGCGGGCCATCCCGATGTGGTCGGGGTGGCGGTGATCGGGTGGCCCGACGAGCGTCTGGGCGAGCGCATCTGCGCGGTCGTGGCAACCAGCGCGCCTCTCGGTCTCGACGATGTCGTCGCCTTCTGCGCGAAACAGGGCCTGGCCCGGCGGTACTGGCCCGAACGACTGATTCAGGTCGACCATTTCCCGAGAACAGCAGCCGGCAAGATACGCAAGCAACAGCTCCGCGAGGAACTCGTGACCGCCCTCGCGTCCAACGACGACGCGAGCACCGGAGGCGCCGGCTCGGATCGGAGCTCGGACCGATGACCACCGTCGAGTTGAGCGACATCGTGGTCAACTACCGGCGGCGAGGCTCGGGGCCGCCGGTCGTGCTGCTGCATGGGCTGGCCGAGGACCTCCGCTCCTGGGACGCCGTCGCGGCCCATATCGGTGAGTTCGCGGTCTACACGCTCGACCTCCGGGGACACGGTCGAACTACCGCCGGAGAAGGCGCTGGCACCCTGTTGCAGCTGAGTGATGACTTGGACGCCTTCCTGAGGGCCGTGACCGGTCCCGCCGCCGTCGTCGGCTACTCGCTGGGCGGCACCATCGGGCTCAAGGCCGCGACCGCTCCGGGATCCCTGATCACCCACCTGATTGTGGCGGCCACGTCATCGGTGGTCGGCACGGCCGCCGCCGAGTTCTTCGACGGTCGCATCGCCCAGCTCGAAGCCCACGACTGGGACGGCTTCGCCGCCGGCCTGCGCGACGACACGGCCAAGCAGGTTGTCACCGAGGCCGACATCGACACACTCGCCTCTAGGCGGATGAACGCCGTCGGTGATGGCCGCGGCTACATCAACGCCGCCCGAGCGATGATAGGGCTCCGCTCCGAGCCGCTGAATCCGCTGCTGGCACGGATCGAGGTCCCCGTGGACGTCATCGGGGCGTCCAACGACGTCTTCTGCCCGCGCCGGGCATCCGACATCATCGTCGACACGGTGGCCGACTGCCGGTACCACGAGGTGGCCGGAGCCGGTCATCTACTCTCGGTCGACCAACCCGACGCCTACGGCAAGCTGATCGCCCGGCTCTTGCACGAGAGGGGCACCGCATGAGGCATCGCTACGGCATCTCCCTGGGGGTCAGCCCCCGCGAGCCGCTGAGCCGCACCGCGGAGTTGGCCCGCGCCGTCGACGACAGAGGCTTCGAGGCCCTGTGGTACATCGACTTCCAGCTCGGGATGAAGGACGTGTACGCCGCCATGAACCTGGCCGCGCTGTCAACCGAGAACGTGCTCATCGGGGCGGGCGTCACCAATCTCGTCACCCGCCACCCCACCGTGACCGCCAACGCCACCGCCGCCCTCGACGAACTCTCCGGCGGCCGCGCCGTGCTCGGCCTCGGTGCGGGCTGGTCGGCCGTGCTCGGCGCGGGCGGCAAACCTTCCAGAATCAGCGATCTGCGCTCGGGGATCGACGACTTCCGCCAACTCTTCAGCGGCGAGCCGTGCGACCTCTACGGCACCCAGCTACGCCTGGCCACCGCCGAGCGCCAGATCCCCGTCTATCTCGCCGTCTCGCAGCCAGCGATGTTGCGGCTAGCCGGCGAGACCTGCGACGGCGCGGTGCTCATGGGCGCCGCCGACCCCGAGTTCTGCTCCTGGCAGCTCGACTACATCCATCAGGGGCTGAGGGCCGCCGGGCGCGACCGCGAACAGCTGACTGTCGATCTGTTCGTCACCATGTCGGTGGACGACGACGAGCAGAAGGCCCTCGACGATGTCAGGGCATGGGCCACGAGCCAGGCGGCCACCTTCCACCCGTGGAAGCGGATGCCGCCGGCGTGGGAGCGGTTCCGGCCCGAGTTCGCGCGGGCCGCGGGCGCGTACGGCCTCGTCGACCACCTCTCGCTCCAGGCCGAGCACAAGCACACCGTGTCCGACGACTTCGTCAAGTCGGTGGCGCTGGTGGGCGACCTCGATACGTGTGTAGACCGGCTCCGTCGGCTCTGGCAGCTAGACATCGACCGGATCACCTTCGCGCTGCTGTCGGGCGGGCGCGAGCAGCGGCTGGCGTACTTGGCCGACACTCTGATCAGCGCAGTCGAGGCAGGAGGAAGCTGATGGCAAGCAACCCGCGGGTGGCGCTCGTGACCGCGGCGGCCGGCGCCGGCATCGGCGCGGCGGTAGCGAGGCGGCTCGCTCGCGACGGATTGGACGTCGTCGTCACCGACGCCCACGAGCGCCGGTGCGGTGAGTTCGCCGGCTCGCTGGCCGACGAGATCGGGCGCGAGGTGAGCAGCCACCACCTCGACGTCACCGACCACGACCAGGTGCGTGCCGTCATCTCGGAGATCGCGGACGCCAAGGGCGGCCTCGATGTGCTGGTCAACAACGCGGGCTGGTCGAGGATCGAGCCGGTCGCGCAGATGTCGCTGGACACGTGGCAGCGCTGCCTCGACGTCGACTTGACCGGCACGTTCGTGTGCATGCGCTACGCACTGCCCGCCATGATCGCCGGCGGCGGAGGCTCGATCATCAACATCTCCTCGATCGCGGCGTGGGAGATGTCCACCGAGCACGGAGCGGCCTACTCGGCCGCCAAGGCCGGCGTCCTGGCCCTGACCCGCGTGGCCGCCGCCGAGAACGCAGTCCACGGGGTGCGGGTCAACGCGGTGGCTCCGGGCCTGATCTACAACGACTTCCTGCGCAAGATCTACCCCCAGGAGTTCTTCGACAACTACCTGTCCGGCAAGGCGTTCCTCGACCGCTTGGGGAGGCCCGACGATGTCGCCAGCATGGTCTCGTTCCTGGCGTCGGATGAGGCGAGCTATGTGACCGGCGAGGTGTTCACCGTCTCGGGAGGCGTGTCGGCTCGTGGATGACAGCCCCCTGTGGTGGCCGGTGCAGCGGCTCGTCGATGCCTACCGGTGCGGTTCGCTGTCGCCGGTGGAGGTCTCCGAGCTCGCTCAAGCGCGCATTGCAGAGGTCAACCCGACTCTGCACGCCTTCGTCCTGCCCACACCGGAGCTGGCCCACCGCCAGGCCGCCGCGGCCGAGAAGGCCTACCGCAACGGCGATGCCGGCCCGCTCGCCGGCGTTCCCGTCTCGATCAAGGACGCCTTCCACATCTCCGGACACGTCACCACGCTCGGGTCGCTGGCCCACGCCGACGACGTGGCCCGCCACGACTCCGGTGCGGTGCGCCGCCTGCGCCGGGCCGGGGCAGTCGTCGTCGGCAAGACCAACGTCCCGGAGTTCTGCCAGTCGGCCACCACGGACAACCTGCTGGGCCCCGACACCGCCAACCCCTTCGACCCGTCGCGCACCGCCGGAGGGTCAAGCGGCGGCGCGGCGGCCTCGGTGGCTTCAGGCACCTGCACCCTCGGCCTGGGGTCCGACGGCGGAGGCTCGATCCGCATCCCGGCATCGTTCTGCGGCCTGGTGGGCTTCAAGCCCACTTACGGGACCATCAACGACGACAGAGGATTCCGCGCCTTCAGCCCGTTCATCTCCGTCGGGCCGCTCGCTCGAAGCGTCGCCGACGCCCGCTGCCTGCACTCGGTGCTGTCCGTCGGGGGCGCCGGGACCGCAGACTCCTCGCCCGCCCTGAGCCAGTACCGCATCGCCTGGTGTCCCCGGCCCGAGGGCCGCCCGATCGACACAGGGGTAAGCAACGCGGCAGCAGCCGCGGTGGCACAGCTCGCGGCCTGCGGCCACGATGTGAGCCCGGTGGAGCTCGACCTCGGGGGCTGGGAGGAGATATTCGGTCCGCTCGTGCTGGCGGAGGAGGGCGAGCGCCGCGGCCATCTCCTTCGTGGTCCGCACGAACTGACCTGGTATCACCGGCGATCCTTGATGGCGGCCGAGAGACTCGGTCCGGGTGTCGTGTCGGCGGCCCGCTCCGCCCTGGCGCAGTACCGGGAGCGCGTGGACCGCCACTTCCGTGACTACGACGTGATCGTCACTCCCGCCACGGCCACCACGGCCTTCGATCTGGGGTGCCGCCCGCAGGCCATCAACGGTGAGCCGGTCGCCCGGCTGTGGGGAGCCTTCCCGTTCGCGGTGCCTTTCAATGTCTCCGGACATCCCGCGGTGGTGCTGCCTGCCGGGTTCGTCGACGGCCTGCCGGCCGCCATCCAGCTGGTAGGACGTTACGGGAGCGACAACGAGCTGCTGTCGCTCGCCGAACAGCTCGAGACCGAACTGGACGTGCATCCCTTCGCTCGCACGCCCGTCGGCTCGTCAACGCCATGAGCGACGTCATCGGTAGTGTCGATGGCTCGATCTGGCAGATCAGGATGGACCGGCCGGAACGGGCCAATGCTCTACGGCGCGAGACGATCCGCCAGATCGGGGCGGTATTGAACCGGGCCGAGGGGTCCATATCCGACGCGGCCCGCGATGCAGACGCCGGCGCGGCCGGCCTGTTGCTAACCGGTAGCCCAAGAGCCTTCAGCGCCGGAGCGGACCTGTCCGAGTTGACCGGCACGACTGACGATCTCGGATTCGACGATGAGCTCGAGCGGCTCTGCCGACGCCTTACCCTGAGCCCGCTGCCGGTGGTCGCCGCGGTAGAGGGCCCCTGCTACGGCGCCGCTCTCGACCTGGCCTGGGCCTGTGACGTCGTGGTGGTCTCCGACGAGGCGCGCCTCGCCCTGCCCTCGACCAGACTGGGAATCCTGTACAACCCGTCATCGACTGCTCGTCTGCACGCCCGCCTCGGCTCGCCCACTGTGCGCCGCCTCATGGTGCTCCAGCAAGAGTTGCCGGGCCGGGAACTTCCGCCCGGCGCAGCAGTAGTCGTGCGGGCGGGAACCACCGTCGAGACGGCCAGGCGCATGCTGGAGGCCCAATCCGCCGACCCTGAAGCCACCGCCGCGACCAAGGCACTGTTGGCGTCGCTCGACCGCGGCGAGGGGTTCGATCCTGCTGAGTGGCAGCCACAGCGAAACGCCCTTCTGGCCTCACCGGCACGCCGTGGCGCGCTGGAGGCCCGGCGCGCCGCGATCAGCAAGGATCAGGGCGAATGCAGTTGAAGGATCTGGCCGGCTGCGATCTGGGAGAGCGCCTCGTCGACTTCTCACCCGACGACGCCATCCTCTACGCACTGGCGGTAGGGACCCCCGCGGCACAGCTCGACCTGGTCTACGAGCAGGACCTGCGGGTCCTGCCTGTGTACGGCTGCGCTCTGGGTCTGTGGGCGGTCGAAGCAGCCGGCGAACTCGGTGCTTACGACCGCACCCGGTCGCTGCACGTCGGCCAGAGCCTGACGGTGCACGAGCCGCTGAGACCTGAGCCGTTCGAGACGCACGGCTCGATCCGGTCCGTCTTCGACAAGGGCAGGCTCACGATCGTGGAGATAGGCGTGGCTGCTCCCAGCTTCGAGGCCACCTACACGATCCTGCTCCCGGGCATCGGAGGCTGGGGCGGGGAACCGCCACCGCCGTCCGAGCAGCCCGCGCCGCTCGTCCCGAGCTGGACCGGCACAGTGGACATCGGACCCGACGCCGCGGCGCTCTACCGGTTGACCGGCGACAAGCATCCCGTCCACATCGATCCGGCGGTCGCCGCCGCCATGGGACTGGACGGGCCGATCCTGCACGGTCTGGCCACGATGGGCATTGTGGCCAGAGTTGTGGCAGCCGCCGTGGGCGCCCATCCGGCCGACCTGTCCGCCTCCCGGGTGCGCTTCTCCAATCCCGTGTATCCCGGCTGCGAGCTGCGGATCGCGGCCAAGGCCGAACAGAACACGGCGCGGACCGAGGTATCGGCCGATGACGCGACCGTGATGTCGGGAGAGTTCACATTCCGGTGATCCCCGGAATCTCTGAGGGAGGCAGACCACAACACGACCGGTGATTGCCGGTCAGAACTTCTGGATCGTGTGATGGTGGGTCATGGCTGATCCAGCTGGACCGAGCAGCATGTGGGCCCGGAGATTCCTCTTGTGGAAGAGCCTCACGAGATCGGTGTCGTACCTTCCAGCGGTGTCGGCCAGCACGAAGGCCTCAAGCTTGGCCTCGCCGTCTCGCCAGTCGTGCGGGCGGGCCCCCAGCAGCTGCTCGAGGTCGTCGAGGTCGGCCCTCTCGACGGCATCGCCGATCTCGTCACGCCGCCGGAGATGGCGGGCCAGCCGGAACAGGACACGAAGCTCGTGCCGCACGAACGGGTCGTCGGTGGCCACCGACCGCAGGGCCCGCACCAGATGTCGATGGCCCACATCGGCGGTCGAGAAGCGCTGTTCGGGCACCTCCACGGCGGGCGGGTCGATGCCGAGATGCTCCGCCCAGGCCTCGGTGGCGAAGAGGTTGGTCTCGCAGCACCAGTGGAGGTTCGTCATCAGGTCGGAGGCCGCCGACGGGTCGCGCAGGGCGTGGCTGTAGGCCAGCTGGTTGGACAGCGTGAAGGCCATGTGATGCCAGCGGATGGCGTCGAGATCGACGGGTGCGCCCGAGAGTTCCTCGTAGCGGGCGTAGAGCCTCCTCATGTCGCCGTAACCGACGATGGTGTCGCGCATACGCCAGGCGGCGAGATCCATCATCGGGTCGCCGAGGTGGCCCAGCTCGAGATCCAGTACAGCCAGGATCCTGCCTCCGGCATGGTGGAACTGGCCCGAGTCCCAGACGACGGGCGCCTCCCGGCCGGCGGTGTCGATCGGGTTGCGGCGCAGCCAGCCGAGGCAGAACTCGAGGAAGGGGTCCGGATGGGCCTTCATCGAGCGGTAGTGCTCCTCGTACCGGCGCAATCCCATCAGCCCGGCCTCGGACGGGTCGGCGGCCCGCCGGATGCCGGCCGCGGCGAACGGCTCGGCCGGCAGGGCGTGGAGCCGGGCGAGGATGGCGAGATAGTCGTCCACGGCCGCGGCGCGCTCGTTGTCGCTGGTGTCGCCGAAGTGCTCCTGGCCGCCGACGCGGTCCATGACGTAGGCCATGGGCTCGTCGATCCATCCATGCACGGTCGCCACGGGGATGCCGTGCTCGCCGAGGAGCCGCTGGAAGATCATCTCGTGCTCGAGAGGGAAGATGAGGGGCATGTCCGTGCGGTCGCCCCGAACCACCAGCTCGTGCCGCGTGCCACCTCGGTCGACGGTCGCGAACCAGACCGGCCGCCAACGCGTCTGGCGGGTGAGCTCTATGACCGTGCCGCCGAAGTCCTGCTCGAACCAGCGGGCGATGTTGCCGTCGGCAGCAGCCAGCGATTCCGGGCTCATCATGGCGACAGCCTCTCCCCTATCCGCCGGGCCGTCAGGCCCAGTCCGTCGATCTCGACCGCAGCCTCATTGTGGTCTAGGTTCGCGGTTCCGCCATCGGCTCGCCAAGGAGGAGACAATGAGGTTCAGCTTCGTAACCCTGCCCGACTACCCGCTACAGGAGTCCCTGGAGCACATCAAGACGGCTGACGAACTCGGCTTCTACGGGTGTTACGCCGCCGACGAGACCTGGCACAAGGACCTGTACGTGCTGTTCGCGGCCGCGGCGTCGGAGACCAGCCAGATCCGCATGGGTCCCAGCCTGGCGCCGATCGCGCTGCGCGAGCCGACCCTCGTCGCCCAGGCGGTGGCCACCCTCGACGAACTCACCGGCGGCCGGGCCGAGTGCGTCATCTCCAGCGGGAACTTCAGCCTGCTCGCCCAGTACGCGACGGATTGGACGGGAATCAAGCCGCTGTCCCGGGTGAAGGAGGCCCACCAAGTGATGCGCACGTTCCTCGACGAGGGCGCTCTGACCTTCGAGGGCGAGTTCTTCAACTACGCCGGGCTGTTCACCTTCGCCCGCCCGGTGCAGGAGCATCTGCCGCTGCTGATCGGCGCGCTGCGGGGTCCGAAGTCCTTCCAGGCCGCGGGCGAGCTCTCCGACGGCACCCACGCCTTCGCCCAGTACTCCCAGGAGGCGTGCAGCTACATGGTGGACAACCTGCGGATCGGCGCGGAGCGGGCCGGCAAGAACTGGCAGGATCTCGACATCGCGGTATGGAACGTGTTCGCCATCGGGCCCGACTCGGCCAAGGCCAAGCAGGCGGCCCAGACCATCGGGGCCTTCTACATCCCGGCCATGGCGGTGGAGCAGATGGAGCGCCACGGCGTCTCGCAGTCGGACGTGCAGCCCATCCTCGAAGCTTTCGGCGACGGCGACGTGCAGGGAGCCATCGACAACATGACCGTCGACATCGCCGAGAAGCTCTCGGTGGCGGGCACCCCCGAAGAGGTGGTCGACAAGATCAAGTCGGACATCGAGCCGAGCGGCGTCAACCACTTCATCGCCTGCATCACCGACTCGTTCCTGCTCAACGCCTTCACCGGACGGGACATCGAGGTGCCCGACGTGCAGGGCCAGCTGCAGCTGATCCACGACGAGGTGATGCCCGCCTTCGGCTAGGAGCTGGAAAGGCGAGCCCCGTCTCGCGCTAGGAGCTGGATGGGGCCGTCGCGCCGATGAGGGTCGAGATGACCCGGTTCCACTCGTCGTGGGTCGGGACGTGGCGGTCGTCCAGACCGGCCGACACGAGCAGTTGGGCACCGAGCGCGGTGGCCCGGCAGACCAGGGACAGGGCCGCCGTGCTGAGTTCGGGGTCCACGGAGCCGGCCTGCTTGCCCTCTTCGATCATGTCGGCGATCTGCTGAGCGTCCTGGTTCAGGAACTGCAGCAGGCACTCTCTGATCTGCTCGTTGTTGCGTGCGCTGCCGAAGGCCTGCACCAGCACGTCTCGCGACTCGTCCGCCTCCAGGAGGCTCGGTCCTAGCGTCTCGATCACGTCCGGTGGCCTCATCCCGTCGGCGCCCGACTCCTTGATCCGGCTGGCCGGCAGGACCTTGTGAAAGATGTAGTCGAGGGCGGCCACCATCACGTCGCTCTTGTTGGGCCAGCGTGCGTAGACCGCTCCCGAAGTGAGTCCGGCGCGACGGGCAATGGCGCTGACGCGGGCCGCGTCGAAGCCGTGCTCCACGAACTCCCTGGCGGCCGCCTGCAGCAGCCGCTCAGTTGTTCGATCCGTTCCGCTCCGGCGGCGCGGCGTGTCGGCACCGAGCGAAGGCAGATCCTCCAGAGCCGACATGGGGGCCAACAATACATCCGGTATCGCTCCGCTGGGTCAAGCTCGGGCGAGAACGACAGTGGACCACGCTCTGGATGTCCGGCGACTGACTTCGGTCAGAGGGTGAAGGAAGTCGACGACCTGCGAGCACTGCGACGGAGAGATCCCGCCCACGGCGAGCCATCCGCCCGGCGACACATGCGAGACCAATTCCCGGGCGAGTTCGACGACTCCCGCCCTGGCGATGTTGGCCAGGACGATGTCGAAAGGGCCGTCGATGCGGCCCAGAGGGTCGAGCGTCGCCTCCAAGCGGCCGCCCATACCGTTGATGTGTGAATTGCGTCGAGCCGCCTCGACTGCATCGAGCTCGATGTCGGTCGCCACGACTCCGGCCGCGCCGAGTTGAAGAGCACACAGTCCGAGAATGCCGCTTCCGCAGCCGACGTCGAGTACCCGCTCCCCGCCGACGACCCGGCCGGCAAGCTCTTCGATGATCTGGCTCGTGGTCGGATGGTGGCCGCTGCCGAATCCGCCCGATCCGAGCTCGATCAACCCCGGGAGCTGCCTGCGATCGTGCTCCGACCACGCCAGGCACACGCTGAGTCGTTCACCGAAGGAGACGGGGCGCGTGTCCCGGTACCACGCCTCGAGCGCGGCACCGCCGTCCGGTCTCGTCACCGCCATCACGCCCTCGGCCCTGAGCGACACGACGAGGCCGGCCGCCCCCTCCGCGTCCTCTACTGAGGCCAGCACCACCCGACGGGTGTCGCTGGGCGCCACAACGTCCACCGGGCGCACGCCGAGGACTCGGAGCCGGTTGCATATCCCGGCCAGTTCGTCCTCAGTTGTTGCTACCACGATCACCGCGGCGCAGGCTCAGGGTTGTTCTGTTGCCTCGTTCTCCGGATCGTAGTGTTGACCGTCGGCGGTTAATTCGGCTGCGATGGCCCGCCGTTCCGACTCGTCGACGTGCTTGAACGCCATGACATCGGACAGCAGGAGCCTGCGGCGGTTGCCGACACGCCGGAATGGGATTCTCCGCTGGTCCAGGAGCTTGACGAGATAGGGCCGCGAAACGTTGAGCAGATCCGCAGCCTGCTGGGTCGTGAGCTCCCTCTTGACCGGCGACACCGCGACCGCGTTGCCGCTGGCAGCCTGCGCCAACACCAGAATCAAGAGATCGAGGACCTCGACGGGCACCTCTGCGGTTGCGTCCTCGGCGCCGGACAGCACCAGTGACACGCTTGACGCCTCGGGATGCTGCTCGCGGTAGTGCTTGAGAGCCCGAACCGCGTCCGCTGACTGAGCAGTGGCGACCTCGTCGGGAACAATCAAGTGATGCGCTGAGCGCGAGCTGGCGTTCATGGCTCTCCTCGATCCTCGGCCGTTCGCCCTGACTACAACCGGCCATATGAACCCTACTACTATTAGTAGCCCCGAATGCCGGATTTTTCGTTCGATCACATGGCATGTTCGGCTGCCTCTGCACAAGGGCTGGCCCACGTTCACGTCGAGGCATCTACCTCGCTGGAGCTGTACTGTGGCGGCAGTGCGAGGCGCCCTGTTCAGAGCCTTCAACGGACCGATCACCGTAGAGGACCTTCCCGACCCAGCCGTGCCCCGCGACGGCGTTGTGATCGAGGTTCGGGCGTCTGGGCTGTGCCGCAGCGACCTCTTCGCCTGGCATGGCCACGACCCTGGCCTCGCGCTGCCGCACGTGCCCGGGCACGAACTGGCCGGCGTGGTGGCTGAGGCCGGGCCAGCCACCGCCCGCTGGTCAGTGGGCGACCGGGTGACCGCACCGTTCTGCTGCGGTTGCGGCCGATGCGAGCAGTGCAGCGCGGGCAACGAGCAGATCTGCGACAACTACTTCCAGCCCGGCTTCACCCACTGGGGCTCCTTCGCCCGCTACTGCGCAATCTCTCATGCCGACACCAATCTGGCTGCGCTGCCCGACGACCTCTCCTTCGAACACGGCTCGATCCTGGGCTGCCGGATGATTACGGCCTACCGGGCATTGCTGGAGCGGGCCCGGCTCGCGGCCGGCGAGTGGCTGGTGGTGCACGGCTGCGGCGGGCTCGGTCTGTGCATGGTGATGATCGGCACAGCCGTCGGTGCTCGGGTCGTGGCCGTGGACATCGAGGAACCCGCCCTGCGGCTGGCCTCCGCCATGGGAGCGACCGCCACCGTCGTCGCTGATCCCGACGACGGTCGGGCCACAGTGGGCGCGGTGCGCGAGGCGACCGGAGGAGGCGCCCACGTGTCGGTCGACGCGCTCGGCAATGCAGAGGTAGCCGCCAACTCGGTGCGCTGCCTGCGAAAGCAGGGCCGCCATGTCCAGGCCGGACTGCTGTCGGCACGGGCCACGGCGCTACCAATGGCCACCGTGGTGGCGAAGGAACTGGAGGTGCTCGGTACCAAGGGAATGTCTGCCCGCCAGTACCCCGCGCTGATGGACTTGATCGCCGCGACCACCGACATGGACCTCGGGATGCTGGTGAGCCGCACGATGGCACTGGAGGACCTGCCCGAGGCCTTCCAGACCATGGAGGGCTTCGGAGGCAGCGGCGTGGCGGTGGTCACCGAGTTCTAGCCCAGCGTCACCACTACGCTGGGCGCCGTGGCCGACGACTTCTTGGCTCCCGAAGAAGACGAGGCCTTCCGGGCCCGATGCCGGGCATTCCTCGACGAGCACGCCACCGGCATCTCACTGGACGGGCGCCCCGATCCCAGGGGCGAGTTGAGGCTGCGGGCGGCCCAGCGATTCCAGAGGGCCCTGGCCGACGAGGGCCTCGCCGGGCTGACCTATTCGGCCGCCTACGGCGGAGCCGGGTTGACCAAGGCCCATGAGAAGGCCTGGCGAGAGGAGTACAGCCGCTATCCCAACATGACCTACGACCTTCTCATATCCCACGGGATGTGCCTGCCCATGATGGCCGAGTACGGCAGCCATGCGCAGAAGTCGGCCCACCTGGCCC
Organism: Acidimicrobiaceae bacterium; assembly: GCA_009843915.1. GTDB lineage: Bacteria > Actinomycetota > Acidimicrobiia > Acidimicrobiales > Aldehydirespiratoraceae > Aldehydirespirator. The sequence continues at coordinate 24,642 of VYCM01000009.1, read as the reverse complement.
GCATCATCTCCGCGGAGAACGTGTGGTGCCAGATGTTCTCCGAGCCCGGAGCCGGGTCCGATGTGGCCAGCCTGCAGACCCGGGCCGAGCGCGATGGCGACGAGTGGATCATCAACGGCCAGAAGGTGTGGACCACGCTGGCGCATCTGTGCGCCTACGGGATCATCATCGCCCGCACCGACCCCGCCGTTCCCAAGCACGCCGGGATCTCGATGTTCATCGTGCCCATGGACGCCGAGGGCGTCGAGATACGTCCCATCCACCAGATCGACGGTGGCACCCATTTCAACGAGGTGTTCTTCACCGACGTGCACATCGGCGCCGACAACCTCCTGGGCGATCTGAACAACGGCTGGCGCATGGCGACGGCCATGCTGATGTACGAGAGGGTCGCTATCGGCACGGGCACCACCGGCGGGATAAGCACCGACCGTACTGACCGCCTGATCGAAGCGGCCCGCAAGCGCGGCCTCGACCGCGACCCGGCCCTGCGTCAGAAGCTCATGCGGCTGCGGATCCTGGAGACCTGCCTGTCGCTGGTGGCCATGCGCACCCGGGCAGAGGTCAAGGCAGGGCGAACGCCTGGACCGGGAGGCTCGATCGGAAAGCTGGCCACCGTCCAGATCGCCGACCTGCACACCGAAGTGTCGATGGCCATCGCCGGTGCGTCGGGAGTGGCCTGGGAGGACGAGGCCGACGCCTTCTGGCAGCGTCAGGCCCTTACATCGCTTCAGGCCGGCATTGCCGGCGGGACCTCGGAGATCCAGCGCAACATCATCGGCGACCGCGTGCTCGGACTGCCCCGAGACATCAGCGTCGACCGAGGTGTTCCCTTCAGCGACCTGAAGGTCGGCACCCAGACGAACTGACGCGACCCCCTATAGCAGGTGGCGGGTGGTCTGGTAGACGGTGCGGATGGCGAAGTTGGAGCGCAGCCGGGCCACGCCGGCGAGCCGGGACAGGTGCTGGTTGTGGATGCGCTCGAAGTCGCGGTGGTCCTGCACGGCGAGGTGCAGCAGGTAGTCGGCGTCGCCGGCCACCAGGTGGCATGACATGACCTCCGGGCAGTCGCGCACCTCCTCCTCGAAGCGGCGCAGCGACTCCTCGCTCTGGCTGACCAGGGAGACTTCCACGAACACGTTCAGGTCCCGGCCGATGGCCTCGGTGTCGAGGATCATGACATAGCCGTCGATGACGCCCTCGGCCTCCAGCCGGCGCACCCGCCGGTGGCAGGCCGACGTGGACAGGCCAATGCGCGAGGCCAACTCTGCGTGCGAGACGCGCCCGTCGAGTTGCAGTTCGTTGAGGATGAGACGATCGGTCGGATCCGTTTCATGCATGGAAGTATTTTGCGCTGAATCGGCGATCATGTGCAAGTAATGGGCACAAGAATGGCTATTCCGAGGAATATTGCTCAGAATATGTCTTGTACACGCGTGTAATATTTCACAAGTCGCATTCATGAATCGCAGGTGGAGGGGTCCAACATGCGCATCGGAGTGCCCAAGGAGATCAAGAGCGAGGAGCGCAGGGTCGGGCTGACTCCCGACAGTGTGCGCGAGGTCACCGACCGCGGTCACGAGGTGTACGTAGAACGGGACGCGGGTACCGGCGCCGGATTCGACGACGACGAGTACAAGGACCGCGGCGCCATCATGGTGCCCACCGCCGACGAGCTCTTCGAGGTCGCCGAACTGATAGTGAAGGTCAAGGAGCCCCAGGCGGTGGAGCGGGCCCGCCTGAGAGCGGACCACACGCTGTTCACCTACCTGCATCTCGCTCCCGACCCCGACCAGGCCAACGACCTGCTGGCCAGCGGGGCCACTGCCATCGCCTACGAGTCGGTCACCGACCGCAGGGGCCGGCTCCCGCTGCTCGCCCCCATGTCCCAGGTGGCGGGCCGCCTGGCCATCCAGGCCGGCGCCCGCTGCCTGGAGGCATCCGCGGGCGGCCGGGGAGTGCTGCTGGGCGGGGTGCCCGGCGTGGCCGCCGCCCCGGTGACGGTGATCGGCGGCGGGGTGGTCGGCACCAACGCGGTGGAGATGGCCCTGGGACTCGGCGCCGACGTGACCGTGCTGGATCGTGACATGGCCGTGCTCGAGTCGCTTGCCGCCCGCTTCGGTCCGGCGCTGCGCACGATCTACTCCAGCCCCAGCCGGCTGGCCCAGGCGGTGTTCACCGCCGATCTGGTGATCGGGGCCGTGCTGCTGCCCGGAGCCAGGGCGCCGCGGCTGATCACCAGGCAGATGGTGAAGGTCATGCGGCCCGGCACCGTGATCGTGGACGTGGCCATCGACCAGGGAGGCTGCGCCGAGACGTCAAGGCCGACCACCCACGCCGAGCCGACCTACGCGGTCGACGACGTGGTCCACTACTGCGTGGCCAACATGCCCGGCGCGGTCCCCCGCACCTCCACCCAGGCCCTCAACAACGCGACACTCCCCTACGTGCACAAGCTGGCCGACCAGGGAGTCGTCGAAGCCATCGCGGCTGACAAGGGCTTGCAGGACGGCCTCAGCGTGCGCCACGGCCGGATCACCGAACCCGCAGTGGCCGACGCCCTAGGCCTGGACTACACCGAGCCCCTCGCTACGCTGCGCTGACCGGCCCGGGCGGGCCGCAGTGCCTGTGACAGCTACTCGTTCAGGTGCATGGCCACGGCCAGGTTCGACCCGATCACCGCGACCCCAACTGCGATCGCCACCACCAGCAGGTTGACCTGCAGCATGGCGGCGTCGTCGACCTTGAACCCGGCCAGCAGTTGCAGACCGTCGGCATCGCTGAACTGGTCGATCACGTAGTTCCGCAAGAGCGAGTTGCTGATCATGGCCACTATGGCGCCGAGCAGACCCTGCACCAGCCCCTCGAGCATGAAGGGCACGCGTATGAACCACTTCGTGGCCCCCACCAGGCGCATGATCTCAATCTCGGGACGCCGGTTGCCGATGGCCACCGCCAGCGTGTTGAGAATCAACAGCGTCGAGGCGCCGAGCAGGACGATCGAGCCGATGAACAGCACGCGCCCGGCCCGGTTCGACAGGTTCTGCACGTCGCGGATAACGTCACCCGCGAAGGTGACCGTGCGAACGCCGGGCTTCCCCTTGAACTGGCTGCCCAGCTCCTCCACCACGTCGGGGTCGGGATCGGTCGGCACCACCCGGTAGTACGGGGGCACACCCTCGGCGGTGAAGATCTCCAGCACCTCGGGCGTGTCCTCGAAGAACTCCTTGAACTCCTCGTAGGACTGCGCCCGGTCGACGTACTCCCACCTGTCCACGCCCGGGCTCTCACCGAGTTGGTTACGGACGCTGGAGTCCTCGTCCGTTCCGGCGTCGGTGTTCATCCACACGATGAACTCGACGCCGTCCTGCCATCGGGCCGTGGCGCTCTCGACGGCCACCTGGAACAGCATGAAGCCGCCGAACATGGCCAGCGAGACCCCCACCGTGACCACGGTGGCCACGGCCAGCAGGATGTTGCGCCACAGGTTCTGACCTGTCTCGCGCAGCACGTAGCGGAAGCTGAACACCGAGGCCTACTCGCGGCTGGGGGCGACGCTGAACATCGAGGGGCTTACTCGTAGACGCCTCGGGCCTGGTCGCGCACGACCATCCCTCGGTCCAGCTCGACCACCCGCTGCCGCATGCTGTCCACGACGCTGCTGTCGTGGGTGGCCATCACCACGGTCGTGCCTATCTCGTTGATCCGCTCCAACAGGCGCATGATGCCGACCGACGTCGTGGGGTCGAGGTTCCCGGTGGGCTCGTCGGCCAGCAGGATCAGCGGCCGGTTGACGAAGGCCCGGGCGATCGACACCCGCTGTTGCTCGCCTCCTGAGAGCTCGCGGGGGAAGCGGTCCATTTTGCGGGACAGCCCGACCAGTTCCAGGATGGCGGGCACTTGGCGGTTGATGACCTGGGGGCCCTTGCCGATCACCTCCAGAGCGAAGGCCACGTTCTCGGCCACCGTCTTCTTCTGGAGGAGCTTGAAGTCCTGGAACACGTAGCCGATGTTGCGCCGGAGGTAGGGCACCCTCCATCCGCTGAGTCCGCCGATGTCGCGGCCGGCCACGAATATCCGGCCGTGTTCGGGCACGTCCTCGCGGTTGAGCAGGCGGATGAATGTGGACTTGCCGGAGCCGGAGGGACCCACCAGGAAGACGAACTCCCCCTTGCCGATGTCGATGGTCACGTCGCGCAGGGCCACCACGTCGCCCTTGAAGACTTTCGTGACCTTCTCCATCTTGATCATCAGGCGTCGCCTCCGGGGGCCTTCGGTGACGTGGCGACAGTACCAGCCCCCTCGATTGAGCCCGCGGCACCGGAGGCCCGGCTCCACCGGAGCCACGACTCCATGAACGGATCAAGATCCCCGCCCAGCACCGCGTCGACGTTGGGGGTCTCATGGCGGGTGCGCTGGTCCCGCACCATCTGGTAGGGCTGCATCACATAGCTGCGTATCTGGCTGCCGAAACCCACCTTCCGCTGCTCGCCCTTGATGCCCGCGATCTCGTCGGCGAGCCTCTTGCGCTCCAGGTTGAGCAGCTTGGCGGCCAGCATCTGCATGGCGCGCTCCTTGTTCTGGTGCTGGCTGCGCTCGTTCTGGCAGCTGGTGACGATCCCGGTGGGCAGGTGCGTGATCCGCACCGCCGAGTCGGTGACGTTGACATGCTGGCCGCCGGCCCCCGAGGAGCGGTAGGTGTCGACCCGCAGGTCCTTCTCGTCGATGGCCACCTCGTCGGAGACCTCCTCGAAGAAGGGGGCCACGTCGACCGCGGTGAACGCCGTCTGGCGCTTGCCCTCGTTGTTGAACGGGGAGATGCGCACCAGGCGGTGCACGCCGTGCTCGGAGCGCATCCAGCCGTAGGCGCAGCGGCCCTTCACCAGGAAGTCCACGCTGGAGTACCCGGCCTCGGTGCCCTCCGAGAGGGCGGTCACCTCCAGATCGAAGCCGCGGCGCTCGGCCCAGCGGCGGTACATCCGCAGCAGCATCTCGGCCCAGTCCTGCGAGTCGGTGCCGCCCTCGCCCGACTTGATCTGGCAGACGGCGTCCCGCTCGTCGAACTCGCCGGTGAACAGCGACCGCAGCTCGAGCTCGTCGAAGCGAGCGGCGACATCGGTCACCAGCCGCGCGATCTCAGCCTCCTCGGAGGCGTCCCCCTCCTCCACCGCGAGTTGGTTGAGGGTCTCCGCGTCGGAGATCCCGTCGGCCAGACGTTCGAATATCGCCAGGTCGTCGCTGATCGAAGCCAGCTCGGAGGTCACGGCCCGGGCCCGTTCTGGCTGATCCCACAGATCGGGGCGTGACGACTCAGCCTCGAGCTGGGGGAGCCGGACCCGCAGCGCGTCGATGCGAAGGTAGGCCTCGGCCTCCTCGAGGCGACCGCGCAGCCGGCGCAGATCGTCGCTGAAGTCCTGCACGGTTGCCTAGCCCGCGCCGGGGCGGCCGTGACACATCTTGTACTTCTTGCCGCTTCCGCAGGGGCACGGCTCGTTGCGCCCGACCTTCTCCAGCTCGCTCTTGACGACCGGCACCCGGTTCCGCGGCCGGTTCGGCACCGCCGCTCGGTTTGTGCCCGATGAAGCCGCTGCGGCCGCGGCCGGCTGCACAGCCGAGGCGCCGACCCCCGCCGGCGCCGGCGAGGCGGCCTCGCTCTTGCCGGCGGTCACGCCCACCAGGCGGGCGTCGTCCTCGGGCGCCTGCTCGGCCAGCTGGACGTGCATCACGTAGCGCACGAAGTCCAGGGCGATGCCGTCCATCATCTGCCCGAACATCTCGAAGCCCTCGCGCTGCCATTCGGTGGCGGGGTCCTTCTGCCCCATGGCCCGCAGGTGGATGCCCTCCCGCAGCAGGTCCATCTCGCGCAGGTGGGACCGCCACCTCTGGTCGATCAGGCGGAGCATCACCTGGCGCTCCACCTGGCGCATCACGTCTTCGCTGAGCTGCTCCTCCCGCTCGCCGTAGTGGTCCAGGGCAGCCCGGTTGACGACCTCGTACAACTCGTCGTGCGTGGCAACCGCCTCCAGCCGAGTCGTCTCCACCCCGCCGGGCCACAGCCCGGCCAGCTCCGTGGCCAACCCCTCACGGTCCCACTCCTCGGCGTGCTCGGATTCGCAGTGGGTGGCAATGGCGGAGGCGACCGCCGCCTCCAGGTGCTCCAGAGCCTCCGACCGGAGGTCCGTCCCGTCGAGGATCTGGGAGCGGCGCTGGTAGATGACCTTGCGCTGCTCGTTCATCACCTCGTCGTACTTGAGAACGTTCTTGCGGGTCTCGGCGTTGCGCTGCTCCACGGTGTTCTGGGCCCGCTCGATGGCCTTGGTGACCATGCCCGCCTCGATCGGCACGTCCTCGGGCAGGGCCTTGTCCATCACCCAGTTCATGGCGCCGGTGGCGAACCGGCTCATGAGATCGTCCTCCAGCGACAGGTAGAAGCGGCTCTCGCCGGGGTCGCCCTGGCGCCCTGAGCGGCCTCTGAGCTGGTTGTCTATCCGCCGGCTCTCATGGCGCTCGGTGCCGAGCACGTACAGCCCTCCGAGCTCGAGCACCTCCTCGCGCTCGGCGTCGGTGGCGGCCCGATGCTTGGCCGTCAGCTCGGCCAGGCGCTGGTCGCCCTCGGGCGTGGCCTCCTCGAGAGCCTCGGCCCTGAGGTCGCGGCGGGCCAGACCCTCGGGATTGCCTCCCAGGAGGATGTCGACGCCGCGCCCGGCCATGTTGGTGGCCACCGTGACCGCGCCCAGCCGGCCGGCCTGGGTGACGATCTCGGCCTCGCGGTGGTGCTGTTTGGCGTTGAGCACCTCATGGGCGATGTCCTGCTTGTCGAGCAGGCGGGACAGCTTCTCGGACTTCTCCACCGAGACGGTGCCCACCAGCACCGGCTGGCCCCGCTCGTTGCGCTCCAGTATGTCGGTGGCGCAGGCCGCGAACTTGGCGTCCTCGGTCTTGTAGATCAGGTCGGCCCGGTCGCCGCGGATCATCGGCCGGTGGGTGGGCACGCCCACCACGTGCAGTCCGTAGGTGGAGGCGAACTCGCTGGCCTCGGTCTCGGCCGTGCCGGTCATGCCGGCCAGGCGCTCGTACATCCGGTAGTAGTTCTGCAGCGTGATGGTGGCCAGCGTCTGGTTCTCCTCCTTGATGGCCACCCCCTCCTTGGCCTCGACGGCTTGGTGCAGCCCGTCGGACCAGCGCCGCCCTTCCAGGACCCGTCCGGTGAACTCGTCGACGATCTTGACCTGGTTGTGATCCACGATGTAGTCGCGGTCGCGCCGGTAGAGCTCCTTGGCCCGCAGCGCGGCCTGCAGCTGGTGCACCAGGTTCTGGGCCACCAGGTCGTAGAGGTTGTCCACGCCGAGCATCCGCTCGACCGCGTGGACGCCCTCCTCGAGGGGCGCGACCGAGCGCTTCTCCTCGTCCACCTCGTAGTGGACGTCGCGCTGAAGGCCGCGTGCGATCCCCGCGAAGCGGGTGTACAGCTTGGCCGCGTCGGCCACCTGGCCGCTGATGATCAGCGGGGTGCGCGCCTCGTCGATGAGGATCGAGTCGATCTCGTCCACGATGCAGTAGTGGTGGCCGCGCTGCACCTGCTCGGCGCGCGACATGGCCATGTTGTCCCGCAGGTAGTCGAAGCCGAGCTCGTTGTTGGTCCCGTAGGTCACGTCGCAGGCGTACTGGCGCCGCTTGTGCTCCCATCCCCGGTTGCCGGGGACGATCAGCCCGACGGTGAGGCCGAGCCACTTGTAGAGCCGGCCCATCCACTCCGCGTCCCGCCCGGCCAGATAGTCGTTGACCGTCACCACATGGACGCCCCGGCCGGTCAGTCCGCTGAGGTAGACCGGCAGCGTGGAGGTGAGGGTCTTGCCCTCACCGGTGCGCATCTCCGCCACCGCGCCCCAGTGCAGCGCCGCGCCGCCGACGAGCTGCACGTCGAAATGGCGCTGGCCGAGCACCCTCACCGATGCCTCCCGCACCACCGCGAAGGCCTCCAGCAGCAGCTCGTCGGTGGACTCGCCCCTCTCCAGCCGCCCGCGGAACTCGCCGGTGCGGGCCCGCAGCCCGTCGTCGTCGAGGCGCTGCATCTCACCCTCGAGCGCGTTGATGTCGGGGACGAGGGCCTGGAGATCCCTGAGCTTGCGCCCCTCGCCCGAGCGCAGGACTCTCCTAAGCAGCGACATCGGCCCCGACCGCGCTTCCCTTAATCGGCCTCGTCGATGAGGCCCACGGCGCCGTCGTCGCGCCGGTACACCACCGCGGAGCGCCCCGTGGCCGAGTTGATGAAGAAGAAGAAGCCGTGGCCCATCAGGTCCATCTTCAGCGCGGCCTCCTCCGGACTGAGCGGGCCGAGGTGGAACCGCTTGGTCTTGACGATCCTCAACTCCGGCTCGACGTCGGCGCCGTCGACCGCTCCAGAGTCTCCGACCGCCTGGGGGATCGGCTGCACCTCGCCGTCACTGCTGGTCCGTATCGTGTCGCCGCGGCCACGGTGGCGGTGCTGGAGCTTGGTCCGCAGCTTGCGAATCTGGCGCTCCAGCTTGGCCTCGGCGAGGTCCACAGCGGTGAACGCGTCGGGGGCGTTCACCTTGCAGCGCAGATGGTGGCCGTGCCCCGTCAGGGTCACCTCACAGGTCTCGCGGTCGACGATGCGGGGATTTCGGGCCTCATCGAAGTGCACCTCGGCGGTGTCCAGGTCGTCAAGGTAACGGTCGAGCTGCCCGATCTTGGATCTCACGGCCTCCTCGAGGCCCGGCGTGACGGTTGTGTGGCGGCTGCTGATCGATATCTCCACGTCCAACCTCCCTGTGGCCTCCTGTGGCTTCGATGCGCCCTCATGGTAGAGGTAGCGCGACGGGCTGCCGCGGCGCCGCGGGCGCGACCGTAGCCACCGCAGCCACCACCGCCGCCGCGCCGCCGGCCCTGAGCGCAGATGCCGCCACCCGCAGCGTCGAGCCGGTGGTGCACACGTCGTCGACGACCAGGATCAGCCCGCCCAACCGGCCGCGCCGGACCGCCATCCTGGGGCCGGCCAGGCGCCCCTGGAGAGACCGGGAGGTCTGCGGCTCGTCGTCCAGTCGGCGCAGCAGGCGACGAGCCCGCAACCCCATGCGCCGGGCGTAGGCCCGGGCCAGGAGCTCGGCCGGATCGAAGCCGCGCTCGCGGTGACGCGCCGGACTGCAGGGAACCCAGGTGACCAAGTTCGGAGCCGGCCCCGCGGACGCGACGGATGCCATCCGGTCGGCGATCAGGGTTACCACCGCGGTCTTGCGTCCGTACTTGAGGGCGCGCACCAACTCGGCCGCGGCGCCCTCGTGGCACCAGCCGGCCCACAGTGCGTCCACGCCGTCGATCCGCACGTCCTGCATCCGAGCAGCCTAGCCGTTCCGGATCAAGAACCCTTGAAAAAGATGGAAGATTATTGAAAGATAGGATACTGCCAAAGAGTCACGGCACGGCGCCGGCATCGGCGGCGGTGATGTGCCCCTGGTCGCGCATCCAGGCTATGGAGTCGGCCAGGGAGTCCCCGGTGGAGCGAAGGGTCACGCCGGTGTCCTGCTCAGTGAACGAGTTGTCGCCGGCGCAGGTGTTGTACATGTACTCCACGCCCTCGGAGGTGAGGATCAGGTCGAGGCCGAAGCGGCGGGTGAGGTCGCCCATCCGGCCCCACGCCGAGAACATCGCCTTGGGCATCGACACCGACTTCAGGTCCCGCCCCGTCACCTCGCACAGCACCGACAGCAACTCATCGGCGGTTAGGTGGTGGCCGAACATCACGTAGCGCTTCGGGCCTCGGCCGGCCTGCATGGATGCGGCTATGACCGCAGCTATGTCCCGCACGTCGACCAGGTTCATCGTGTATCCGGACGAGCGCATGAAGGGCTTGGTGAGCCACAGCTTGAGCGGCTTGAACTGGGTCGACTCGCCGTAGTCGCCCGGGCCGAACACACCGCCGGGGTAGACGATGACCAGGCCGTGCCCCGAGTCCTGGAGCCGCCGGGCCAGGCGCTCGCTGTCGGCCTTGGACCGCGCGTAGGGCATGCGAGAGCTCCCCACCGGATGGTCGCCGGTCACGGGGTCGGTGCTGAACGGGAACAGCGCCGCGGTGCTGGACACGTGCACGATGGGGTCGCAGCCTGCGTCCGCGGCCGCGCCCAGCACGTTGAGGGCGCCCGCGAAGTTGCTGGCCTCGATGTCGGCCTCGGAACTCGGATCGGTCCCCACCACCGCGGCCGCGTGCGCCACCGCGTCGCAGCCCTCGATGGCGGCCGAGACCGCCGCCGCGTCGGCGATGTCCGCCTCGGCTGTCTCGAGCGAGGCGAGATCCACTCCCACCCGGGCAGTGACCGTCTCGAGCTTGGCCGGCGTGCGCACCAGGGCCCGCACGATGTGGCCCGCTTCCTGGAGAGCCTTGGCCGCATGGGACCCCACAAAGCCGGTTGCGCCGGTGACTAGGACTCTCATACTCTGCCCCTCCCGGTGATCTCGGGTCGGTTCTGCGGATATGCCACCCAAAACCAACCCGAGATTTCTGAGTCGGCTGGTGGACCCAGCCTAAGGCACGGCCCCGGCCTGGGCCGCGGAGACGTGCCCCTCGTCGCGCATCCAGGCAATGGTGTCGGCCAGCGACTCGGCCACCGGTCGCAGGACGATGCCGGTGTCCTGCTCCGTGGCGGAGTTGTCGCCGGCGCAGTAGTTGAACATGTAGTCCACGGCCTCGGTGGTGAGCACCAGGTCCCGGCCGAAGCGGTTCGCGACGTCCCCGACCCGGCCCCATATCGAGAACAGCGCCCTGGGCACCGGAACCGACTTCAGGTCCCGGCCTGTCACGCTCTGCAGCTCGGACAGCAACTCGCCGGCGGTGAGGTGGTGGCCGAACATCAGGTAGCGCCTCGGACCCCGGCCCGCCTCCATGGAGGCCGCGATCACCGCGGCCACGTCGCGCACGTCGACCATCGTCATCGTGTAGCCCGACCGGGGGAGCGGCTTGGTCAGCCACAGCTTCATGGGCTGGAGCTGGACCGACTGGTTGTAGTCGCCCGGGCCGATGGTCAGGGCGGGATAGACGATGACCACCCCGTGCCCCTGGGACTGGTACCGCCGGGCCAGGTGCTCGCTCTGGGCCTTGGACCGGGCGTAGGCCCCGGGGGCGGTGCCCACCGGGTGGTCGACGGTCACCGGGTCGGTGCGGAACGGGAACAGGGCCTCCCCGGTGGAGACATGCACCACCGGGTCGCAGCCGGCGCCGACCGCGGCGTCCAGCACGTTGAGCGCGCCCGGGAAGTTGGTCTCGGACACCTCGGTCTCCGAGGCCGGATCGATACTCACCACTGCGGCTGCGTGCACGACCGCTTCGCAGCCGTCGACCGCGGCGGTGACGGCGCCGGCGTCGCGGATATCGCCCTGGACGGTCTCCAACGAGGCGGGGTCGACCCCCACCCGGGCGGTCACCGTCTCGAGCTTGGACGGCGTGCGCACCAGGGCCCGCACGCGGTGGCCCGCGTCCTGGAGCGCCTTGGCCGCGTGGGACCCCACAAAGCCGGTTGCGCCGGTGACCAGGACCTTCACCGGCTATCCCCCTCCCGCCCGGGGATGGCTCACGGGTCGTGGTCCTCGAGCAGGGCAGCGCCCAGGGATGCGGCGCTGTCGGGTGTGCGCCTGTCCTCTATGGAGCGGTGGCGGGCCGCGATGGCGCCGTCGAAGTCGTGGTCGGTGAACAGCCAGAGCTCGCCGCCCCGGATGGCCCGCACCACCATGTCGGCCACTACTGACGGGCGCAGCGCCTGGGCGTACAGGTCGCGTATCGCGGCCCGCATCTCGGACTCCGGGCCGCCAGCCACCGCGTCGGAGTCCCACAGGCCGGTCACGCCGGGCTGGTCCTGCAGGTGCTCGGGCCGGTTGCGCTCGGAGTCCAGGATGTTGGTGGACACCAGCCCGGGGCACAGGCACGTGACCCCCACCCCGGTGCCGTCGGCGAGCATCTCGGCGTGCAGAGTCTCGCTGAGCGCCACCACCCCGTGCTTGGAGACGTTGTAGGGGCCGATCCCGGCCGAGGTGATATGGCCCAGCACCGAAGCGGTGTTGACGATGTGGCCCGAGCCCCGCTCGATCATGGACGGCAGGAAGGCCCGGCAGCCGTGGATCACGCCCCACAGGTTGACCCCTAGGCACCACTCCCACGACTTGAGCGAGAGTTCCGAGATCGGGCCGGTGGCGGCCACGCCCGCGTTGTTGCACAGCACGTCGGCGGGGCCGTAGGCGTCGACGCAGGCGTCGCGCAGTGCCTCGACCGACGGCCACGAGGACACGTCGCAGGTGACCGCCACCGCCTCTCCCCCGGCGTCCCGGATGGACTGCACCGTCTCGTGCAGCGGCGGCTCCTCGATGTCGGTCACCACCACCTGCATGGACTCGGCCGCGAAGCGCTCGGCCATCCCCCGGCCCATGCCGCTGGCACCGCCGGTGACCACCGCCACCCGGCCGGCTAGATCCTTCACGGCGCCAGGGCGGACAGCGCGTCGTAGTCGACGGCGGCCGCGCCGGCGGAGGGGTGCAGCACCTGGATGCACACCTGGGTGGCGCCGGCGTCGGCGTGCTCGGCCAGCCGGCGCTCGATGGCGTCGACGTCGCCCCAGGCCACCATGGCGTCCACGAAGCGGTCCGAGAGCCCGTCGATGTCGTCGTCGTCGAAGCCGAGGCTCTTCCAGCAGTTCCGGTAGCCGGGAGCCCGGGTGTAGAACTTCATCACGTTGCAGCCGGTGGCACGGGCCTGTTCGGCGTCGGAAGTGAGCATCACCTTCTGCTCCACGCAGAGTTGCGCGTCGGGTCCCATCACCGAGCGGGCGAAGGCGGTGTGCTCCGGTGTCGTGTTGTACGGGTGGGCGCCGGCGGTGCGCTCGGCGGCGAGCTCTAGCATCCGCGGGCCGAGGGCGGCCAGCACCACGGGCACCACCTCGGGAGGCGGTACCGAGGCGTAGCGGGCCTCGTCCATGGCATCCAGGTAGGACCGCATGAACGACAGCGGCTTGTCGTAGGGGATGCCCCGGATCTTGCTCACGATCACCGGGCTGGAAACGCCGAGGCCGAGCGTGAACCGGCCGCCGGTCTGCTCCGCGACGGTGTGCGCGCCCTGCTTCATCACACCCGGGTGCCGGTTGTAGACGTTGGCGATCCCGCTGGCCAGCCTGAGCGTCGACGTGACTGCGCCAAGGTGTGCGGCCAGGGCGAACGGGTCACGCCCGAAGGTCTCCCCCACCCACAGCTGCGAATAGCCGAGCTCTTCGGTGGCCTTGGCGAAGGCGGCCGCATCGGCTCCGGTGAGCGCTTCGGGAGCGGTCCAGCATCCCCGTTCGATCGCCATCTGTGCTCCCTTCGGACCAAGTTGCCGGCTTACCGTACCGGTCAGTAGCGGTAGTGGTCGGGCTTGTAGGGGCCGTCGACGTTCACGCCGATGTAGTCGGCCTGCTGCGGACTCAGCTTGGTCAGGCGGACGCCGAGCGCGTCCAGGTGCAGCCGGGCCACCTCCTCGTCGAGGCGACGGGGCAGTGTGGTCACGGAGACCGGCATGGAGTCGGCGTTGGCGTGCAGGTCCATCTGGGCCAGCACCTGATTGGTGAAGCTGCACGACATCACGAAGCTGGGGTGTCCGGTGGCGTTGCCCAGATTCAGCAGGCGCCCCTCGGACAGCACGATCACCGAATGGCCGTCGCCGAAGACGTGCTCGTCCACTTGGGGCTTGATGTTGACCCTCTGGACGTCCGACATCCGGTTGAGCCCGGCAATGTCCACCTCGTTGTCGAAGTGTCCGATGTTCCCCACGATGGCCTGGTGCTTCATCCGGGCCATGTGACCTGCGCTGATGACACCCGCGTTGCCGGTGGCGGTCACGAAGATGTCGCCGATGGCCACCACCGCCTCCAGGGTGTTGACCTCGTAGCCCTCCATGGCCGCCTGCAGCGCGCAGATCGGGTCGATCTCGGTGATGATCACCCTGGCCCCCTGGCCCCTCAGCGCGGCCGCGCAGCCCTTGCCGACATCGCCGAAGCCGCACACGACCGCCACCTTGCCGCCGATCATCACGTCGGTGGCCCGGTTGATGCCGTCGAGAAGCGAGTGCCGGCAGCCGTAGTGGTTGTCGAACTTGGACTTGGTGACCGAGTCGTTCACGTTGATGGCCGGGAACAGCAGCTCGCCCCGCTCCAGCATCTGCTGGAGCCGCATCACGCCGGTGGTGGTCTCCTCGGACACGCCGGTGATGGACGGCACGATGCGCGAGAAGAAACCGGGATCGTCGCCGGCGATGGTGCGGAGCCGGTCCAGGATGACCGACCACTCCTCGGGGTCGTCCCCGGCGGCCTCGGGCACCTCGCCGGCCCGTTCGAACTCGAGCCCCTTGTGGACCAGCAGGGTGGCGTCGCCGCCGTCGTCGAGGATGAGGCTCGGCCCGCGGCCGTCAGGCCAGCGGAAGATCTGCTCGGTGGCCCACCAGTACTCCTCCAGGGTCTCGCCCTTCCAGGCGAACACCGGCACTCCCCGGGGCTCGTCGACGGTGCCGCCGGGACCGACCGCGACCGCGGCGGCAGCATGATCCTGGGTTGAGAAGATGTTGCAGCTCGCCCACCGGACCTGAGCACCGAGAGCGACCAGTGTCTCGATGAGCACCGCGGTCTGGACGGTCATGTGCAGCGATCCGGCGATCCGGGCACCCGCCAGGGGCTGATCGTCCATGTAGCGGCCCCGCAGCGCCATCAACCCCGGCATCTCGTGCTCGGCCAGGCGGATCTCGGAGCGCCCGAGCGGGGCCAGCGAGAGGTCGGCGACACGCATGTCGCTACCAGAGGTCGGGGCCACGGCCATCACCTTCGATCATGGGTCCTCCCGAACGCGCCGCGACGCTAACCCCGCGACCGCGTCACCGACCAGGACCAGGTCCAGCAGTTGCGCGAGAGCACCCTCCCCAGCCGCTCTCACTTCGTGTAGGGCTGCCACCTCGCCGCCGAGCAGGTCGATGCGGTCGGCTAGCCCCGGGGGCTCGAAGTCGTGGCGCAGCACGATCGTGGCGACGCCCGCCGGGATCCGCTGGGCCAGCGTGCGGAAGGACGCGGCCTCAGCCTCATCGGCCGGGAGGTTGCGGCGCACCGACGACACCCCGCCGATCCGGTCCAGTTGGTGGACCCACCGGCGGGCGGCGTGCTTGCCCACGCCCCCAGCGCCGCACACGACCGCCATCCGGTCCTGAACGCTCGTGGCCAGAGCCTCCAGCTGTGCAGGATCGGCATCGATGAGCCGGCGGCGGGCTTCGATCTGCTCGGCGCTCTCGGAGATCAGCCTGTTCATGCCCTCGAGCACGCCGACGCGCTCGAGCAGCACCAGCACCGGCACGATCACCACGCCGAGTCCTGCCGCGGGGCCGGCGAAGGGGTCCACCCGCGTGATCGGAACGCCCCAGCCGGTGCACAGTGACATCAGCTCGCCCCCGGAGGTGACCGCCACCATGTGCGCACCGCTGGCGCGAGCAACACGGGCTGCGGCCACCGTCGGCTGGTCATCGCCGGACTGCGACACCGCCACCACCAGCGACGACTCCGAGAGCCAGGCGGGGCTGATGCCACCGGTGGCGAGGACCGGCTCCGAGCCCTGGAGCTGCGCGACCGACTCCACCACGTCGCCGGCCACCCCTCCCCCGCCCGCGCCGATGATCACCACTTCGGAGATCTCGCCGGGCGCGGGCAGGCCTCCCACGTCCGCGGCGGCCACCGCCGCGTCTCGCACCTGGTCGGGCAGGTGTCGGAGCGCCTCGAACAGATCGTCGGTGGCCATGGTGCGCTGTCTTGCTCAGCCCGCGCTGTCGCCGCCGCCAGCCTCGAGAAACGTGGGACCGACTCCGTCGGCCTCCGCCTTGGCCAGCAGACGTCCGTGCTCGGCGTCGCCCATCGAATCGGCCTCATCCAGCAGCATCACGGGAATCCCGTCCTCCACTCGGTAGCGGAGACGCAGCCGGGGGTTGTACAAGATCTCTTCGTCGGAGAAGTACAGCAGCGGTCCCTTGTCGCTGGGGCAGGCGAGAATCTCCAGCAGGCGGGCATCGAGTGTCACGGGCCACCTCCTCGAACGGTGGACATCCCCCTGATGCTACGGAGTGATCAGCGCGAGAACGTCAGCGACTCGGGCTCGGACTTCGGCCGGATCGCTGGACTCGACGTTCAGCCGCAGCAGGGGCTCCGTGTTCGACGGCCTCAGGTTGAACCACCAGTCGCCGCAATCGACGGTCAAGCCGTCGAGGCGGTCCTGCTCGCAGCCCGCGAACGCGGCCGCCACCCGCTCGATCATCGCCACCTGGTCGACCACATCGCGGTTGACTTCGCCCGACGCGGCGTAGCGCTCCAGCGGTGCGACCAGGTCGCTGAGGTTGCCGTCGTGCCGGCCGAGCACCTCCAGCAGGACCAGCACTGCGATCATGGCGCTGTCGGCGCCGTAGTTGCCCCGGAAGTAGTAGTGGCCGGAATGCTCGCCTCCGAACACCGCTCCGCTGGAGGCCATGGCCTCCTTCATGAACGAGTGCCCCACCCGCGTCCGCACCGTATGGCCTCCCCGCTCCTCGACGACCTCCGGCAGGGCCCTCGAGCAGATCACGTTGTGCACGATCGTCGCGCCGGGCTCGCGCTCGAGCATCACGGTCGCGATGATCGATGCGGTCAGGGAGCCCGAGAGCGGCCGGGACTGCTCGTCCACCACGAACACCCGGTCGGCGTCGCCGTCGAAGGCCAGTCCGGCATCGGCCGAGACGGCGCTCACCCTGCGC
The DNA here is from genome assembly GCA_009843915.1 of Acidimicrobiaceae bacterium. Classification (GTDB taxonomy): domain Bacteria; phylum Actinomycetota; class Acidimicrobiia; order Acidimicrobiales; family Aldehydirespiratoraceae; genus Aldehydirespirator. The sequence continues at coordinate 7,856 of VYCM01000009.1, read as the reverse complement.
TGGACATCCTGCAGGTTCTCGGGCCGGAGCGGGTCGGCCGGATGGTTGGGGAACGTGCCGTCGAGCTCAGGATGGAGGTAGTCGACCTCGAAGGGCAGTGGATCGAAGACCGCCGGCGCCACCAGGCCGCCCATGCCGTTGGCGGTGTCGACCGCCAGTCGCAGCGGCTGCAGCCCGCCGGCATCCACGAAGGACAGAACATGTTCGACGTAACGGGCCAGGATGTCGTGTCGAGTGATCGCTCCTGCGGCGGCCGTCCGCGGCGGCCGGTCGGAGGCGCGGGCCTTGATCGCCTCCAGTCCCGTGCCGGTCCCGATGGGGGTCGCGCCCGGGCCGCAGAGCTTGATGCCGTTGTAGCCGACCGGGTTGTGCGAGGCGGTGAACATCGCACCGGGGATGCCGAACCGCCCGGATGCGAAGTACACCATCTCGGTAGCGCACATGCCGATGTCCATCACATCGACGCCGGCCGCAGCCGCGCCCCGGCAGAAAGCCGCAGACAGCTCGGCGCCGTCGGGACGCATGTCGCGGCCGACCACCACACGGGCCGAGCCCTGATCGCGCCCGTGGCCTCCGAAGGCCGCTCCGATGGCGAAACAGGCTTCGGCGTCGATCTCGGATCCCACGATCCCACGGATGTCGTAGGCCTTGAAGATGGCGTCGAGGTCGGCCACCGCCGCTACCCGCCAGACTTGTTCGGGTAGCGGCCCAGCAGGGCCCGCGTCCGGATGCGGCACATGTCGAGCACCAGCTCCCACCCGTCGCTGACGACCCGCACCGAGGAAGACTGCCGGTTGACAACCTCGACCGGCAGCTCTCGCACATCCAGACCCAGGCGGTCGGAGAGCCAGAGAATCTCCACGTCCATCGAGAACCGGTCCATCACCGACGCCCCGGCCAGCGACAGGGCGGCTTCCCGCGAGAAGCCCTTGAGGCCGCACTGCGTGTCACGGCCCGGACTCAGCCTCAGCAACCACCGGACCGCCGCCACGGTCCGGCTCCCAGCGCTGCGCAGCCAGGACGGGTCGGTGACGGCCACTGAGTGCGGATGGCGACGGTCGCCAACAACCACATCGGCGCCCCGCTCCACCTCTTCCAGCAGTGCGACGAGCTGGTTCGGCGCGTAGGCAAGATCGGCATCAGTGAATGCCACGACCTGTCCCGAAGCGGCCCGCATCCCAACCCTTACCGCCTCGCCCTTGCCCCGGTTCACGCCGAGTTCAACCACTACGTCGGCATCGGCAGCTCGAGCGGCATCGGCGGTGCCGTCGTCGGAGCCGTCGTCGACCACCACGATCTCCGCGCCGCCGTCGGCCTTCACGCCGGCCAAGGCGGTGCGCAGCGCGGCGACCGTGTCGCCGATGCGGCCAGCCTCGCGGTAGGCCGGAACGATCACCGAGAACCTCACGGCCGTCGCGCCAGGAGCCACACGACCGCCGCCAGTCCCACCAAGGTGACCGCCATCGCGAACCACTCCACCGGGCTGCGGCCGTAGGTCATGCGGACCTCGGTACCGGTCGGCACCACCACCATGAAGTTGGGGGTCACGCGGTAGGGCCCCTGCGCGCCCGACACCGACCAGTTGGGGAAGTACGAAGTCCGCACCAGAACCGGAGATCCCACCCGGTCCACCGAGAATGAGATCGAATGGTCACCGCGGACGAGGCCGCTGACCTCTGCCGGCTCGATGTTCTCGACCGGCGCGATATCTCCAAGGACATCCGACAGCCGCCGCATCACCTCCTGGCGGCCCAAGTCCGAGCCGGACGGGTCATCGCGGCGCTCACCCCGGACGTCGGGAAGAGTCATCCGGGGCCAGGCGTCGGGACCGTCGGCCGCGAGCACGGGTCCGTCCCGGCCGGCAGCCAGGAACGCTCCCACCGATGCCTCGAGCCACTCCTCGTCTGAGTCGTCGAGGCCGTCGACCACCACCGGCAGCCTCGACAGGCCGACCGCCGGCGCGTGGCCGGACACCTCGAACACGACCCACGGGCCCAGCGGCGTCGCGCCGATCTCGGTGAGGTCCGCCGCGGCTCGGGCCTGGCTCACCGCGTCCTCGGAGAACGCCATGTAGTAGCGAACCCCCATGAGCCGCATGTGCTCGACGCCCGCGGCGACATCGAGTCCCGAATAGGGCAGGTCCCGCTGGGCTCGGGAGGGGGCGGTCGACAGCTCCGACTGCATCAGGAAATGGTACGGGACGGTGGCCGAAGCCTCGAAGTAGAGGCCCTCCATCGACGCGATGCAGCGGTCGGTCCAGTACGGCAGCAGCATCGGCGCCATCGGAGTGCCGTAGGAGCCGAGCCGGCCGGATTCGTACTCCCAGAGGGCGGGGCCGCAGCCGTGGCTCTCACCGATCCGGTCCATCGTCGCGACGAGGTCCCAATACTCCGAGCTGCCCCCGCCGTCGGCCGTCGGTCCCCTGCCCTCGTAGCCCTCGAAGTTGTACTCGACCCAGTACGGCCCGAGGTTGGACTCGCTGGAACTTAACGGTCCCCAACGGTAGACGCCGTCGTCACCGAGATTCCCGAAGGGCAGGGACCGCAACGGCAGTCCCACCATCACCAACACCGCGGCCGTCATCACCACGACCGAGCCGCTGGCCACGATCGCTCCCGCCGACACCCTGAACCGGCCGGCCCCGGCACCCTCGTCGGCCTCCCCGGCCTCGCCGGCCGTCGCGGCCTCGGCATCCTCGTCGGTCTCTCCAGCCGCGGCCCGGGCGGCCTGCCGGCGGTCGAGGGCCGAGCGGCCCGTCCGGATCGCCTCGCCTATGCCGAGAGCCGCCGTCAGGTAGACGGTGAGGTAGTAGAAGGGCAGGATCCGGACGTTCCACAGGCGCCCCTCGGGCAGGATCAGGAAGCCCGCGGCCACGATCGCCCCGGTCAGCGCCAGGGCCATGCCGAGCCGCCCCCGCCGGAGGAACAGCAGCACCGCTCCGGCCGCCGCCAGCACCACGAACAGCTGCAACGGCGGATCGTTCGCAAGGAAGCTGTAGTCGAAGGAGCTGCGCGACCAGAGCGAGGACAGGTAGCGGCGCTCCTTGCCCCAACCCATGTCGTTCAGCAGGCCCCGGTTCCACCAGAACGGCAGCACCCACCACGCGCTGAGCGCAGCGGCCAGCGCTCCGCTGGAGACGGTCCACACCAGCCGGCGTCGCCATTCGGCGGCACGCCACGGCAGAACGAGCAGCAGGGCTGCCACCGCGGCCAGCGCGAAGAACGCAGAGAACAGGTGCATCAACCCCGTGAGGGCCAGCAGCGCGCCGGCCAGGATCCTGTGCCGGTCGGTCTGCATGCCCCGGACGGCGACTCCTATGTAGAGGACCGCGGTGGCCAGGCCCAGCGAGTAGGCGAACTCGCCCGCCATGGTGGACATCAGGTTCCCGCCGTAGATGTTGAAGGAGCGGTCGAAGAGGAACAGCAGGGTGGCCACGGAGGCCAGCGCCTGACCCTCGGCGCCGATCCCGCCCAGGCGGGTCATCGCCCACACCGCCGCGGGCAGCACCACGACTCCCGCGATCGTCACCAGCTTCAGTGACACGCCGTACGGCATGGGGACCACGACGAGCGCCAGAAGGGCCGCGGCCACCGACGCTCCCGCCCGCCAGCGGGGTCTGCGACGCAGGCCGTACCAGGCGCACCAGGCCACGGCGGCCGGCAGCAGCAGCGCGGCCAGGGCGCGGTCGGCCGCCGGGGCGTCGACGAACAGCTTGGCCGCACCGGCCACCCCGGCGACGACCAATGCGATCGCCCAGCACTGGCTGGCGGACCGTGCTGCCCGCCGGGCCACCACCAGCGCGGCCGCACCGGCCGCGAGAGCCACCGCGAGGTGGGCGAACACCGCCTCGTGAAGCCCGAGGCCCGCGTCGACGACCACAACGAGCAACGAGGGGACCACCATGTAGAACGTGAAGGCGGGAAAACCGGCGTACCAGTCGTGGGTCCACCCGGTGAGCCTCAGCTCGCCGATCAGGACATCGCGGAGGTATGCAGGAGCCCAGACATGGGCTCCGAGATCGCCTCCGGTGGGTGTGGTGTCCGTGAACCAGAGCCACGGCCTCAGGTTGGCCACCAGGAACGCGGTCACCAGCGCCACCACCGCGCCGACGAGTACCGACGTGAGTACGGAGGTGGTTCTCCTGCTGGGTTCCAGCACGCCGTCCGGCAGCTTCACGACAGCAGAACCACCACGGTGGCGGCGTTGAAGGCGACGTGCGACCACAGGGCCGCGCCCAGACGCCTGGTGGCCAGCACCAGCAGAGCGTGCACCACGCCGATCACGAGCAGCGCCGGGAACTGCACCACCTGGAAGTGAACCACCGCGAACGCCAGCGAGGAGATCACCACCGCACGAACCGGGCCGAACCGATCGCGCAGCGCTCCCTGCAGCAGGCCCCGGAAGAAGACCTCCTCCGTGAGCGGAGCCGCGATCACGGTCATGAACACCAGCATCGCGACCTCCGGCGACGCCTCGGCCATCTCGGTCAACTCACGGGCCGGACCCTCCACGTCGAGATCCTCGAACACCTCGAGGATCGGGAGATAGAGCAGCGGCAGCAACACGAACTGCAGCAGCAGGCCGGCGGCGATGCCGGTGGGCACATCTACGAGCCGCATTCGCCATCCCATCTGCTCCTTCCAGTGCAGACCGCGCGTCCGCGCCAGCAGCGGCGTGCCCAGCAGGCCGATCCACAGAGGAATCTGCAACAGGAACAGCGGTCCCAGCGTCAACTCCGAGGAAGCGTCGTCGCCGCCAAGGTCCAACCCATACAGGGCCAAGACCACCACCGCGGCCAGACTTCCCAAGAACCCCAGAGTCCATCCGACCACCGCCCACTTCAGCCGGGTGGTGGCCGGCATCATCGTCGGCATGTGGCCCTCCGGCATCGGTCGTCGGCGATCAGCGGGACAGAAGGCCAACGGGACAGAAGTCCGCGTTGTGCCTGGACCTCGACAACCGGTTCAGTTCCTCGAGCACTCGCTGTCCCGAATGCCAGCAATCGGTGCAGTTGCGCTCCGTGTAGGCCGATATGAGCTCGCACCGTATGGCCTGACCCCGCTCCGACCGGTCGAAGTCGACGCTGGCTGTGGCGATGAGGTTGACAGCAGTGCTGTCAGATCCTGTACGTCTCCAGATCGAGAACTTGTCGTTGGCCATGAAGGCGTTCATCGACATGACGAACACCAATGCTGTCACCCCGGCAGCCAGCCACGCCCTTCGGGCCCGGCGGCCTTCGTTCCCTCGGCCGATGTAGGACAGCGCGATGACGGCGAGGCCATACAAGATGAGTGCCCAAGCAATCTGCACCAGCAGCGAATCACGCCACTGGTCCAGTCCGAAGCCGCGGTCGTGCCATCCCTGCAGGCCTTCCGAGAGGCTCACCATCAGAGTCGTCACCAGAGCCAGGAGGCTCCCGAATCCACACAGCGCCGCGCCGAACCTGCGCAGGTCCCCGGCACCAAGGCGATCAGCGGACTCGGACGCCCGCGACACTCGGATCGCAGCTGTCACGGCGAGGCACCCCAGCGACAGGACGACAAGGATCAGCCAGACATTGGTCACGAAGTCGATCGGGTCGCGAGCCAGAGACAGATTGTCGTAGTCGCCGGCCAGCGTCGATGACAGCGTCTCGAATTGCAGTCCGGCCACCGCCCGGCCGAGCCATTGTTCCACCGACAGGGTCGAGAGAACCGCAGAAGAGCCCTCGTAGCACTCGCCCCGGGAGCACTCCGCCGCGATCGCTAGCCGGCTGGGCACGAACACCACCAGGAACCCGACCGACAACGCTACGAGGCGGGAGAAGGCCGAGCTCCGGATCAGTTCCCGTCCAGGTTGGCGCGACAGCCACCAGCGAGTCGCGATGGTGAGCAGGCACACGACGGGAACGAGGTAGAGAAGCTCCGACGTCATGGCGCTGACCATCCCCAGCACCGCGCACAAGGCGGCGGATCGGATCCCTATGCCCCTCCGGGTCATGGCTTCGCCCGAGCAGACATACAACGGGACCAGCAACAGATAGATCGCAACCGCCACGAAGAAGAACGGGAAGAACGACGCCGGGTGCAACGCACCGGAGACGACGAATGTCGAGGCCACCACCAACGGAAAGGCGGCCAGTACGGGGGGGCAGGGGTGCGGACGGATCGAGCAGCCGGCGTCTCACTGTCGCCGCGCCCGGTATGGACGCCGATCTCGCCGAGTCGTACAGCGCAACGACGAAGCACATCGCAGCCACCGCCAAGGCCGACACCATGATGAGGCGGACGACTCCCTGGATCACATGAGGCGCGATCCCCGTTCCAGCCGCTACCTCGAAGATGGAGGTCTGCTCCATGTAGATGACGAACCGGCCCAGTGGACGGAAGTTCCCCTGCCGGACAAAGTCACCTATCTCAGCAAGGTTCTGATTCACGATCGCGAACGGATCCGCTCCGAACGCGCCGGTAAGCCAATACATCATGATTCGCTGATCGCTGTGGAACGTCAGCCCCAGCAACGGGGCCATGATCACCGCTGACGGCCCGGCGACATGCAGGAGGGGCTTCCTCAGAACGCTCCGCTGCCGTCGCATCGTCGCCGAGGCTACATCCAGGCCACACATGACTAGCCTGCACACCGTGGCCGACAGCACGCCGCCGCGATCCCGGTGGCTCTGGCCCGCTGCGGCCGCGCCGGCGCTGATCGTCACAGCCCCGCTGCTGGGCTTCTCGCTCCAGGGGGACGAACGCCAGCGAGCCTACGAGGCGGCCCGACTGTACGGATCGAACCCCTTCGAGGCGGCGCGCGGGGTCTACACCGATATCGGTGTGTTCCTCGACCACGGCAACTTCAGGCCGATCGGCCGGTTCACCGAAGCGATCGAGCGGTCGTTCACAGTTGAAGCGGCCGAGGCGACCGGCCTGACGCTCAGTGCCGTGCAGGGCGTGCTGCGGGTGCTGGCCGTCGCAGTGCTGGCGGTGGTGGCGACGCGGGTCGCGGCCGCGCTTGCTTCCCCCAGACGTCACCGGCAACCGCCCGGCTCCATCCGGCCACGGCCCTATACCCGCTGATATTCGCCGCCGTCCTCGTCGCCGCAGGACCGGCCGGGTCGCTGACGAAGTACTCGTTCCGGATCATCGGCTGGATGATCCTCATCCTGCTGCTGGCGCTGGCCGTGGCCCGCGACCGCGACCTCAAGGCCCGGCCGGTGTCCTGGCGCGAACTGGCGTTGATGGCGTCGCTGGGCCTCGCGGCGTCGATGACCTACGACCTCGTCTATGTGGCGCCGCCACTGGCGGCCGTGTTCATGCTGGCCCGCAACGCGGCCAACGGCCACCCGCTCAAGAATGTGCTGCGCACGGCGGCGCTGCGCCGCTGGGCTGCGTTCAGCGCCGGATTCCTCGCCGCGTTCGTTCCCGTTCGTCTGATCATCGCCGACCGGTGCAGCCAGAACGACTGCTATGCCGCCTCGGAGATCGACGTGTCCGGCGAGATGGTCCAGATGGCGGCCGGAAGGGCGCTGAGCGGCGCGCCTCCAGCCGGATGGCACCACATGTCGGAACTGGTGCGCTACGCCGACCTTCGCACCCCTCCGTGGCCGTCCATACCGCCGGGTGTGGATCCCGGCGCCGTCCGCGCCGACGAGGTGACTTACGGTGTGTCGGACTTCGCGGCCAATTCACTGATCGCGGTGCTGCTGGCCGCGACCGTTCTCTTGACGGTCCGGAGCGCGCGGAGCGCCACACGGCTGGCCGATGCGGAGCCGGGGGCCACCGGCTCCTTGAGGCCGGCCGCAAGCCTCGGCGCGTTCGGGGCCGCGGCGACCCTGCTGGGAGCGCTGCTCGTGAGCCCGTCCGCCTGGCTTCGATGGTGGG